>JARRMM010000045.1:0-30370 GCA_037386005.1 Deinococcales bacterium | reverse complement strand
GGTGCGCACGTGGGGCGGCCCCGGCCGGTCGACATCAAACCCGTGCAGCCGGCTGCCCAGGTCCACAGCCAGGAGATCCGCCTGGAGCTGGTCGACCAGAGCGGGCTGGCGCGGCCCGACTTCGTGACGCTGGAGCTGCCGTCGGACCCGGCTGCGCGCCTCCAGAGAATCGTTGCGGCCCTGCGCAAGGCGATGCAGCAGGCGGGGAGCTGGCCGACGGGTCTGGACACGCCCGAGGTCTTCGTGCAGCAGGTGAACCGGAAGCAGGTGGCCGTGCTCGACATCACGGAGAGCGCCCCGGTCTCGGTCGGCGTCGCGGAGGAGCTGCAGCTGTTGCACTCGATCCGGCAGACTGTGCTGAACAACGGTGCGGACGAGGTGCGCTTCCTGCGCGACGGGCGCCCGGCCCACACCCTGCTCGGTCACGTAGCGGTCGACTCGGCCCTGTGATCCGACCGAGCCGGCCCCACGCTCAGGGGTACATGCGGGTGAGCATACGCGGGAAGGGCACGACCTCTCGCAGATGCTTGGCGCCCGCGATCCAGGCGAGCGTGCGTTCCAACCCCAGCCCGAAGCCCGAGTGCGGCACGCTGCCGAAGCGCCGCAGGTCGAGGTACCATCCGAAGGCCGAGGACGGCAGTCCGTGGGCGGCGATGCGCTGCTCGAGCAGCGCCAGGTCGTGGATGCGCTGCGAGCCCCCGATGATCTCGCCGTACCCCTCCGGTGCGATCATGTCGTCGCACAGCACCCGGCTGGGATCGCCCTCCACGGGTTGCATGTAGAAGGCCTTGGTCTCGGTGGGCCAGCGCTCCACCATCACCGGCCGGTCGAAGTGCTCGCCGAGCAGGGTCTCGTGCGGTGCGCCGAAGTCCTCGCCCCAGGGGAGGCGTTCCCCCTTCGCTTCGAGCAGCGTCAGCGCCTCGTCGTAGCTGATGCGCGGGAAGTCGCCGGCCGCGCTCGGCTCCAGCAGGCGTGGGTCGCGCCCCAGCATCTCCAGCTCCCGTGACCGCCTTTCCAGGACACGCCCCACCAGATACGCCACCAGCTCCTCCTGCAGGTCCATGTTGGCCTCGTGCTCGAGGTAGGCGACCTCGGGCTCGATCATCCAGAACTCCAGCAGGTGACGGCGGGTCTTGCTCTTCTCGGCGCGGAAGGCAGGGCCGAAGGTGTACACCTTGCCGAACGCCAGCGCGCCGGCCTCGGCGTAGAGCTGACCGGACTGCGACAGGAAGGCATTGTCCTGCTCGAACAGCTCGATCTCGAAGAGGTTGGTGGTCCCTTCCACCGCGGTCGGCATGAAGAAGGGCGCGTCGAAGCGCAGGAAGTCGCGTTCGCCGAAGAAGTCGTGGATGGCGCGCTCGATCTCGTCGCGGATGCGCAGCGTGGCCCACGGGCCGCGATGCCGGAGGTAGAGGTGGCGGTGTTCGAAGAGGAAGTCGACGCCGTGTTCCTTGGGCGTGATGGGGTAGTCGTGCGCAGGCGCCACGACCTCCACCTCCTCCACGCCGAGCTCCACACCGCTGGGGGCGCGGCTGTCCTCCCGGACGACGCCGCGTACGATCACGCTCGTTTCCTGCGTCAGGGAGCGCGCTCGCTCGAACGCGTCGTCACCCGCATCGTTGCGGGCGATGACGCCCTGGACGAAGCCGCTGCCGTCACGGAGCTGGAGGAAGGCGATCTTGCCGCTGGAGCGGAGGTTGGTGACCCAACCCCTCACCTCGACGGCCTCCCCGACGTGGTCGGGGAGGCGGAGGATCGACGTCGTAGCCATGCGTGCGAGTCTACCAGGGCGCGGCCGGGTCCAGCTCGGCCCTCACAGCTGCTCCAGAGCCAGCGCTTCCTCGAGTGCGACGACCACGCCGCACGATTCCACGTCGCCGGCCACGTCCGAGAAGCGCTCGAGCAGCTCCGGGGCGCTGTTCGCCATCACCACCGGGTGTCCCACCGCTTCCAGCATCGGGAGGTCCCCGACGCTGTCGCCCACCGCCATCACGTCGCTCAGTCGCACCCGCAACACCTCGGCGACGTGCCGCACGGCGCTCGCCTTGGAGACACCCTCGCGCGTCACGCTGACGAAGGCGGTGTTCTTCAGGGCAGGGCTGGTCGCGGTGGAGACCTGCACGCCGTCCCCGGAGATGCCCGTCACCACGGCGATCTGGTCCAGCGGAACGATCCACTGGGCCCGCACCACCGGCTCGTTGGCGACGACGTCCTCCAGATCGCGAACGATGGCGTTGACGCCGATCATCTTGGCGTGTGCTTCGCTCATGTCGGTCTTGCGCTCGACGAAGAGGTTGCTGGGCGTGTAGAGCTCCAGAACGCTCCCCAGCTTGCGGGCCTGCTCGATCAAGCGGCGCGAGGCCGCCTCCTTGAGGGCGGAGGCCTTCAGCGTCTCACCGTCGGGGTAGGCGATGTGGGCGCCGGACTGGAAGACGTGGGGCGTGGTCGGGCCCAGTCGCTGTGCCACGCGCTGCGCCAGCCCGAACGCCGGCCGCCCGGTGCACACCGCCAGCTTCACGCCGGCCTCGCGGACGCGCTCGGCGGCCTCCCACACGCAGGTGTCCACCACACCCTGGGACCCGATCAGGGTGCCGTCGAGATCGAGCACGACGAGCGGGATCATGCGCTCGGCTCGCTCGCCAGCGCGAGCCCGAGCTCCTCGAGCTGCCCGGGATCGATGGGCGATGGGGCGCCCGTGAGCGGGTCCACCCCGCGCTGGTTCTTGGGGAAGGCGATGACGTCGCGGATGCTGCTCTGCCCGCTCAACAGCATCACCAGGCGGTCGAGACCCCAGGCGATGCCGCCGTGGGGCGGCGTCCCGTAGCCGAGTGCCTCCAGGAAGAAGCCGAAGCGCCGCTCGGCCTCCGCGTCGCTGAAGCCGAGCGCCCGGAACATGCGCTTCTGCACGTCGAGGCGGTGGATACGCAGGCTGCCGCCGCCGATCTCGTTCCCGTTCAGCACGAGGTCGTAGGCGTTGGCGCGGACCGAGCCCGGATCGCTCTCCAGACGCTCGAGGTCCTCGTCCCGTGGACGCGTGAAGGGGTGGTGCATGTAGGTCCAGCCACCGCTCTCCTCGTCGCGCTCCAGCAGCGGGAAGTCCACCACCCACAGGAAGTTCAGGTCGTTCGGGTCGAGCTCCAGCCCGAGCACCTCGGGGAGGCGGCTGCGGACCGCTCCGAGGGCGGTGCAGGCGACCTTCCAGGTATCGGCGACCAGGAGCAGGACGTCGCCCTCGTCCTCGGCCACCTCCCGCAGCCGCATGCGCTCGTCGTCGCCGAGGAACTTCGCGATGGGGCCGGTGTAGCCGCCGTCCGCGGCGCACTTCAGCCAGGCCATGCCATGGGCACCGTAGCGCTTCGCGTGGGCCTCGAGGTCGTCGAGCACGCGTCGCGTGAGCGCCGTGGCGTGGGCCGCGGGGACGCGCAGCGCCTTGATGGCGCCGCCGGCGTCGAGCACCGAGGCGAAGCCCCGGAAGCCGGTGCCCTCGAAGACGGACGAGGCGTCGACCAGGGGAAGGCCGAAGCGGGTGTCGGGTTTGTCGCTGCCGTAGCGGTCCATCGCTTCCTGGTAGCTCAACCGCGGGAAGGGGGTGTCGATGTCGGCTCCCGTGGCCGCTGATACGACGGCCTCCATCAACCCTTCGTTGAGCTCCAGAACGTCCTCCTGGTCCACGAAGGCCATCTCGAGATCGAGCTGGGTGAAGTCCGGTTGCCGGTCGGCACGCAGGTCCTCGTCACGGAAGCAGCGGGCGATCTGGAAGTAGCGGTCGACCCCGGCCATCATCAGCATCTGCTTGAAGAGCTGGGGGGACTGCGGAAGCGCGTAGAACGCACCGGTCCTGAGCCGCGCCGGCACCACGAAGTCGCGCGCCCCCTCCGGCGTCGAAAGCGTCAGCAGCGGCGTCTCCACCTGCACGAACCCGAGCGCGTCGAGATGGTCCCAGATCGCCTTGGTCATGCGGTGGCGCGCGCGCAACGGCGCCAGCGCCTGCGGCCGCCGCAGATCGAGGTAGCGGTGCTTGAGTCGCAGATCCTCGCTGACCTCGCGCGCGTCCACGCTGCCGTCGACCAGGAAGGGCGGCGTCCTGGCGGGAGAGAGCACGTCCAGCCGCCGGGCCACGACCTCCACCTCGCCCGTGGGGCTGCGTTCCGAACGCTGCTCGGCGGGTCGGAGGCGCACGTCGCCCTCCACCTCCACCACGAACTCGCCGCGCACCCCCTGGGCGGCGGCGAACGCCTCGGCATCGTCCGGCTCCACCACCACCTGGGTGAGGCCTTCCCGGTCGCGCAGGTCGAAGAAGATGAGTCCGCCCAGGTCGCGCCTGCGGTTGATCCATCCCTGCAGGACGACGGACTGAGCGGCGTGCGAGGCGCGTAGCGCCCCGCAGGAATGGCTCCGTCTCATGCCCGAGAGCTTATCAGAGGCCGGCGGCGCTTCCGGGCTGGCCGCGGTACGGGATCGGTCCGGTTCATAGGCGCTCCTGCAGGTGGCTCTCGAGGTCGGACTCGGCGACGGCCACCTGATCTCCGCTCGCCAGGTGCTTGAGCTGCACGACGTTCTGCGCGCGCTCGCTGCTGCCGCGCAGGGCGGCGAAGACCGCTCCACTGCGGTCCGCCTCCTTGAGGCCCTTCCCGGGATTGCGCGGCTGGTAGGCGTGCTCCACCCGGAAGCGCTCACGCAGACGGATCGCCAGCGCGGTCATCTCGAGGACCGCCTCCTCGTCGAGCGGCACGAGGAACAGCACGGGCCGGTCGCGGTCCGCGGGGACCACGCCCTCCTGCGCCAGCGCGTCGAAGACCCGCTCGATGCCCAGCGCCCAGCCCACGCCGGGCAGGGGCGGCCCCCCCAGGCTCTCGATGAGGCCGTCGTAGCGTCCGCCCCCACCGAGGGCCGACTGCGCGCCGATGCCCTCGAAGTGCACCTCGAACGCCGTTCTCCGGTAGTAATCGAGGCCGCGGACGATGGCGGGGTCCATCTCATACGGCACGTCCCAGGCGTCGAGGTAGCGCCGGACTTCGTCGAGGTGCTCGCGGGCGCCCTCACCCAGGAAGTCCAGCGGGCGCTTGAGGTCGGCGATGAGCTGCTGATCCTGCTCGGACTTGCTATCGAGGACGCGCATGGGGTTGAGCTCCAGCCGGCGTCGACTGGTCTCCGAGAGCTCCTCGGCCCGCGGGGCGAGGCGGTCGCGCAGGTAGGCGTTGTAGGCCGCCCGGTCCTCGGGGTCGCCCACCGATCCCAGGCGGATGTGGTGACGGCGCAAACCGCTCGCCTGGAGCGTCCGGTACAGGAGCTGGACCGCTTCGGCATCGGCGAGCGCCTGTGACAGCCCGATGATCTCCAGGTTGACCTGGTGGAACTGCCGGTAGCGTCCGCGCTGCACGTTCTCGGCTCGGAACAGTGGCCCCGCGCTCCACAGCTTCACCGGGCTGGGGCGGGTGTGCATGCCGTGCTCGATGAAGGCGCGCAGCACGGCTGCCGTGAACTCCGGGCGCAGCGTCAGGCTGCGGCCGCCACGGTCTTCGAAGGTGTACATCTCCTTCTGCACCACCAGGTCGGCAGAATCCCCCACCGACTTCTCGAAGATCTCGCTGTACTCGAACACCGGGGTCGTGAGCTGGCGGGCGCCCGCCCGGGTCAGCTCGCGCTCGACGGCGCCCAGCAGATGCCGCCAGAGGGGCTGTTCGTCGGGCAGGACGTCGTGGGTGCCCTTCACGGCTTGCGGTTTCATAGGGTCCGAGTGTACCGCGCGTCCACGCCGGCGTCGTGGCGGGCCGCTCCCGCAGCAAGAGGAACGGGGCCGCCAGACGCGGCCCCGTAGCTTCCGTCGACGGCGGCGCGCTGCCGCCTTGGCGGTGGATCAGGGGAAGTTGGCGGGCAGGCCGTTGCTCTGCACACCGTTGACGACGACGAACACGAACCCGTATCCGCCGTTCTGCGGTTCGGCGAACTCGATACGGTTGGCGGTCCACGACGTGGCCTTGACCTTCAGGCCGCCGTCCCCGTTCATGTTCGCCCCGACCAGGACGTAGCTGTTCGGCGCCGAGCCGCCGTGGCCGTCACCGAAGTACCGGCCCTGGAGCACCACGGTGCCCCCGCTCGACTGCGGCGGCGTCACGGAGATCAGGGTCGGGACCACATTGGTCTCCACCGATGCGGTAGGTGCGCACGCTGCGAGCGCGATGGCGAGCAACCCGAGCGCTATCCAGGCAAGACGCTTCACGGTCTCCTCCTCGTTCACCAGAGCCTACGGAGCGCGCCGGCATGCGTCAATGGGATGTTTCATAGCCTGCACGCGGGCCTCTCCGCTGGTCACGGTACGATACCCGGTGTGACGAGCCACTACTTCGCCTACCTGGCCCGCATGAAGTACATCCTGCGGTGGGGGTTGATGCGCAACACCCGGGCGGAGAACACCCAGGAGCACAGTCTGCAGGTGGCGATGGTGGCCCACGCCCTGGCCGTGATCCGCAACCGGCTCTACGACGGCTCGGTCGACCCGGAGCGGACGGCGCTGCTGGCGGTCTTCCACGACGCCGAAGAGGTGATCACCGGCGACGTGCCGACCCCGATCAAGTACTTCAACCCCAGGGTGGCCGAGGCGCTGGACGGCATCCGCGACGTCGCCAGGGACCGGCTGCTCGCCATGCTGCCCGCCGACTTGCGCGGCGACTACCGCGAGCTGTTCTTCCCGGCGGCGAGCGATGCCGCCGAATGGCGCCTGGTGAAGCTCGCCGACAAGCTCACCGCCTACCTCAAGTGCGTCGAGGAGGCGAAGGCCGGCAACGAGGAGTTCGCTCGCGCCGAGCAGGTGATCCGTGGCGACCTGGAAGCGGTGGAGGAACCCGAGGTGGCGTACTTCCTCGAGACGTTCGCGCCCAGCTTCCAGCTCACGCTCGACGAGCTGAACTGAGCGCGGCGTCACAAGCGCACGTGCAAAAACCATGTGAACATGTGTACATGTGAGGGAAGGACCGCGTAGCAGGGCAGGGCGGACGCCTCCGGCAGGACCCGGCGATCCGGGTGCGGCTGGTAGACTTCTCTGGCGCCAGAACGGCGCAGCTGTCGACGACGGGCGGAGGTGAGGCACATGGTTCAAGCTCCTGACCTGGAGACCCAGCGCGACGAGCTCCTCGAGCTGGTCGAGGCGCGGCGCTTCGAGGAGCTCCGGACGCGGCTCCGCGACCGGGAACCGCCCGACCTCGCCGAGCTGATGGACGGCCTCCCGCACGAGGCCGAAGCGGTGGTGTTCCGGATCCTGCCGCGCGACCTGGCCGCAGACACCTTCGAGTACCTGCGGGTCGATGCCCAGGAGCGCCTGCTCAGGGCGATGGGTGACCGCGACGTTGCGCACATCCTCAACGACATGTCCCCGGACGACCGCACGGCCCTCCTGGAGGAGCTGCCCGGGAAGGTCACCAAGCGGTTGTTGAACTTGCTCTCGCCCGACGAGCGCAGCGTGGCGACGCGCTTGCTGGGCTACCCCGAAGACTCGGTCGGGCGCCTCATGACCCCCGATTACGTCGCCGTGAAGCCGCACTGGACCGTCGCCGACGCGCTCACGCACATCCGCGAGTTCGGCAGCGACTCCGAGACCCTCAACATCCTCTACGTGACGGCCCCGGGCGGGAAGCTCATCGACGACCTGCGCATGCGCGAGCTCCTGCTGGTCGATCCCGCGACCCGGATCGAGGCCCTGATGGACCGGCAGTTCGTCGCGTTGGAGGCCACCCAGGACCAGGAGGAGGCGGTCAGCGCCTTCCGGCGCCTCGATCGCACGGCGCTCCCGGTCACCGACACCGGCGGCATCCTGGTCGGCATCGTCACGGTCGACGACGTGCTGGACGTGGCCGAAGAGGAAGCCACCGAGGACTTCCACAAGCTGGGCGGCGTCGAGGCCTTCGACGAGCCCTACCTCCGCATCGGCATCCCGAACCTGGTCCGCAAGCGGGCGGTGTGGCTGGTGATGCTGTTCATCGGCGAGATGCTCACGGCCACCGCCATGGGCTTCTTCCAGAACGAGATCGCCAAGGCGGTGGTGTTGTCGCTGTTCATCCCGCTGATCATCTCGAGCGGCGGCAACTCGGGCTCGCAAGCGGCGACCCTGGTCACGCGCGCCATGGCGCTGGGCGAGGTGACGGTGCGCGACTGGTGGCGCGTCATGCGTCGCGAGCTGGTCACCGGGGTGTCGCTGGGCGCCATCCTCGGGGCGGTCGGCTTCGTGCGCATCACCGTGTGGGCGCTGGCGTTCCACATGTACGGCCCCTACTGGCCGCTCATCGCCTTCACCATCTTCCTCTCGCTGATCGGCGTGGTGCTGTGGGGATCGTTGGCGGGTTCGCTGCTGCCCATCGTGCTCAAGCGCATCGGTGCCGACCCCGCGTCGTCGTCGGCTCCCTTCGTGGCGACGATCGTCGACGTGACCGGCATCATCATCTTCTTCACCGTGGCCGCCACCGTGTTGTCCGGAACCCTGCTGTAGCCCTCCACCGAGTGCACCCCATGGGAGCCGAATGTCCCTGGGGCCCCGGCGTATCGTGAGCGCGTACGGGAGGTGCCGATGACCCGATCAGGTTCCACCGTTCCGGTCTCCGGCGCTCAGACTCCTGTGGAGGATGCCGACAGCGTCGACGACGTCCTGCATGCCCTCGACACCACACTCGATGGCCTGAGCGACGAAGAAGCGACCGCGCGCCTGCAGCGCTACGGTCCCAATGCGCTGGCGGAGCGTGCACGCAACCCGCTGGCGCAGTTCCTGTCGTATCTCTGGGGTCCGATCCCCTGGATGATCGAGGTCGCCGCCGTCCTCTCCGTGGTCGACCGCCACTGGGCGGACCTCATCATCATCGTGGTCCTGCTGCTGTTCAACGCCGCGGTGGGGTTCTTCCAGGAGTTCCAGGCGACCAGCGCCGTGGACGCGCTGAAGAAGCAGCTCGCGCTCAAGGCCCGCGTGCACCGCTCCGGGCGCTGGCGGCAGGTCGATGCCCCGGAGCTCGTGCCGGGCGACGTGCTGCGGCTCCGGCTGGGGGACATCGTGCCCGCCGACGTCAAGCTGGCCGATGGGGACTTCGTCAGCGTCGACCAGTCGGCGTTGACGGGCGAGTCGTTGCCGGTGCAGAAGCGCCCGGGTGACGACGCGTACTCGGGGTCCGTCATCAAGCAAGGGGAGATGGTGGCCGTCGTGACCGCCACCGGCAGCGCCACCTTCTTCGGCAAGACGGCCAGGCTGGTGGGCGAGGCGAAGACGGTGTCGCACTTCCAGCGCGCGGTCCTGCACATCGGAGACTACCTGATCTACCTGAGCCTGGTGCTCGCCGCCGTGCTGGTGCTGGTGCAGCTCGACCGCGGGGCACGGCTGGTGACGCTGGCGCAGTTCACCCTGATCCTGGTGGTGGCGGCGATCCCGGTGGCGATGCCGGCGGTGCTGTCGGTCACCATGGCGATCGGCGCCCGTGCCCTGGCCGGGATGAAGGCCATCGTCACGCGCCTGGAGTCGATCGAAGAGATGGCGGGCATGGACATCCTGTGCTCGGACAAGACGGGCACCCTGACGCAGAACCGCTTGACGCTGGGCGAGCCCGTCCTGTTCGAGGCGAGGGACGCGCAGGAGCTCATCCTCGCCGCGGCGCTGGCGTCGGTGGCCGAGGATCAGGACGCCATCGACGTGGCGGTGCTGGGCGGGCTGGACGATCCGTCGGCGACGGAGTCCTACCACCGACGCTCGTTCACGCCGTTCGATCCCGTCGGGAAGCGCACCGAGGCGACGGTGGACGAGCCTACCGGGGCCTCGGTGCGGGTCAGCAAGGGGGCGCCGCAGGTGATCCTCGACCTGTGCCGGCTATCGGATCCGGACAGGGCGCAGGCCGAGCGCACCATCGACGACCTGGCCGCGAAGGGCTACCGGACCCTGGGTGTGGCCCGGTCGACGGACGAGGGCGCGTGGCAGTTCCTGGGGGTGCTGCCGCTGTTCGATCCACCACGCGAGGACTCGCCCGAGACCATCCGGCGGGCGCGCGAGCACGGTGTCCAGGTCAAGATGGTCACCGGCGACGACGTGGCCATCGCTCGCCAGATCAGCGGCCAGCTCGGGTTGGGTCAGAACATCCGGCCCGCGGCGGACCTGACCACCGACGCCGAGGGAGGCGGCTTCGAGGGGGCCGCCGTGGAGGACGCCGACGGCTTCGCGCAGGTGTTCCCCGAGCACAAGTACCGCATCGTGAAGCGGCTGCAGGCGCTGGGCCACATCGTCGGCATGACCGGGGACGGCGTCAACGACGCCCCGGCGCTCAAGCAGGCCGACACCGGCGTGGCGGTGAGCGGTGCCACCGACGCCGCCCGCGCGGCCGCCGACCTGGTGCTCGTCGCCCCCGGGCTGTCGGTCATCGTGCGCGCCATCGAGGAAGCCCGCAAGATCTTCGAGCGCATGAACAGCTACGCCATCTACCGCATCACCGAGACGATCCGCATCATGGTCTTCGTGGTGCTCGCCATGACGGTGTTCGACTTCTACCCGATCACCGCCATCATGATCATCCTGCTGGCGTTCTTCAACGACGTGCCCATCATGGCGATCGCCTACGACAACACCTGGCTCGACCCGAAGCCGGTGCGCTGGGACATGCGCCGCATCCTGACCGTCTCGACCGTCCTGGGGCTGATCGGGGTCATCGAGACCTTCGGGCTGCTGGTCCTCGGGCGCGTGTGGCTGGGGCTCGACACCGCCCAGATCCAGAGCTTCATCTTCCTGAAGCTGGCCGTCGCCGGCCACCTGACGTTGTTCGTAGCGCGGACGCGCAAGCCGTTCCTGAGCCGCCCGCACCCGGCACCGCTGGTGCTGTGGTCCGCCATCATCACCAAGATCATGGCCACGCTGCTGGTCGCGTTCGGGCTGGGGCTGGTAGCGCCGATCTCGTGGCCCGACATCGCGCTGATCTGGGGGTACTGCGTGGTCTGGATCTTCATCGAGGACTGGGCCAAGCTCGCGACCTACCACCACATGGACCTGAGCGGTCCCCGGCACCGCTCCTTCCTCGACCGGCTGCAGATGCCCCTTCACGCCTACGGCAAGGCCCACGGCGGGCGCTCGGCCTCCGGGGACTAGCGGCTCCCGCCGGCCGCACGAAGTCGGGGCCCATGCGCGGCCTGGTCGGGCGGATGGGGCGCCGCCGCCGATGGATGCGGACGTCCTTGCGAGCGCGTGACGCGGGCGCGATACTCGAGGTGAAGCACCCGGCGTAGGCCTCGAAGGACGCGCCCTGCCCTCGGAAGGGAGGGGGCGGCATGGCTCGGAAGCGCGGAAGCCAACGATCGAAGCCGGCCACACCGCGGCGGGCGGCTGCGGGACGACCCGCGGACGCGCCAGGGGAGACCGCGAAGGACCGGGGGAGCGGCGGTCCGCGACGGGTCCGCACGAGTCCTCCGTGCCTGCGGCTCCTACCCGCCGATCCGAGGCCGTGGCTGCTCGACTCCGATGAGCCCAGTGCGCGCTGGCTGACACGTCTGTGTCTGCACGACGGTGCGGAAGCGGATCCTGCCGCGACTCGCGCGGCCCATCACGAGATCCTCGAGGATGACGGAACGCAGGCGCTTCTCGATCGCCTGCCCGACTGGGGCCCGTCGGGCCCCGAGGTCTCCAGCCACGCCAGCCCCGCCTTCGCCCCGAACCTCCTGGCGCTGCTCGCGGATCTGGGCGTGGCTGGCGGTCAGGACGAACGCATCGAGCGCCTGCTCGACGCCATGCTGGAGCACCAGCGCCCGGACGGCCGGTTCACCTCCTTCGGCGCCTACCCGCGTGGCGCTGCCGGCGTGTGGTCCGCGCTGCCGTGCGACACCCATGCCATCACCGAGGTGCTGCTGCGCTTCGGACGCTCCGAGGACGAGCGCGTCGCGCGGGCGGTGGCACGCATCCGGGCCGACCTGAGCGACACGAGCCAGGGCCCCGGATGGCGCTGCCTGCCCGACCCCTCGGTGGGCTTCCGGGGTCCCGGGCGGGTCAGCGATGTCTGCCCGCAGGCGACCCTGGAGGGGTTGCGCGTGTTGGCTCGTCTGCAGGTCCCAGAGCACGGGCCCGAGGTCTTGAGCGCGGTGCGCACGGTGCTCCACGTGTGGCGGGAACGCGGGCGCGAACGTCCCTACATGTTCGGGCACGGGCGACGCTTCAAGACGATCAAGTGGCCGACGTTCTGGTACGACGTGTACGCCGTGCTGGACACCGTGGGCCGGTACCCGCAGGTGTGGAGCGGACCGAGTGCCGATCCGGTGGACCGGCGCGCCGTCGCCGAGCTCGCGGCGTGCATGCTGGCGTACAACGTCGGAGACGACGGGAGGGTGACGCCACGGTCCTGCTACCGCGGGTTCGAGCGCTACTCCTTCGGGCAGAAGCGCCGCCCGTCACCGTTCGCCACGGCAAGGGTGCTGGTGGTGCTGAGACGCTTCGAGGATCTCGTGGACGCCATCGCAGCCGCCGACGTCGAGGCCCTCACGAGCTCGAAGGGCGGCCGGGGCGTGGCGCTACCGCCCCGTTGAACCTGCATTATCAAATGCTTCGTCGTGCATCTCCACCACCACGGGCTCGCAGCGTCCGACAGAGACGCCATACGCCCCTTCATCTCCCAACGAGCAGTGCGCCGTTCTGGTGGGTGTTGCCTGGTAGCTAGACCAGTCGTTCCAGACCAGAACAGCTCGGATAGACGGGTTTCCATCCACGCTCGGCGGGGGCGCTCCGGGTCCATTGGGCGAACCGGTGAGCGTGCCAGCGAGCGCGCCTGTGAGCGGGCCTGTGAGCTTCCGGCGCGCTCAGGCGCCCCCGAGTCCCTAGACTGGCCGCATGATCATCACGAGCACGCCGTCCGTCGAGGGCCGTCCGGCCCGGGAGTACCTCGGGTTCGTGTCCGGCGAGGCGATCCTGGGCGCGAACGTGTTCCGGGACATCTTCGCCGGGATCCGCGACCTCGTCGGGGGCCGCAGCCGTTCGTACGAGGGTAGCCTGCGCGAGGCCAAGGACCTGGCGCTCGACGAGATGGAAGAGCGCGCCCGGGAGCTGGGGGCCGACGCGGTGCTGGGGGTCGATCTGGACTACGAGAGCATCCAGACCCATCAGAGCGGCGGCATGCTGATGGTCACGGCCAGCGGGACCGCGGTCAAGCTGAGCTGAGCCGCCACGAAGGGATGCCGGGGATCGACGATCGGGCGGACGGCGGGTCGAGGTTCGAGGTGCCCGTGCGCAGGCCGCCTGCGGAGCTCACCCAACCCCTTCAGGTGTAAAAAACCTGATAACTCGTCTTATCAGGTCCGGCTACCATCGGTTGATGAACGCTGCCATGCCCCGAGCCAGCGCCGCGCCCGCGACGAGGCGCGCGGAGCCGTGAGCGACCTCCAACGCTACCAGGGCGACGCCCTCAGCCGCGCCGAAGGCTGGGCCTCGCTCCCGGCCGATGAGCTGAGGCGGCGAGCCGCTCGGGCGGCCAACGCGCGCGACCGTGCCGAGCTGTGGGCTCTCACCGAGGCCTACCTGTTCCTGCACGGCTCCAAAGGGGCCCGCGCCAGCCGGCACACCCTGCGGACCTACCGGCGCGGCCTCGAGGACCTGCTCGATCACTGGCAGGACGAGAACCTGCTACGGCCCAGCCGGGACGCCGGCGTGCTCTACATCCGTCGCCTGGAGTCCACGCCCCAGGACGGCACCGGCGTCCGCCCGCAACCGTCCACGCTCCAGGTCAAGCTGGCGGCCGCGCGCACCCTCTACCGGGCGCTGCGCTGGGCGGGTGCTACCGAGGCGCGTCCGTTCGAGAACGTGCGGGTCGCCAAGGACCCCACGCCGCCCTGGGAGAAGCGCCGCCCCTACGGTGACCGCGAGGTCGAACGGTTGCTGGAGCTGGCGGAGCCTGCCGAACGGGTGGTCGTGCTGCTCGGGGCGCACGCCGGCCTGCGCATCAGCGAGATGACCGGGCTCCGCTGGGGGGACCTCGACCTGGCCCGCGGGGAGCTGCTCGTGGCGGCCGGCAAGGGCGGCAAGAGCGCGCGGGTGCGTATGACGCGACGCCTGCGCGAGGCGGTGGAGGCGCTGCGGGCCGACGGCGCAGCCGCGCACCGGCAGCGCGACGCCGCCTACGTGCTTCCGTGGGGCACCGATCACACCCGCAAGCGCTTCCGCCGCCTGTGCGCGCGTGCGGGGGTCGACTACGCCTCGGCCGGCGTGCACGGCCTCCGGCACGGCGCGGGCACGCGCTACTACCGCCAGACCCACGACCTCGGACGCGTCGCCGCCCACCTGCGCCACGCCGACATCCAGACCACCAGGATCTACGCCAAGATCGACCAGGACGCCATCGGCGAGGACATCGACGACTGGTGAGGGTGCGCGCTCATCCTGTCACGCGGTAGCGGGTGAGCTGCGCCCGCAGCACGCCGGGCTGGTGCTGCTCGGAGTGGATCTGGACGTACAGGTCGCCGTTCTCGAGGGCGGTGAGCTGGCTGCTCGTGAGCTGGAAGGTGTCGTGGAAGGTACCGGTGATGGTGCCGTCCACGCTCAGGGCGTGCAAGGCGGGGCCGTTCGCCCCGGCCGCACCCCGGTGGACGTGGGCGCCGCCACCGCTCGGGACGGGGCTGGACAGCCCGTGGAAGGCGCCGGTCACGTCGAGCTGGTGACCGTCGAGCACCGCCACGGCGAAGCCGCTGGCCGGCGAGGTGACGGGGGGCACCACGTGGTGCGGGCTCAGCGTGGGCGGAGGCCGCGGCCACGGCGGTGAAGGCAGCCACCACCGCCAGGCCCAGGAGAAGCCGGCGGAGCGAGTGATTCAGCGAACGAGGACGATCCATGCGCCTCACCTCCACCGCCACGGTGGCACGTGCTGCACGGGCGTCCGGTTGCCCGGGAATGAGCCGTCGCTGAGAGGCCCGACGGCGTTCGGGCGGTGCGGCGTCGAAGGCTTCCGGTGGCTGCTCAGGGGGGTGGCGGGACGCCCCGGACGACGCTGCCGGAGCACACCGCGACGGCGCCGTTGCCCCCCGCCCCGTCGCGCTGCGCTTCGGAGGGGGCCAGCAGCAGGCAGCCGTCGCCGTCGATGCCCCGAGCGATGCCGCTCACCCGCCGTCCGCCCGCGTCGATGCTCACGGCCCGTTCGGCCAGCACGTCGAACGGCCGGAAGCGCGCGGGCAGAGCCTCCGCGTCCTCGAGCCAGCTGTCGAGCCCGTGCTGGATGCCGGCCAGGACCGCACCGCTCACGCCCTCCGGGTCCCAGCCGCGCAGCGACGTGGCGCCCTCGGGCGGCTCGTTGGCGACGTTGACGCCCACGCCCACCAGCAGGTGGCCGCGCAGGTACTCGGTCAGGATGCCGCCCAGCTTGCGTCCCCGGTAGACCAGGTCGTTGGGCCACTTGATCCCCAGCCGGAGGCCGTACGTGCCGAAGGTCTCCGCCAGCCCCACCGCCACCGCCACGGCGCTGCCGCCCCGGCCCAGGAGGGGCGGTTCGGGGTCGCGCACGGCCAGCGTCTGGTAGCTGCCGCCGGTGGCGCTGGTCCAGCTCCGGCCGCGCCGCCCTCTCCCCTGCGTCTGGACGCCTGCCCGCACGACCAGTCCGTCGACGTCCTCGCCCCGTTCCAGGCGCGCACGCACCTCCCCCTGGGTGGACGCCAGGGTGTCGAACGCCTCGATGCGGAAGGCGATGGCGAGCGGCATGCGCGTCAGCCTGCGGCGGCCGCTTCGTCGCGGCGGATGCTGAACACCCGGCTGACTCCGTCCTCGGTCGTCACGCCCCACAGCACGTCGGCCACGTCAAAGGTCGCCTTCTGGTGGGTGATGAGGACGAACTGCGTGCCGGCCTTCGCGAGCCGTTCCAGGAAGGCGCAGTAGCGCCGGATGTTGGCCTCGTCGAGCGGGGCATCGACCTCGTCCAGGACGGCGATGGGCAGGCCGGACCCGTCGCTCCCGTCGGCCATCAGGGCGAACAGGAAGGCGAGCGCGCCCATGGTGCGCTCGCCGACCGACAACAGGTGAAGCGACTGGGTCTGCTTGCCGGGCGGCTGGAGCCGGATGCGCACCCCGACCGGGCGGCCGTCCTCGTGCTCCACGTCGATGTCGCCACGGCCCTCGGCGCCGAAGAGCTGCTGCACGTGCCCCTGGAAGCTGGTCCGTAGCCGTCCCAGTGCAGCCTCCAACCGCGCCGTCGTCTCCCGGTCGATGCGCTCCAGCGTGCCCTCCAGCTCGGTCACGGCCAGCGCAGCCTGGACCGCTTCGACCTCGAGGCCCTCCTTGCGCTCCCGCGATTCCTGCAGGTCGCGGGCCGCCCGATGGTTGACCGGCCCGAGGTCCTCCAGCGCCGCCTCCACGTCACGGAGCCTGCTCTTGGCGACGCGCTCGCTCAGGTCGAGCGGATCGACGCCGTCGGGGAAGCCGCGGTGCTCCTCGGCGGCGAGCTCGAGCGCGGCCTCGCGGCGCGCGAGCTGCACGTTGCAGCTCTCGAGCTCCTGCCCCCGCGCCGCCTGACGCTCGGTCTCCTCCGCCAACGCGCCCTCGAGCTCGTCGCTGCGCCGCCGGCTCTCGCCCACGGCCGCTTCGGCCTGCTCCAGCCCGCTCGGCAACGCGGCCTCGGCCTCGGCGCGCGCGGTCTCGGCCGCCTGCAGTGCCTCCTCCAGGCCGGTGAGCACCTGTTCCTGACGGCCGATGGAGGTGCGGAGCTCGGCGGCGCGGGAACGCTCCTCCTCGAAGCGCTGACGCGCCTCCCGGTACGAGCGCCAGCGCTCCTCGAGCACGAGCCGCCGTTGCCGCAGCTCGGCCAGGCGCTGCCGGCGATCGGCGTCCGCCTGCCGGAGCGTCTCCACCTGCTGGGCCGCGGCGGCCGCGGTAGCAAGGGCACGTTCCAACCGCGCCGGATCGGGAGCGTCGGCGGGCGGTTGCAGCGCCTCGCGGGCCCGGGCCACGCCGGCCGCGCGCTGCTGCAGATCCTCGAGCAGGCCGTCGTGGCGCGAACGCCGCTGGCGCGCTTCGGCCAGCGCGGCGCGGGCTTCGTCGAGCGCTCGCTGCGCCTCGGGCTGTCGCTGCTGTAGGGTGCGGACCTCGGCCTGGCACCGATCGAGCTCCTCCTTCGCGCTTCCGGCCTCGGCCTGGGCTCGAGCCTGGGCGGCCTCGGCCTCCTCCAACTCGGCCGCGGCGCCCAGCACGCCCGCCTGGGCGCTCCGCCGCCCGCCGCTCATCGCCCCCGACGCCTCCAGGATGTCGCCGTTCAGCGCCACCATGCGCGCCCGCGGTCCGCGCCCCCGCGCCAGGGCGGTGGCCCGCTCCATGGTCTCGACCAGCACGGTGCCCCCCAGGAGCTGCTCGGCCACGGCCCGGTAGGCGGGGTCCACCTCCACCACGTCGACGGCGGCGCCCACCACGCCGGTTTGCTCGAGCAGCGCCCTCGGCGCGCGGCGACCGTCGTCGCGCAGCAGGTCGAGCGGCAGCACCGTCACGAAGCCGCCGCGCTCGCGTACCCACCGCAGCACGGCCCGGCCGGTGTCGGCACGGTCCACGACGACGTACTCCGCACGGCGCCCGAGGGCGGCCGCGACCGCCGCTCGGTAGCGTTCCGGCACGCGCAGCAGGTCCCCCACCGAGCCGATCACGCCATCGATCCCGCTGGTGAGGGCGTTGCGCGGTCCCTGCGCGTAGCCGCGGCGCGCCTCGAAGGCGGCGCGCTGGCGCTCGGCCGCTCGCCCGAGGGCCTGCCGCTCGGCCTCGAGGCCGGCATGGCGTTCGTGCGCTTCGGCGAGCCGCGCTCGCGCCTCCTCGAGCTCCCCGGCGAGGGTCTCCGCCGCCTGTCGGGCTTCGACCTCGGCACCCGCCAGCGCCTCCAGGTCCAGCGCAGGGGCTGCGTCGAGCTCGCGCAGGCGCGCCTCGACCTCACCCGCCTGCCGCTCCAGCTCCTCGCGGCGCGTCTCGAACGTCACCGCCTCCCGCTCGGCCGTCGCTTGCGCGCTCCGCAGCCGGGGCGGGGTCGTCTTCGGGTGCGCTCGGCGGCTCGCTGCCCACCAGCCGCGTCGCCTCGTCGCGGGCCGTCACCAGGGCGGCGGCCGCCGCGTCCCGGCGCTCCCGAGCTCGGGCGGCACGCTCCTCGGCCACCCGCAGGTCGCCACGCTTCAGCTCGGCCTCGGCGAGCGCGCTCCGGTACACCTCCTCGCGCGCGTCCCGCTCGACGCGCACCGCCTCGAGCTGGGTGCGCAGCTCCTGCAGGCGCACGCGTCCCTCGGCGATCGCTGCCTGCAGCTCGGCTCGACGCCCCTGGAGGCCGCCGATCTCCTCCTCCAGCCCCTCGACCCGGCGCCGGGCGGCGGTGACGCGCAGCCGCAGCGCCTCGGCCGTGAGGGTGGCATGCCGCTCGGCGTCGGCCGCCTCCTCGCCGAGCCGGGTGCAGCGCTCGTCGAGCTCCACCAGAACGTCCTGGAGGCGATCGAGGTGACCACGAGCGGTCTCCAGCCGCGCTTGCGTCTGCTCCCGGCGCGAGCTCATGCGGCCCACGCCGGCGACCTCCGCCACGTACTCCAGCAGCTTGGGCGGGTCGGCCACCAGCACCTGGCTGACCTCGCCCTGCCCGATGAGGGCGACGCCGGAGCGGCCCAGGCCGCTGCCCGCGAGCGCCTCCTCCAGGTCGAGGAACCGTGCGTTGCGACCGTTGAGGCGGAGGCGCGTGGTGCCCTCGCGATCCAGGCTGCGGTAGACCTTGATGGCGCGTCCGTCGCCGCGCAGCTCGACCTCGACCTCCGCCAGGCTCAGCCCGCGCTTGCCGCTCGCGCCGTGGAAGATCAGGTCGGTCTTGTCGCTGGCCCGGAACTCGCGGGCGCGGCCGCCTCCCGTCGTCCACTTGAGCGCGTCGATCAGGTTGGACTTGCCCGAGCCGTTGGGCCCGATGATGGCGGTCACGCCCGGGGCGAACTCGACCGAGGTGCGGTTGCCGAAGCTCTTGAACCCCTGGAGCGACAGGGAGGTGAGGCGCACGCGTCCGTCTACCTGGGCCCGGCGCTCACGCCGCGCCCCGGGCCAGGGCCCGGAACAGGAGCGCGCTGGTGTGGATGCCGCGCAGGTAGTCGCGCACCGCGAACTTCTCGTTGGGGGCGTGCAGGCGGTCGTCCTCGAGCCCCAGCCCGACCAGTACGATCTCGGCTCCGAGGAGCTCCTGGAAGTCGGCCACGACCGGGATGGTCCCACCGGTCCGAGCGAACACGGGCTCGCGCCCGAACGACGCGCGCAGCGCGTCCGCCGCAGCCCGTACGCTGGCTGCATCGATCGGCGTGGAGGCGGGTCGGCCGCCGTGCAGACGGCGGACCTCGACCTCGATGCCCGCCGGCGCTGCGGCTTCCAGCGCGTGGGCCACCTTGGCGCTGATGTCGTCCGGATCCTGCCCCGGTACCAGCCGGCAGGAGATCTTGGCGCCCGCCGTCGCGGGTATGACGGTCTTGGCGCCCTCGCCCTGGAAGCCTCCCCAGATGCCGTTACAGTCGAGGGTCGGGCGCGCCCAGAGGCGTTCGATGAGGCTGTAGCCGCTCTCCCCCGGCGTCGCCTCGACGCCTGCCTCGGCTCGGAACGCCCCCTCGTCGAAGGGGGCGGCCGCCATGCGCGAGCGCTCCTCCTCGGTCAGGGGCACGACGGTGTCGTAGAAGCCGGGGACCGTGACGCGTCCCGAGGCGTCCTTCAACCCCGCGATCATCTCCGCGAGGGCGTTGATCGCATTCGGCACGCCCCCGCCGTAGGCCCCGGAGTGCAGGTCGCGGCCGGCGCCCCGGACGTGGACCTCGAGGTAGGCGAGCCCCTTGAGGCCATAGGTCAGCGTAGGCGTGTCGGGGGCCAGCATGGCCCCATCCGAGATGACCACCACGTCAGCGGCCAGCTCCTCGGCGTGGGCCTCCAGGAAGGGGCGCAGGTTCGGGCTGCCGATCTCATCGGGCGGCTGTACGTCTTAATGGCCGTACACGAGCACCGTCGGCGCGCCCGGCAACGCGGGGGAGCGCGCGCAGACGATGCCGTGCCTCGCGGTCGGTTCGACGCGCGCGTCGAAGCCGGCGGCCCGTAGGGCGCCCGCCACGTACTCGGCCGCCCTGGCGACGTCGCGCTCGCGTTCCGGGTCGGTGGATACCGACGGGATGCGCAGGAGCTCGAAGAGCTCGTTCAGGTGACGCTCGCGGTTGCTTTCCAGGTACTCGGAGAGCGACATCGACATGCTCGCGAGTATACCGAGGCGGCGCTCAGCCCTCGTCCTCGTCGGCGTCCTTCTGTCCGGCGGGGAGAGCGTGCTGCCGCATCGTCTCGAGATGGTCCTTGAGCCTCACCTGGAGGTTGGAGATGCGGTTCTCCATGCTGAACTGGAGCTCGTCGAGGCGGCGGCGCAGCTTGATGATCTCCTCGACCCCCGCCAGATTCACGCCGAGCTCCTGCGTGAGCCGCCGGATCTCGCGGAGCTGCTCGATGTTCCGCTGGGAGTACAAGCGCGTCTTGCCGGCGCTGCGGCTGGGCTCGATCAGCCCCTTGCGCTCGTAGAGGCGCAGCGTCTGCGGGTGCATGTCGACCAGCTCGGCCGCCACGCTGATGACGTAGAGCGGCTTGTCCTTGTCGATGCCCTCGGTGCGTTCCTCGGGCGTCTCGCCCTCCGCCGTGGCGACGTCCTCGACGTCGGGGTTGCGCTCTGCGCTCATGCCTCCGTCCCTCCGTCCGTCAGCTTACCGAACCAGTCCGAGGCGGCCCGCGCGGCGCCGCGCCAGAAGTCGTGGTGCACCGTCAGGACCAGGTCGCCGTGCCCCAGCCCGCCGCCGGGGAGGCGCACCGTGGCGCCATCGGCGCTGCCGGCCGGCACCTCGATCCTCGCGCCGGCGAAGCGCGTGACCACCCCGCGCGCGGCCTCCGCCGGCATCAGGTGGAGATCGGCGTGCACGTCGTCCCCCTCCAGGCGAGCGCCGGCCGGCAGGGTGACGTGGACGCGCACGAAGAGGTCCCCGGGCGGGTTGCCCGGACCCCCGAGCCCGCGCAGGCGCAGGCGGGTGCCGTCGCGCATGCCTGCGGGGATCTGTACGTCGACCTCGGCCCGCCCGTTACGGATGCCGGAGCCTCCGCAGTCGGGGCACGCCGCGCCGTTCACGGCACGCTGCCCGTGGCAGGTGGGGCACACACTCGGGCCGGGCACCCGCACGCGGCGCGGGCCGCCGGAGCGCGCCAGCGCGAAGGGCACCTGGACGCGGATCTCGCGGGTCTCCCCCGGAAGCAGGCCGGCGTTGCGGAACAGCCCCGTCATCATCCCGAACAGGGCATCGAACACTGCGTTGCCGCTGTGCGGCGCGCCCTCGCGGGCGTCCCAGTTGATGGGGATGTCGGCCTCGCGGAAGATGGTGCGCCAGTCCATGGTGCTGAAGTCCGGCTGGCTCCCGGGGCTGGCCGTCGTGCCGTAGCGGTCGAAGCGGGCGCGCGCGTCGGGGTCGCGGAGCACGGCGTAGGCCTCGGAGATCTCCTTGAAGCGCTCCTCGGCCTCCTTGTTGCCGGGGTTCCGGTCGGGGTGGTAGCGCATGGCCAGCTTGCGGTACGCCGACTTGACGTCCTCGGCGCTGGCGTCGCGCTCGACGCCGAGCACCTCGTAGGGGTTGGTCATGACCGGACTCACTACGGCGTATAATACATAACTTGAGTCTGTCCTTGTTAACCCGTGGAGTACGTTCCCGCCGTCGGTCGCGGCGCCGCGGGCGCTCGGTGGTATCCTGGTTCGCGTGCCCCGCAGGGGCGAGGCGCGGAGGTGTGGATTGAAGAGGACACTCGTCCTGGCGGTACTCATCACCGCTCTGCTGGTGGCGCTGGCTGGCTGTCGCAACGAGACCCAGAACCGGATCCGCCGCAGCATCCAGGACTTCACCAATCAGCGCATGTACATCACCCTCTACTCGTACGACGGGAAGGTCGTGTTCAACGGCGTCGTGGACGGGAAGGTGACGCGTTCCAGCACCGCCTCGGAGGGGACCGGCAGCGGCTCCTCGCAGGGCTACTACATCTACTGGTACGACGATCGCGGCCGCTACCACCAGAGCGATCTCCCCTACCTGCTCACCACCTACGATCGCAGCAAGCCGGCGGCCCAGTCGCAGCAACCCTCGACGGCGCCTTGAGGTTGAGGGCCGGGGCTCGCCGCGCGGACGCGGTGGAGCCCACTGCCGCTGTATTGTGACCTGAGGCACGATACCCTTAAGCGCCCATGAACGCGTGCCCCACGCGCCTGGGCGGGCTGGTCCGTATCATGAAGGTCGAGGAGACACGCTCATGAGCAACCACCGACTGGTCCGCTTGGCGCCGTTCGCCCTGGTGCTGGCGATGGCGCTGTCCGCATGCACCGTCTACGTCCGACCCGGCGGGCCGGTGCGCGTCGACGTACCGCTCAACGACGTCATCACCAGCTTCGCTCCGACCCTCGGCGCCGGTGCGACCTACTACGTCGGCGATCGTGTCGAGTTCACCATCCGCACACGTGAGAGCGGCTACGTGACGCTCTCGGCGATGGATCCCGACGGCCGCGTCTACGTCTTCGCGCGCAACATCTACGTCCCCGCCTACCAGACCGTCATCCTGCCCACGCCGCAGATGCGCGTGAGCTTCAGCGCCGCGCCGCCGCGCGGCCTGCACCGCATCCGCGCGGCGTTCACGTCGTCGCGGACCGATCCCGGGCACGTGCACTACAGCGGCCGCTACGGCGAAGGGGCCTGGACCAGCGCCATCGAGCTCGACATCCGCGACTATCCTGTGCGTGACGTGGCCGTGACCACCCTGTACATCCGCTAGCGCCCGCAAGCGCGGTACGTCGGCGAGCCGGCGCCCCACCGATCGGGCGCCGGCTTCTCGTGGGCGCAGGAGGCCGTCGCACGCAGGTGTGACGAAGGGCTCCGTCAGGGCCGGCTCCGTTCCCAGCGTATCCGTGCGATACAATGGCGCTACACGCCGTCCGGCGACATCACTGACAGCGGCAAGCGCGGACACCGGGAGGAACCTCTTGGCAGGTCACAGCAAGTGGGCACAGATCAAGCGCAAGAAGGCGGTCAACGACCGCCAGCGCGGGAAGATCATCAGCAAGCACATCCGGGCCATCCAGTCCGCCGTCCGTGAGGGTGGCGGCGGCGATCCTTCCGTCAATCTGCCCCTGAAGAACGCGCTGGCAGCGGCCAAGACGGACGACGTCCCGCAGGACAACATCGATCGCGCGATCGAGCGCGCGCTCGGAGGGTCCGAGGGCGGCGACTACGAGCCGGTCGTGTACGAGGGCTACGGGCCGGCCGGTGTCGCCGTCCTGGTCGAGGCCCTCACCGACAACCGGAACCGCACCGCCTCCGAGGTCCGCCACGTCTTCACCAAGCACGGCGGCAACATGTCGGGATCGACCGCCTGGCAGTTCGAGACCAAGGGCGTGATCGTGTTGGACGCCAGCGACGATGCGCTCCAGGAGCTGGCGATCGATCTGGGGGCGGAGGACCTGGAGTCCGTCGACGGCAGCCTCACGGTCTACACCTCGCCGACGGAGCTGTTCGCGGTGGTGGACGGGCTGCAGAAGGCAGGGCACACGCCGGAGGTCTCGCAGCTCAGCAAGTTCCCGCAGACCGAGACCGACCTGGACAGCGGCGATGCCGACAAGGTGGTCCGGTTCATCGAAGCGCTGGAAGATCTCGACGACGTGCAGAACGTGTACTCGACGGCCAACCTCGAGAACGCTGAGCTTGTCGGCTGACCTCACGAGGGAGGGGTATGAACTTTCCTGTCCTGCCCTGGGATGACCTCCCGGCGATCACTGCTGCCCAGATGCAGCAGCTCATCATGCTGGCGACCGGCAAGTACGGTCTGGACAACCGGGTGCTCGTCGAGCACACGGCGCGCAACCTGGTCACCCTCGTCGACACCTTCGCGGGGGACGGGCCCGTGCTGGTGGTGGCCGGCCGCGGCAACAACGGCAGTGGCGGCCTCGCTGCTGCCCGGCTCCTCGGAGCGCGGGGGCGCCGCGTGTGGGTGGTCCCCACTCATGAGGCCGAGAACTACTCGGGTACGCCCAAGGAGCAGCTCGAGCACCTGCGTCACTTCGACCGGGTACGGGTCCGCACCAGTCTGCCCAAGATGAAGTTCTCCTGCGTCATCGACGCCGCCATCGGCACCAACCTCGAGGGGCCGCCACGCGGCCGCACGCAGGACGTCATCACCGTGCTCAACAACATGGGCGACGGCTGCTGTGTCATCTCGCTCGACGCCCCCACCGGCATGATGGTCGACGACGGCGAGGTGCCCGGCGACATCGTCCATGCCAGCATGACGCTGGCGGTGGCGCTCCCGAAGAAGGGGGTGCGCCCCGGGGGCATGGTCGGCCGGCCATCGAGTCGATGGGCCTGCCGGAGGTGCACCTGCCCGGGTTCGTGAACGAGGTGACGAACGACTAGCCCGGTCAGCGCACCGGACGGCGCGGCGCGACGTCGCGACGCCGCCGCGGCCCTCGCCGCCAGCTGCCCCCTAACAGCCCCGGATGTCGTGCCACCGCTCCGTGACACCTGAGAGGTAGCCCGAGCCCCTCGTCGGTGGGCCGCGCCATCTCGATGGGCTCGACGCCCGCCCGGAACGGGCCCGCGACGGGCCCCGCCTGGCAGCGCTGCTCGTGGGGAGGGCCGGAACGTCGGGCGCGTGATCACGACCGAGCCCCCGGACGCCGATCACCGGGGGCTCTCCTTACTTGCGTCTGGGACGCTGTTCTTCGGTTGGTAGGCGCGGGCGGGATTGAACCGCCGACCTCTACAGTGTCAATGTAGCGCTCTCCCACTGAGCTACGCGCCTGTGATCAGAAGAGGTGGAGGCGCCGACCGGATTCGAACCGGTGAATCGAGGTTTTGCAGACCTCTGCCTTACCCCTTGGCTACGGCGCCGCACGCTGGCGTGGGGCCGCGGGGCCCGGCCGCCGAGCTAGAAAAGCGTAGCACGGTCGATTTTCCGTTGTCAACGCGCTCGCGGGCCTTCGCGGGGGCCTCGGGAAGGGCTCGGGCGGGAGGCGTCGGCGGCCGGCGGTGGTCCCCGGTCCGGGGCCCGGCCCCGCGTTAGCATGGGGCATGTCGAGCGAGACGAGCCCCGCCTTCGCCCACCTCCACCAGCACACCGCCTACAGCCTCCTCGACGGGGCGGCGCGCATCCGGGACCTGATGCGCTGGGTCCGGTCGGTGACCCCCGGCGACGCGGCCGTGGCGATGACCGACCACGGCAACATGCACGGCGCGGTGGAGTTCTACAAGGCCGCCGAGGCGGAGGGGGTGAAGCCCATCCTGGGGCTGGAGGCCTACGTCACCAGCGGCTCTCGCTTCGAGAAACGGCGCGTCTCGAGCACCCTGGACGGCGGCTACTACCACCTGACGCTCCTCGCGAAGAACTTCACCGGCTACCAGAACCTGTGCAAGCTCTCCAGCCGCGCCTACCTCGAGGGCTTCTACATGAAGCCGCGGGTCGACCACGAGCTGCTCGCCGAGCACAGCGAGGGCGTCGTCGCCCTGTCGGGTTGCCTGGGCGCGCAGATCCCCCGGGCGGTGCTGGACGTCGGGGTCGAGGAGGGGGAGCGCCTGCTCCAGCAGTACCTCGACATCTACGGCGACGACTTCTTCGTGGAGCTCCAGAACCACGGCCTGGAGGAGCAAGCGCGCCTCAATCCGGTGCTGAAGGACTTCGCCCAGCGTTACGGCCTGGGGATGGTGGCGACCAACGACGGGCACTACGTGCGCAAGGAGGACGCCCGCGCGCACGAGGCGCTGCTCGCGATCCAGACCAAGACGGTGCTCTCCGACCCCGGCCGCTTCCGCTTCCCGTGCGACGAGTTCTACGTCAAGACACCCGACGAGATGGCCGCCGCCATCCCCGAGAGCCAGTATCCCGGCGCGCTCGCCAACAGCCTGCACGTCGCCGACCTGTGCAACGTGGAGCTGCCCATCGGGGACAAGCGCGTCTACCAGATGCCGGAGCTGCCGTTGCCCGAGGGCCGGACGCTGGCGCAGCAGTTGCGCATCGAGACCTACCGCGGGCTGATGCAGCGTTACCCGGAGGTGGACGAGGGCTTCTACCGCGCCTACCTCGGAGCGGCGCGCGGTGCCGACGCCGCCGCCAGTGCGGACCTCGACGCGGTGCTGCTGGCGCTCGCCCAGGAGGGGGAGCGGGGGCGCCGGCCCAAGGCCGACGGGGAGACCTACGACCGCTACCACTACCCTCACCTCGAGGCGTTCGCCCAGGAGCGGCAGGACCATGCCCTGACGGTGCTGCAGCGGGCCGAGTACGAGCTCGGCGTGATCATCGCGATGGGCTTCCCGGACTACTTCCTGATCGTCGCCGACTTCATCAACTGGGCCAAGGACCACGGCATCGCGGTGGGGCCCGGCCGTGGGTCGGGCGCCGGCTCCATCGTCGCCTACGCCCTGCGCATCACCAACATCGAGCCGCTGGCCTTCGGGCTCCTGTTCGAGCGTTTCCTCAACCCCGAGCGCATCTCCATGCCCGACTTCGACATCGACTTCTCCGACGTGCGTCGCGGCGAGGTCATCGACTACGTGCGTGAGAAGTACGGCGACGACAAGGTGGCCCACATCGCCACCTTCGGGACCATGGCCTCCCGCGCCGCCATCAAGGACGCCGCCCGCGTGATGGAGGCCTCCTTCTCCGACGCCGACCGGATCTCCAAGCTGGTCCCGGTGGTGTTCGGGCGCAGCGTCTCGATCGAGCGTGCGAAGGAGGAGGTTCCGGAGTTCCGCGAGCTCTACGAGGCGGGTGCGAAGGACTACGTGGACGTCGCCCAGACGCTCGAGGGGCTCACCCGTCACGCCTCGGTCCACGCTGCCGGCGTGATCATCTCACGCCAGGCCGTGCAGGAGCTCGCCCCCGTCTTCCGCGCGGGCGATGGACCGGTGGTGTGCCAGTACGACATGGGCTCGGTCGAGGACCTCGGGTTCATCAAGATGGACTTCCTGGGGTTGCGCACGCTGTCGTTCATCGAGGCCGCGGTGAAGATCGTGCGCGAGGCGCACGGTATCGAGCTCAAGCCCGACGACTTCCCGCAGGACGACGAGGCCACCTTCGAGCTGCTGTCGCGCGGCGAGGCGGCGGGGGTGTTCCAGTTCGAGTCGCCGGGCATGGTCGACACCCTCAAGAAGCTGAGGCCCCGTCGGATCCAGGACATCATCGCAGTGGGGGCGCTGTACCGGCCGGGGCCGATGGAGAACATCCCGGCCTACATCCGGCGCCACCACGGCCAGGAGGAGATCGACTACTCCGACTTCCCGGAGTCCGAGACGCTGCTCTCCCCCATCCTGGCGGAGACCTACGGCATCCCCGTCTACCAGGAGCAGATCATGCAGATCGCCCAGGCGGTCGCCGGCTACTCGCTCGGCGAGGCGGACCTGCTCCGGCGCGCGATGGGCAAGAAGAAGGTCGCGGAGATGGAGAAGCACCGCAAGATCTTCGAGGCGGGGGCCGCCGCCAAGGGGATCGGCTCGGTCGAGGCCAACCGCATCTTCGACCTGCTCGAGAAGTTCGCCAACTACGGCTTCAACAAGTCGCACGCGGCCGCCTACGGCGTGCTCTCCTACCAGACGGCCTACCTCAAGGCGCACTACCCGGTGGCGTTCGCCGCGGCCCTGCTGACGGTCGAGCGCGCCAACTCCGACAAGGTCGCCCAGTACGTCGCCGACGCCCGTCACATGGGCATCGAGGTGCTCCCGCCCGACATCAACGAGTCCAACGCCGACTTCACGCCGGTGGGAGAGCTCGTGCGCTTCGGGCTGTACGGCATCAAGAACGTCGGCGACACCGCGGTGGACCACATCCTGGCCGAGCGGCGCCAGGGCGGGGCCTACGGCGACCTCTTCGACTTCTGCCGCCGTGTCGACACCGCGCTGGTCAACAAGCGGGCGGTGGAGCACCTGGTCAAGGCCGGCGCCTTCGACCAGCTCGGCGAGCGTCACGTGCTCCTGCGCAATCTGGAGACCGCGCTCAAGTGGGGGGCGGCACAGCGGGAGCAGGCCGCCCAGGGGCAAGCGAGCTTGTTCGGTGCCGAGGAGATCAAGCCCCCCACGCTCGACGAGGGGGAGCCGCTCGGTGAGCTCGAGCTCCTCCGCTTCGAGAAGGAAGCGCTGGGCCTGTACATCAGCGCCCACCCCATGAACTCCTACCCCGGCCTGGCCGAGGCCGCCACCTGCGAGGTGGACGCCGTCGAAGGCTACTTCCGTAGCCACCCGCCCGGCCGACCCGGCGGCCGGGTGCGCGTGGCGCTGGCGGGCATCCTCCAGAACGTGGTGAAGCGCCCCACCCGCAAGGGCACGATGATGGCGCGCTTCGAGCTGGCGGACGAGTCGGGGGCGCGCGAGCTGGTGGCCTTCAGCCGCAGCTACGAGGCCATGGCCCACCTGCTGGCCGAGGACGCCCCCGCCGTGGTGGTGGCGGAGCTGTCGGAGGACGGCGACGGGGTGCGGCTGGTCGCCGATCGGTTGATCCGCTGGGACGCCCGCGAGGCCGCGCCCGAGGTGGCCGTGTTGCACTTCGACCTCGGTGACGTCGGGCGCCACCATCTGCTGGAGTTGCGCTCCCTGCTCGACGAGTTCAGTGGGCGTACGCCGGTGCAGCTCGAGGTGCTGGGTCCCCAGGGGGCCGCCAGCTACGCTGCGGCGGGCGTCCGCGTGGACGTGGCGCGCCTCGAGGAGCTGCAGGCCTCCTGCCCCTGGTTGCGCACCTCGGTCACCCTCGATCGCCGGGCGCTGCTGGCGGAACGGGGCCAGGGCGGGGGCTTCCGCCCGGCGCCCGCGGCGTCACCGGAGGTGCCGTTCTGACGTGCCGGGACGGTGCGTCCCGGCTCAGGCGCTGACGACGGGGCGCTGCACGTCGACCTGCGTGGCCGCCATCTTGAACGCCTGGGAGCTGGTCGCCGCCGCCATGCCCGTCTCGAAGGTGATGGCGCCGCGCCCGTAGAGCTCGGCGAGGTGATCGTCGAAGAGCTGCATGCCGTCGAGCTTGGCGTCGCGAAGCGCGTCGTAGAGCTCGCTGGTGCGGTCCTCGTCGCGCACCAGGTCCTTGATGCGCAGGGTGCCCTTGAGGATCTCCATCGCCGCCACCCGGCCCGAGCCGTCGGCCCGCGGCAGCAGCCGCTGCGACACGATGCCCACCAGCGACTCGGCGAAGAGGATGCGCGCGGTGTCGCGTTCGTGCGGCGGGAACAGCTCGATCATGCGGTTGATGGTGCGCACCGAGTCCTGGGTGTGCAGCGTGCTGAACACCAGGTGACCGGTCTGGGCGGCGCTGAGGGCGGCTGCGGCGGTGGCGTGGTCGCGGACCTCGCCGATCATGATGACGTCCGGGTCCTGGCGCATGGCGGCGATGAGCGCCTCCGAGAACGAGCGAGCGTCGACGCCGAGCTCGCGCTGCACCACGGCCGAGCGCTTCGAGCGGTGCAGGTACTCGATCGGGTCCTCCACCGTCACGATCATCTTGGCGTGATGACGGTTGATCTCGTCGACGATGCGCGCCAGGGTGGTCGACTTGCCGCTGCCGGTGGCGCCCGTGACGAGCACCAGTCCCTTCTCGTGGTCGCGGAAGTAGTCGATGGTCTCCTGCGGCAGGTTCACGACCTGCAGGGTCGCTTCGTCGGAGGTGATGACGCGCAGCACCGCACTGACCGACCCGCGTTGCCGGAAGAGGTTGACGCGGAAGCGGGCCAGCCCCGGCACGCTGTGAGCCAGGTCCACCTGGTGCCGGCTCTTGAACGCCGCCTTCTGCGGCTCGTCGCACATGAGGTCGACGAGCGCCTCGGTGAACCTGGGGGCGATCTTCGCCTCGGTCACGGGCACGAGTTTGCCGTCGATGCGTGCGAGCGCCGGCATCCCCACGTGCAGGTGGACGTCGGACGCCCCCCGTTCGACGAGCTGCTCCAGGAGTTCGTTGAAGTGCATGGGACGAGGCTACCGGGGCCGCTCTCACGGTGGCCTTACGCCGCTCTTACGGACTTCTTACAGGATGGAACGCGTGCGCCCGCCCTCCGTGAGGGCGAGGGCGGCGTTCGGAGCGGGTAGACTTGGAGCCTATGCAGGTGCGGGAGAGCACATCATGACCGTGCGAGTGGGTGTGATCGGAACGGGCTGGGCCGACCGGGTGCTGATCCCGGCGTTCCAGGCCGGAGGCGTGGAGATCGCGGCGGTCGCCAGCCGGGACGTGCAACGGGCGCGCGACGTCGCCTCCCGTCACGGCATCGAGGTGGCGACCGGGAGCTGGCGGGACCTGCTCGAGATCGAGCTGGACCTGATCGCGGTGACCTCGCCACCCGCTCTCCACCGCGAGCAGGCGGTGGCGGTGCTGGAGGCGGGACGGCACCTGCTGTGCGAGAAGCCGCTC
>JARRMM010000044.1:0-14895 GCA_037386005.1 Deinococcales bacterium | reverse complement strand
CGCGGGGCCGGCCCTCGACGTGGTGCGACGGGGGAAGGCTCAGGCGCCGCTCGGCAAGAGCCACCAGAGCAGCAGGTAGCCCAAGCCCGTCACTCCGATCGAGGGCAGCAGCGACAGCACGAAGACGGCGCGGACCACGGAAGGAGCCGCGTCGACGTAGGTGGCGATCCCCCCGCACACGCCGGCCAGGACGCGTTCGGTCTCGGAGCGCCGCAGCGAGGCGGCGGTGTTGGGCCGCCGGGCCCGCCGTTGATCGTGCAGCAAGCCGTCCGTGGGCCGGCCGCGGTCGGAAGGGGACTCGGGGAAGGTACTCACGGCTCTGCCTCCGGGCAAACGGGGATGCGGGGCTGGTCGGTGGGGTCGCGCAGGGCGGCGTGGACGCGCGCCTCGAGCTCCCGCACGTCGACGCCGTGGTAGCGGTCGGGGACCAGTGCGAGGTGCTTGAGCGCCTTGGCGTAGTTGCGCCGGCCGCCGCGGGCGGAGTGGAGGGCGCGGGCCTTGTGGAGGGCGGCAGCCAGCAGGATCGCCCCGCTCAGGAAGTGCTTCTCGACCCCCGAGCTCTCCCGCCAGGCGTCCTCCCAGGCCTCGTGGGCGTCCCAGTAGGCGCCCGCCTCGAACAACTCGGTGCCGCGCGTCCAGGTGCGATCGTCCAGCGCCACGGCCCTCAGTATAGGCTCACGCCCGTGGCCCGTCGCGGCGGGCGTGCGGTAGGCTGGGGCGTGCCCGACAAGGCTCGTGCCCGTCCTTCTTCCGCGCCTCGCAGGCTGATCGTCGCCGTGACGGGCGGGAGCGGCCTGATCTACGCGGTCGACCTCCTGCGCTACCTGCGGCCGACCCGCGTGCAGACGCACCTCGTCGTCAGCTCGGGCGCCAAGCAGGTCGCGCCCGGGGAGCTCGACGGCGGCGTGGGCGAGCTCGAGGCGCTGGCCGACGTCGTCCACAAGGACACCGATCTCGGTGCCCCCATCGCGTCGGGGAGCTACCGGGTCGACGGCATGGTGGTCGTCCCATGCAGCGCCGGCACGCTCGCCAAGGTGGCGGGGGGCTTCGGCGACAACCTGATCGCCCGGGCCGCGCACGTCACCCTGAAGGAACGACGCCCCCTGGTGCTGGTCGTGCGCGAGGCCCCCTACTCCCGGCCCATGCTCCAGAACATGCTCGCGGCCAACGACGCCGGTGCCGTGGTGTTGCCCGCGTCGCCGGGCTTCTACCAGGCTCCCCGCACCATCGACGACCTGGTGGGCGGCATCACCGCCCGTGTGCTCGACCATCTCGGCATCGACAACGATCGGTCCCCCCGTTGGAAGGAGGACGATGGCTGAGGAGCTGCGCGTGGCGGGGCTGCTCGCAGCGGCGGGGCAGGGGCTGCGTCTCGCGGCGGGCCCCAAGGCCTTCGTGACGGTCGGCGACCGGACGTTGCTGCAGTGGTCGGTGGACGCCCTGCAAGACGTCGTGGATGAGGTGGTCGTGGCAGTGGCCGAGCGCGACATGGCGCGCGCCAGACGGCTGGTTCCGGGCGTTCGCGTGGTCGCCGGGGCCGACACCCGGCAGGGCACGGTGGCCCGGCTGGTCGGTTCGACGTCCGCGGAGCTCGTGCTGGTCCACGACGCCGCCCGCCCGTTCCTCCCGGCAGCGGTCGCGCGTCGCGTGCTGGAGGGTGCGCGCCTCCACGGCGCGGCCACGGCTTCGCTGCCGCTGGCCGACACCATCGTCGAGGTCGACAGCGGCGCCACCCTCGACCGCGAGCGGCTGCGCGCGGTGCAGACACCCCAGGGCTTCGTGCGGAGCTTGCTGGCCGAGGCGCACGCCCGTGCCGAGGCCGAGCGCGTCGTCGCTACCGACGATGCGGCGCTCGTGCGGAGGCTCGGGCGGCGCGTCGAGCTGGTGGACGGGAGCCCCCTGCTGCACAAGATCACCACGCCGGAGGACCTGCGGCTGGCCGCCGCGCTCCGGGAGCTGTGGCTCGAGCAGCGCTCGCGCGAGGCGGCGCCGTGAGCGGCAGGGTGGCAGTCGAGGAGCAGGCCCACGCCAAGGTGAACCTCGGCCTGTCGGTGCTGGCACGGCGGGGGGACGGCTACCACGAGATCGAGACGCTCATGGCCCGCCTGTCGCTCGCCGACGAGGTGCGCGTGGAGCGTGCGGGCAGCGGCGTGCTCCTGTCGGTGGAGGGGGCCGACCTCCCCAGCGACGAGCGCAACCTGGCGACGCGCGCCGCGCTCCGCTACCTGGCGGAGGCGGGCGCCGAGGGGGTGGGCGTCGCCGTACGCCTGCGCAAGCGGATCCCGCTGGCGGCAGGGCTGGGTGGCGGCTCGTCCGACGCCGCCGCGGTCCTCCGAGCGCTGCGGGTGCTGGTGCCGGCGAAGGTCGATGTGCAACGGTTGGGCCTCGCCCTGGGCTCCGACGTGCCGTTCTTCCTGGCGGACCTGCCGGCGGCGCTGGCGCGGGGGCGAGGCGAGCGCCTGCAGCCGGTGGCGCTGCCGCCGCTGGCGCTGGTGCTGGCCTACCCGGGCGAGGCAGTGTCGGCGGCCGAGGCGTACAGGGCGCTCCAGAGCTTCACCTCACGGATGCCGCTCGACGCGCTGGTGGAGAAGCTGCGCTCCGGCGCGGAGCCGGGCTTCGTGAACGCGCTGCAGCCGGGCGTGGTGCGGGCCCATCCCCAGGTGCGAGAGGTGATCAAAGCGCTGCGGGCGGAGGGGCTCCGCGGGGTCGCCATGTCGGGTAGCGGGTCGTGCTGCTTCGCGCTGGCGCCCGCCGAAGCGGCGGCCCAGGAGGCGGCGGCCAGGCTGGCCGCCGCTCATCCGAGCTGGACGGTTCTCGCGACGCGGACCGCCTGAGATCCGCGCGGGCTCAGCGTGGGCGCCGATGGAACGTCCTCTGCTGTTCGACGTCGTCCTGGACCAAGGCGTCCTCGCCCGCCAGCGACTCCACGTGGTGCCGCAGCTCGTGGGTGATGGTCTCCCAGAGCTCGTCCTCCCAGTCGAAGTCGGGGTCGCCCTCGGCGACCGCCGCGAACGATCCGTAGTAGAGGGCGATGTGGCGGCCCAGGCCGGGCTGCCCCCCGAGGAAGTCCTCGCTGCCGGGGTCGAGGTACTCCCCCAGCCGGTAGACGTCCTCGTACTCCTCCTCGGGCCGCGCCTCCTGGAACACGTGCACGCCCTGCAGGCCCTGGAGGAACTCATCCGGGATGTCATCGACCATCGCCGCGGCGGCGGCGCGGAACGCCTCGAAGGTCATGCGTCAGTCTACGTCCAGGTCGGCCGCACCGCCGTGCGCCGGCTGCGCGCCGCGCTCACCGCACGCTCGCGTGCTGGACGCTCTCGAGCGGCACCGCCTTGCCCAGCGCGGCGCTCTCGTAGGCGCCGAGCACCAGCCGGACCGCCTCCCGGCCGTCCTCGCCGCTGCAGGCCACCGTGCCCTGCCCCCGCACGGCGGCGAGGAAGGCGGCGATATGGCGGGTGTGGTTGCCGTCGCCGGCGAACTCGTAGGTGGTGACGTCGGTGTCGCCCCACGTCGTGCCCGGCGAGGTGCGGTAGCTGTGGCGCAGCACCGGCGGTCCGAAGCGGTTGGAGCACTCGAGCGCCCCCTCGGTGCCGTAGATCCAGAAACCCTCTTCCCACCCGGTGGCGGTCCAGGCCGTCTCCACCGTGCCGAGGGCGCCGTCGGCGAAGCGCAACGAGACCACCGCCGTGTCCTCGACCTCGACGTCGTACTGCAGGCTGGCGGTGCGCGCATAGACCTCGTCGACGCGGCCGCCGAAGAACCGCGCCAGGTCCATGAGGTGGCAACCGTTGTCGAGCAACGTGCCGCCCCCGGACGACGCCCGCGTCGCGAAGGAGGGGCGGACGCCGAGGCCCGCCCAGTCGTGCGCCTGGCGCAATCGGATGTAGGTGACGCGGCCGAGGGCCCCGGAGTCGAGCACCTGCCTGGCACGGTGGGCCGGTCCGCCGGAGCGGAGCTGGTGGTTCACCTGGAGCAGCACACCTGCCTGGCGGCAGGCGGCGATCATCTCGTCGGCGAGCTCGAGCGAGAGCGCGATCGGCTTCTCCACCAGCACGTGGACGCCGTGGGCCGCCGCTGCCAGGGTGGCCGGGTGGTGGACGGCCGTCGGTGCGGCGATGCTCACCACGTCGAACCCCCCGTCCTCGAACATGTCGTGGAAGTCGCGGTAGCGGCGGTCGACGCCCCACTCGCGCGCCCGGCGCTCCAACGAGCCCTCGTCGACGTCGCACACGGCGACGATCTCGGCCCCCGCGGCACGGTGGCCCTCGACGTGGCGCCTGGAGATCGCCCCGGTCCCGAGCACGGCCACGCGCACCGGGCCAGCATCATCGTTCATGGTGGTCCTCCGGGAAGCGTCGTGCACGGCCGTCACCCGACGTGTTCCTTGCCGGGGTTCGGCACCGGTTCGAACGCCTCCACCTGGATGGGGCGGCCGATGTCGAGCGTCACGCGGCGGCCGGCGTAGGCGGCGGCGTTGGCGAGGATGCGTCGGACGTGGGGGTTGCGATAGGTGGGGTAGGCCTCGTGACCGGGGCGGAAGTACACCACCCGGCCGTGGCCGCGGCGCCAGGTGCAGAGGCTGCGGAACACCTCACCCCCCTGGAACCAGGAGATCATGAGGAGCTCGTCGGGCTCGGGGATGTCGAAGCGCTCTCCGTACATCTCCTCCTGCTCGAGCTCGAACTGCTCCGGCACGCCCTCGAGCAGCGGGTGCGACGGCTGCAGGTTCCACAGCCGCTCCTTCTCGTCGGCCTCGCGCCAGCGGAGCCAGCCGCTGGTGCCGAGCACGCGCTTGAACACCTTGGAGACGTGCCCGGAGTGCAGCACGACCAGCCCCATGCCGCCCAGCACGGCACGGTGGACACGCTCGACGATCTCGTCGGCCACCTCGGCGTGGGCCTTGTGTCCCCACCAGAAGAGGACGTCGGTGCCGTCGAGCACCTCTTGTGTGAGCCCGTGCTCGGGCTCGCGCAGCGTGGCGCTCGTCACCTGAGCGTCGAGGCGCTCTTCGATGGCCGAGCCCACCTCGGCGTGGATGCCGTCGGGGTAGACGGCGCGGACGAGATCGTTCTCGACCTCGTGAAGGTACTCGTTCCAGACGGTCACGCGTAGTCGACTCATGCGGTCCCTCCGGGGCGTCTCGGCCCCCAGCCAGCGGACGCGCCCGGCGGTCCCGGGCGCGCCCCAACCCGTGAAGCATACGTCCGGCCGATGCGGCCGCGTCAAGGGGCCCGTTCCTCGGAGGCGTCGCCGGACAGCGCTCAGCCGGGTCCACCTTCGGCGGGGATGCGCCGAGCCACGCGGGAGACCGTCAAGCCCTGCACCAGGATCGAGAACACCACCACGGCGTAGGTCATCGACACGATCAGGTCACGCTCATGGCCGATGGGAAGCGAGAGCGCCAGCGCCACCGAGATGCCGCCGCGCAGGCCGCCCCACACCATCGTGCGGACGGTCCAGGGCGGGAAGCGCCGGCGGGCGCGCAGCGTGGTGATGGCGGCGCCGGCGCTGACGAACCGCGCGACGAGCACCAGCGGGATGGCCAGCAGCGCCATGGGCCAGGGGTAACCGCGCGCGAGGACCAGCACCTCGAGCCCGATCAGGACGAACAGCACGGCGTTCAGGATCTCGTCGACCAGCTCCCAGAACGTGTCCAGATGTTCCCGGGTGGTGGTGCTCATGGCCAGCATGCGCCCGCGGTTGCCGATGAACAGCCCCGCCACCACCATGGCCAGCGGACCCGAGACGTGGGCGGTGTCGGCCAGCGCGTACCCTCCGGCCACCAGTGCGAGCGTCAAGAGCACCTCGACGGTGTACTGGTCCACGGCGCGCAGCAGCAGGTAGGTGGTGACGCCGAGCACGAAGCCCAACGCCAGGCCCCCGAACGCCTCACGCGCGAACAGCACGAAGGTGCCAGCGGACCCGCCACCGTGGGCGCCCGCCGACGCGGTGGCGACGTTGAGGGCGGCGAGGAAAACCACCACCCCGACACCGTCGTTGAAGAGGCTCTCGCCCACGACCAGCGTTTCCACGTCGTGACGGACGCCCAGGCGCCGGAGGATGCCGAGCACAGCGATCGGGTCGGTGGGGGAGATGAGGGCGCCGAACACGAACGCCCAGGTCAGCGGCAGGGCGTAGCCCAGCAGGGCGGCCCCCAGGTAGGCGAGGAAGCCGACCACCACCGTCGAGATCAGCACGCCTACGGTGGCGAGCACCACGATCGGCCAGCCCTGCTGCCCCAGGTCCTCCAGGTTGACGTGGAGCGAGCCGGCGAACAGCAGGAAGCTCAGCAGCCCCTGGAGGACGAGAGCGTCGAAGTTGAGCGAGCCGAGGAAGCTCTGTGCCCAGTGGGTGAGGGCCGTGTCGCGGAACAGCAGCAGCCCGAGCGACGTCAGCAAGGCGACCAGCGTCACGCCGATCGGGGTGGGCAGTTTGATCCAGCGCTCGTTCACGAAGCCGAACAGGGCGGTCACGGTCAGCACCAGGGCGAACGACTGGAAGAGGCCCATGCCGGCGATTGTACGGGGGTGGGCGGCCGTGCCCCATCGAACTCATGGCCGTCCTGTGTAGCTTGAGGCGTGCTCAGGATCCGCAGTGAGGCGGCGGGCGACGTCGCCGGCATCCGAACGGTGCATCGGTCGGCCTTCGCGACATCGGCGGAGTCGGAGCTGGTGGACGCCATCCGTGCGTCCGCACGTTTCCGACCCGAGTACTCGGTCGTAGCGGAGACGGACGAGGGGATCGTCGGGCACGCCCTGCTCAGTCATGCCGAGCTGGTCGCCGGCGACGTCTCCAGGCCGGTCGCGGTCCTGGCTCCGATCGCGGTGCTCCCGGCCTACCAGTACCGCGGCGCTGGCACCGCCATGATGCACGAGTGCATCGGCCGTGCGGACCATGCCGGCGAGCCGCTCATCGTGCTGGTCGGGCACCCCGGCTACTACCCGCGCTTCGGCTTCGTGCCCGCGTCGCGCTACGGTATCACCCCGCCGGACCCGCTCCCGGATGCGGTCTTCATGGCCCGTCGCCTCTCGGGCTACGACCCCGCCTGGCGTGGGCGGCTGGTGTACCCCGCGGCCTTCGACGTGGTACGGCAGGACCTCGAGCGGCCACCCGGACCCGCCACGCCGGCCTGAGCGCGATCGCCGCGGTTACCGCGTCACGGCACGCCGCGGCGGAGGCAGGTCGCGGTGTACCGACACCGGCTCATCCCACTCATCGCGCGCTCATGTCCCTGTAAACTGTCGACAGTTGACAGCTCGTGCGCGTTAGGAGGGGTCCTCGCCGCATGGACGCGCTCTCCGGCCTGAAGGCCGGGCCTAGCATCACGGAACAGGTGTACCGGGCCATCCGGGCGCTCGTGCTCTCGGGTGGCCATCGACCGGGCTCGAGGCTCAGCGAGGCCGGCCTGGCGGAACGGCTCGAGGTCAGCCGCGGCCCGGTGCGCGAGGCGCTCGATCGCCTCGCGCAGGAAGGGCTGGTCGTCCGGGTGCCCCGCCGGGGCAGCTTCGTGCGCCGTTACGGGGCGAGCGAGGTGAGCGAGCTGATGGAGCTGCGGCGCGTGTTGGAGACCGCCGCGGCGCGTCTCGCCGTCCGGCGTGCCGAGGATGCCGATCTCGCTGCCGTGGAGCGGCTCCTGGACGCCGCGAACCGGGCCATCGACAACGGGCACGGGTATCCACCGGACAAGGACTTCCACCAGGCGATCGTGCGCCTGGCCGGCAACCGGGCGCTCGAGCGGGCGACCAGCCTGGTCTACGACCAGCTCCGCCTCGCGCGCGCGCTGGCGGCACAACGGCCCGGCCGCGCGCGCGAGGTGTGGCGAGAGCATGCGGCGATCCTCCACGCCTTGCTGGCGCGCAACGAGGACGCGGCCGATGCTGCCGTACAGGAACACCTGGCCGCCGCCACGGCGGCCATGCAGGCGTGGGTCGAGGAGGCCGACGCCGCGTAGGAGGGGTCGAAGCGGGGGTCCACCCCCCGTTGGGCCGAAAGGGAGGTCACGATGAAGGTACGCATGCCCAGGTTCCTGTTGATCGCGATGCTGCTCGCCCTGACCGGCGGCGCGTTCGCGTTCTCGCCGAACAACGTGGAGTGCATCGCGCCGGCCGACCCCGGCGGTGGCTGGGACTTCACCTGCCGCTCGGTGGGCAAGATCCTCTACGACCTGAAGATGGCGCCGCAGCCCGTCAAGGTCACCAACATGCCCGGCGGTGGCGGTGGCGTCGCCTACGGCTACGTGGTCAGCAAGCGCGACGATGATCCCAACCTGCTGATCGCCGCGAGCACCGCGACGACCACGCGCCTGGCGCAGAACCAGTTCGCCGGGCTGAGCGAAGACCAGGTGCGCTGGGTCGCCGCCATCGGTGCGGACTTCGGCGTCATCGCGGTCAACAACGACTCGCCCTACCAGACCCTCGCCGATCTGGTGCAGGCCGTGGAGAGCGATCCGTCGAAGGTCGCCTTCGGGGGCGGCAGCGCCGTCGGCGGCTGGGACCACCTCAAGGTGCTGCTGCTGATGAAGGCGGCCGGCATGCAGGGGGTCAAGAACGTCAAGTACATCTCCTTCAACAGCGGTGGCAACGCCCTGACCCAGCTGCTGGGCAACCACATCCAGGCGGTCACCGGCGACATCTCCGAGCTGAAGGGTCAGGTCGAGGCCGGCAACGTGCGGGTGCTGGCGGTGCTGTCCGACGAGCGCCTGCCCGGCGACCTGGCGTCCATCCCGACCGCCAAGGAGCAGGGCTACGACGTGGTGGGCGCCAACTGGCGCGGCTTCTACGTCCCCGGCAAGGTCAGCGACGACGCCTTCGCCTACTGGCAGTCCACCATGGACACGCTCTACGCGTCCGACGAGTGGAAGGCGGCCATGGAGAGCAACGGCCTGGCGCCGTTCCACATGAGCGGGAATGCCTTCAACGACTTCGTGAACACGCAGATCAAGGACCTGCGCGACCTCTCCAAGGAGATCGGCCTGCTGCAGTGACGCCCAGGGGGGCGCGCCGACGCCCGGCGCGCCCCCCAACGCTCGCTGCAGGGAGCTCGGCTCCCGAAGGGCACGGACCTCATGACCGACCGCATCACGGGTGTGCTGCTGCTGGCGCTGGCCATCGCCTTCGGGCTCCACGCCCGGAGCTTCCGCACCAGCTTCCTGACGGACCCGCTGGGGCCACAGGCCTGGCCGATGATGCTGGCCGGCTTCCTGGCCCTGTTCAGCCTCTACCTGATCGTGAGGCCCCAACCGGGCGCTCCCTGGCCCAAGAGGGTGGTGCTGCTCCGGCAGCTCGTCCTCGTCGGCGGGCTGGTGGCGTACGCGCTCCTCCTGGACCCCATCGGGTTCCTGGCGTCCACCGTTCTGGTGGTAACGTTCATGGCCCTGCTGATGGGAGCGCGGTGGTGGCAGGCAGGCATCACGGGCCTGACGAGCAGCGTCGCCCTCTATCTTCTGTTCAACTCGCTCCTCGGCCTGCCCCTGCCCAGCGGGGCGCTCTTCGGCGGCTAGCGTGGAGACCCTCCACCTCCTCGGACAGGGCTTCGGCGTCGCCTTCCAGCCGCTGAACCTGGGGCTGGCGCTGCTCGGCGCCTTCGCGGGCACCATCGTCGGTGCCCTGCCGGGCCTGGGGCCGGCCAACGGCGTCGCCATCCTCATCCCGGTGAGCTTCACGCTCGGCCTGCGGCCCGAGTCGGCGCTCATCCTCCTCGCCAGCGTGTACTACGGCGCCATGTACGGCGGGCGCATCTCCAGCATCCTGCTCAACATCCCGGGCGACGAGCCCGCCGTGATGACCACGCTGGACGGCTACCCGATGGCCAAGCAGGGCCGGGGCGGTTCGGCGCTCGCCATCTCGGCGGTCGCGTCGTTCGTGGGCGCCACCCTCGCCACCATCGGTCTCATGCTGTTCGCGCCGGTCCTCGCCAAGATCGCCATCCGCTTCGGGCCGGCCGAGTACTTCGCGCTCTACGTGATGGCCTTCTCGACCCTGAGCAGCCTGACGGGCAAGAACCCGGTCAAGACCCTCATCGGTGCGGTCCTCGGGCTCATGCTCGCCACGGTCGGTCTCGATCCTGGAAGTTCCATCCCGCGCTACACCTTCGGGCAGATGAAGTTCTTCGAGGGCATCGACTTCATCGTCGCCATCGTGGGGCTGTTCGCCATCAGCGAGGCGCTGGTGTTCCTCGAGACGCTCCACGCCGGCGAGTTCATCCGCTACAAGGTAGGGCGCGTCGCCGCCCGCATCCGCGACATCGGCCGCTCGTTGCTCAGCATGGTCCGTGGCAGCGTCGTCGGCTTCATCTCCGGCGTCCTGCCGGGTGCCGGAGCGTCGCTGGGCAGCTTCATCGCCTACACCCTGGAGAAGCGCTTGGTGGACCGGGAGGGGACCTTCGGCACCGGCGACCCGCGCGGCGTGGCGGCACCGGAAGCGGGCAACAACGCCGCCGCCGGCGGCGCGCTCGTCCCCATGCTGACGCTCGGGGTGCCCGGCAGCGGCACCACCGCCGTCCTCCTGGCGATGCTCATGTCGTTGAACATCACGCCCGGGCCCCTGCTGTTCAGCCAGCACCCCGAGGTGGTGTGGGGCCTGATCGCCTCGCTCTACCTGGGGAACATCGTGCTGCTGGTGCTCAACCTGCCGCTGGTAGGGTTGTTCGTCCGGCTCCTGAGCGTGCCGGGGTGGATCCTGATGCCGGTGGTCACGATGGTCGGCTTCCTGGGCGTCTACTCGATCAGCCACAGCGTCTTCGACATCTTCCTGATGATCGGCTTCGGCGTGGGGGGCTACCTGCTGCGCAAGCTCGACATCCCGCTCGTGCCCGTCATCCTGGGCCTCCTGCTGGGCGACGACATGGAGGTCAACCTCCGGCGCGCGCTCAACCTCGGCAACGGCAACTGGCTCACGCTCTGGCACAGCCCGCTGTCGATCACCCTGTGGGTGCTCGCCCTGCTCGGTCTGGTGCTGCCACTTCTGTTCCTGCGGCGGCCGAAGGGCATCGAGGACGAGCCGGAGGGCATGACGGAGTAGCGCGGGCGGGGCGGTTGCCAGGCGTCCCGCCGCCTGCCGAGCTCCGCATCGCTCAGCTCCACCTGCAGCAGGTTCCGGTCGGCGTCGATGGTGATGGTGTCGCCCTCGGCCAGCAGGCCGATCGGGCCTCCCACCGCGGCCTCCGGGGCTACGTGGCCCACCACCAGTCCGTAGGTCCCGCCCGAGAAGCGCCCATCCGTGATGAGGCCCACCGAGTCCCCGAGCCCCTTGCCGATGATGGCGCTGGTGGGGGAGAGCATCTCCCGCATGCCGGGGCCGCCGCGGGGGCCCTCGTTGCGGATGACGATGACGTCGCCGGGCTGGATGCGGTCCTCGAGGATGGCGGCGAGGCAGTCCTCCTCGCTCTCGAAGATGCGCGCCGGCCCCTGGATGCGACGGGTCTTGAGCCCCGTCGTCTTCGCCACGCCGCCTTCGGGGGCGAGGTTGCCGCGCAGGATGTTGAGGTGGCCGTGGGGGTACAGCGGCTGGTCGATGGGGCGCACCACGTCCTGGCCGGCCGGCGGCACGCTCGGTGCGTCGGCGAGGTTCTCGGCGACCGTCTTGCCGGTCACCGTCATGCAGTCGCCGTGCAGGAGTCCCGCCTCGAGCAGCATCTTCATGACCAGCGGGATGCCCCCCACGCGGTGCAGGTCGGTGGCGACGTAGCGGCCGGAGGGCTTGAGGTCGCAGAACAGCGGCGTGCTCTGACGGATGCGCTCGAAGTCCTCGAGGCCGAGCTCGACCTCCGCCGCGTGGGCGATGGCCATGAGGTGGAGCACGGCGTTGGTGCTGCCGCCCACCGCCATCACCACCCGGATGGCGTTCTCGAAGGCGTCCCGGGTCATGATGTCGCGCGGGAGCAGCTCGTCCTGGACCAGCCGCAGCAGCGCGCGTGCGCTCTCGGCGGCGCTGTCACGCTTCTCGTCGTCCTCCGCGGCCATCGTGCTCGAGCCCGGAAGGCTCATGCCCATCGCCTCGATGGCGGAGGACATGGTGTTGGCGGTGTACATCCCACCGCAGGAGCCGTTGCCGGGGCAGGCGTTCTGCTCGATGGCCCGGAAGGTGTCCAGGGGGATGCGCCCGGCGGAGTACTGCCCGACGGCCTCGAACACGCTCACGATGGTGAGATCCTCGCCGTCCAGGTGACCGGGCTTGATGGTGCCGCCGTAGACGAAGACGCTGGGGATGTTCAGGCGCGCGATGGCGATCATGGCGCCGGGCATGTTCTTGTCGCAGCCGCCGACGGCCAGCAGCCCATCCATGCTCTGCCCCCGGCAGACGGTCTCGATGCTGTCCGCGATCACCTCGCGGGAGACCAGGCTCAGCTTCATCCCCTCGGTGCCCATCGAGATGCCGTCGGAGATGGTGATGGTGCCGAAGGTCTGGGGCATCCCGCCGCCGCTCCGGGCGGCGGTCTCGGCGGTCGCGGCGAGGTCACCGAGCCCGGCGTTGCAGGGCGTGATGGTGCTATGACCGTTGGCGATGGCGATGATCGGCTTGTCGAAGTCCTCGTCGCCGAACCCCACGGCGCGCAGCATGGCGCGGTTCGGAGCGCGCTGGTCGCCCTGGGTGACGACGGAGCTGCGTCGGTTGAGCTTCGACCTGGTGAGCGTATCGGCCATGGACAGTCCTCCCGAATGGGCGCATTGTACAGGAGGCCGCTCGGTCGCTGTCCCGGGGCCCGGCCGCCCCGACCGCTGGTCAGTCGTCCAGCGTGAAGTCGAAGACGCTCCGGTCGAACGCGGCGTAGGCGCCGTAATCGAGCAGCTCGTACAGGCGCGCGCGCGTCTGCATGCGAGCTACCAGCGCCTCCTGGTCGTCGCCTGCCTGCAGCTCGTCCATGCCGCGCTCGACCGCCGCCATGGCGAGCCGCAGCGTCGTGACCGGATAGATCACCATGTCGTAGCCGAGCCGTTCGAGGGTGCCGGCCGACAGAAGCGGCGACTTGCCGAACTCGGTCATGTTGGCGAGCAAGGGGGCATCGACGGCGTCTCGGAAGGCGGCGAACTCGTCCTCGGACGCGAGCGCCTCGGGGAAGATGGCGTCGGCGCCGGCCTCGACGTAGGCCCGTGCGCGGCGGATGGCGGCGTCGAGCCCCTCCACGGCGCGAGCGTCGGTGCGCGCCATGAGCAGCAGGTCGGGGTCGCGGCGCGCCTCCACGGCGGCCTGGATGCGCCGCAGCATGGTGCCCTGGTCGACCACGCTCTTGTGATCGAGATGCCCGCAGCGTTTGGGGTTCTCCTGGTCCTCCAGGTGGAGGCCGGCGACGCCGGCGTCCTCCGCTTCCTGCACGGTCCGCGCCACGTTCATGGGCTCGCCGAAGCCGGTGTCCACGTCGAGCAGCGCGGGAAGCTCCGTCACCCGTGCGATCTGCCCGCCACGGCGCGCGACCTCGTGCAGGCTGGTGAGGCCGATGTCGGGAAGACCCAGGTCGGCCGCCACCACCGAGCCGGAGACGTAGATGCCGTCCCACCCCTGTGCCTCGAGGAGGCGTGCCACCAGAGGAGAGAACGCGCCCGGCAGCCGGAGCAGCCGGTCGCCGGCGAGCGCCTCCCGCAGTCGGCGGCGCTTCTGCGAGGCGCTCGAGCGCGCGTAGAGCATCAGAAGATCCCGCGCTGGTCGCGCTCCGCCCGCGGGACGGTCCCCTCGGGAGCCACGGGCGTGAGGCCGGCGAGGTCGCCCGCCTGCAGCGTCGGGAGCCGTTCGACCAGCTCCAGGAACCGCGCCTGCTCCCCCTCCGCGACCACCCCCTGCGCCAGGGTCCGGAACTTCGCCAGGTAGTCGGGGCGGGTGAAGGGCCGCCGACCGTTGGGGTGCGCGTTCGCCACCGCCAGCTCGGCCCCTGCGTGGCGGCCACCGCTCAGGCGCACCTCGACACGTGCCCCGAAGGCCTTCCGGGTCGGATCGGCGTGGTGGTAGCGCTCGGTCCAGGCCGGGTCCTCGACGGTACGGATCTTGCGCCACAAACGCACGGTGTCCGGGCGGGCGGCGCGCTCCGGCGCGTAGCTCGCCTCGTGGTGCCAGCCGCCGTCCTGCAGAGCTACGGCGAAGATGTACATGGCGCTGTGGTCGAGCGTCTCGCGACTGGCGGCGGGGTCGTACTTCTCCGGGTCGCCCGAGCCGCTGCCGATGACGCGGTGGGTGTGGTGCGAGGTGTGGATGACGATCTCCTCGATCGCCTCGAGGTCGCCAAGGCGCGGACGGAGCTCGAACGCGAGGTCGATGAGCGCCTGCGCCTGGTACTCGGCCGAGTGCTCCTTGGTGTAGGAGGCGAGGATGGCGCGCTTGCTCTCGCCCGGTGCGGGCAGCCGCACCTCGTAACGCGCCTCGGGCCCGTCGAGCAGGCGGGCGATCACGCTATCCCCGCCCTCGTAGATCGGGGCCGGCGCCTTCTCTCCGCGCATGGCCCGGTCGACGGCGAGGACGGCCAGCCATCCCGAGTAGCCGGGGACGTAGGCCTTCCAACTCGAGATCTCCCCCTTGCGTGACTGCCGCGTGGTGATGCTGGTGTGCACCGCCTGGTTGATGGCCTGGAGGGTGGCGCCGACGTCGAGGTCGAGCAGCGTCCCGAGGCCGGCCGCCGTGGCAGGGCAGAGGTGGGCCATGTGATCGATGGCGTGCTCGTGGAGGGAGATGGCGTCCACCAGCGCGATCTGGACCTCGTAGGCGGTGGCGATGGCACGCGTCAGCGCCGCGCCGTCCCGCCCGGTCTGTTGCGCCACGGCCAGCAGCGGCTGGATGGTATCGCCGGGGTGGGCGTAGTCCGCGGCGAGGTAGGTGTCGTGGAAGTCGAGCTCGCGTACGGCCGTGGCGTTGGCCCAGGCCGCCCACTCGGCGTCCACCGTGGTCGAGTCCGGCAGGCCGAAGAGCGTCGCGC
>JARRMM010000043.1:0-54003 GCA_037386005.1 Deinococcales bacterium | reverse complement strand
ACCCCGCGGCTGCGGCGGCCCTGGCGGCGGAGCTGACGCCCGGCTACGTACTTCTGTTCGGCGCCCTGGAACGCAAGCAGGCGGCTGCCACGCTGGCCGCGCTCGAACCCGGGGCCACCGGCGTGGTCGTCACCGAAGCCGCCGAGGGGCAGCGCCCCTTGCCCGATCTCACCGGCCGTTGCTTCCTACCGGACCCCGGGCGTGCCCTGGAAGCAGCGCTACAGCGCTGCCCGGCGGGGGGCCTCGTGGTGGTGGCCGGCTCGCTCTACCTGGCTGGGCGCTTGCGCCCGCTGCTGCGCCGGCGGGTCGCACGCGCCGCGCGCAACGAAGCCGGCCTAGCGAGAGGCGCGAGGGCGTGAGCGGCCGCGTAGGCTTCGTCAGCCTCGGCTGCGCCAAGGCGCTGGTCGACAGCGAGCGCATCCTCACCGAGCTACGCGCCGAGGGGTACGAGCTCGTCGCCGGCTACGAAGAGGCGGAGGTCGTGGTGGTCAACACCTGCGGCTTCATCACACCCGCCGTCGAGGAGTCGCTCGGCGTCATCGGCGAGGCCCTCCAGGCGAACGGTCGGGTGGTGGTCACGGGCTGCCTGGGCGAGCGCCCCGAAACGATCCTGGCGCGTCACCCCGCGGTGCTGGCGGTGACCGGGCAAGCCGACGTCGACGGGGTGCTGAGGGCGGTGCACGAGGTGCTCCCGCCCGACACCGACCCCTTCACCCGACTGCGCCCCGCGGGCGGGCACGCCCCCAGCCGCGCCTCGGCCGGTCCCCAGGTGAAGCTGACGCCGCGCCACTACAGCTACCTCAAGATCGCCGAGGGCTGCGACCACCGCTGCAGCTTCTGCATCATCCCGCAGCTGCGCGGCCTGCAGCGCTCGCGCGACGCCGCCGACGTGATCTTCGAGGCCACCCGCCTGGTGGCCAGCGGCACGCGCGAGCTGCTCGTGATCGCACAGGACAGCGCCGCCTACGGCACCGACCTGCACCACCGCGTCAGCGAGGTCGATGGCCGCCACGTGCCCGCTCGCTTGCCCGACCTCGCCCGCGAGCTCGGCCGGCTCGGGGTGTGGGTTCGCCTGCACTACGTCTACCCGCACCCCCACGTGCGCGACCTGCTCCCCCTGATGGCGGAGGATCTGCTGCTGCCCTACCTCGACGTGCCCCTGCAGCACGCCAGCCCGTCGGTGCTACGTGCCATGCGGCGGCCGGGCGGACCGGAGAGCCACCTGCGGACCCTGCGGGCGTGGCGCGAGGCCTGCCCGGAGCTGACGCTGCGCTCGACCTTCATCGTCGGCTTCCCCGGCGAGACCGAGGAGGACTTCGGGCTGCTGCTCTCCTTCCTCGAGGAAGCCCAGCTCGACCGCGTCGGCGCCTTCCGCTACAGCACCGTCGAGGGCGCCGCCGCCAACGACCTCCCCGGCACCGTGCCCGAGGAGGTGAAGATGGAACGTTACGAGCGCTTGATGGAGCTGCAGCGCGCCATCAGCCAGGAGCGGCAGCGCGCCAAGGTGGGCCGTTCGCTGCCCGTGCTGGTGGACGGCTACGGCGACGAGCCCGGTACGGTGGTGGGGCGCAGCCCGGCGGACGCTCCCGAGGTCGATGGTACGGTCATCGTCCAGACCGACGGAACGGTCAAGATCGGCGATCGGATCGAGGTCCTGGTCACCGCCGCGGACGCCTATGACCTGTGGGGCCGTGCGACCCGCGTCCTCCCCTTCAGCTCGAGCGTTCCTGGCGTGTAGCCGAGGGGCCCGGCCAGCCGTGGCGCTCAGCCCAGCGGGCCGCGATGGCTCTGCAGGAGACGGTCGAACTCCTCTTCCTCGCGGGCGTCCATGCCACCCTGGCGCTGCGTGATCATCAACCGCAGCTCGTGCGGGCTGGTCGCCATGAAGGTGGCGTCCTCCAGCGTGACCTTGCCCTCGAGGTAGAGCTCGACCAGGTGCTGATCGAAGGTCTGCATGCCACGCAGGTTGTCCTGCATGAGCGCCTCCTTGATCAGTGGGGTCTTCTCCTCGTCCTTGATGTAGTCGCGGATGAGCGGCGTGTTGACCAGCACCTCGAGCGTGAGGGCGCGCCCGGCCCCATCGGCACGCGGCAGCAGCCGCTGGCTGAGGATCCCGAGGAGCGACTCGGCGAGCATGATGCGGATCTGCCCGCGCTCGTGCGGCGGGAAGAAGTCGATGATGCGGTTCACGGTCCGGATCGTGTCGAGCGTGTGGAGCGTGCTGAGCACCAGGTGCCCGGTCTGAGCCGCCGTGATGGCCGCCTCCACCGTCTCCTTGTCGCGCATCTCGCCGACCATGATGACGTCGGGGTCCTGCCGCATGGCGTACTTCAGGGCACCCACGAAGTCGGCGGTGTCGAGGCCGATCTCGCGCTGGATGACGAGGCTGCGATGGTTCTTGTGGAGGATCTCGATCGGATCTTCGATGGTGATGATGTTGCGCGCGAAGCGCCGGTTGATGTAGTCGATCATCGCGGCCAGCGTGGTCGTCTTGCCGGAACCCGTCGGCCCCGTGACCAGCACCAGCCCGCGAGGCTGGCTGGCGAACTCCGTGACCACCGACGTGGGCAGCCCGAGCGACTCGAAGCTGGGGATGGCGTCGCCGATGACGCGCATCACGACCCCGATCGAGCCCCGTTGCCGCAGCACGTTGCAGCGGAAACGCGCGACGTTGGGGATGGTGAAGGCGAAGTCGACCTCGTGGCGATGCCGGAACAGCTCGCGCTGACTCTCACTCATCATGGCGAGGGCGATCTGCTCGGTCTGCTCGGGCGTGAGCGCCGGCACGCCCTCGAAGGCGATCAGCTCGCCGTCGATCCGCATGTGGGGCGGAGCGCCCGCCTGCAGGTGAACGTCCGACGAGCCCTTGGAGACCATGGTGCGGAGCAGGTCCGCGATGCGCATCCCGCGTCCGGCGGACGCGTCGGGTGTGGCGTCGGTCATGCGGAAACCTCGCTGGGAGCGGTGCACGCCATGGCGCCAGCATAGGCGCGTCGGCCGCTCCAGGGCTGTGAGATTCCCCCGCTAGAGGATCTTGGAGAGGAACGCTTTCGTGCGTTCCTCACGGGGATTCTGGAAGAAGTGCTCAGGCGTGCCCACCTCCACGATCTGCCCGGCATCCATGAAGATCACCCGGTCCGCCACCTCCCGCGCGAACCCCATCTCGTGCGTGACCACCGCCATCGTCATGCCCTCCTTGGCGAGCGTCACCATCACCTCCAGCACCTCCCCGATCACCTCCGGATCGAGCGCGCTGGTCGGCTCGTCGAACAGCATCACCTTCGGCTCCATCGTCAACGCCCGCGCGATCGCCACACGCTGCTGCTGCCCCCCCGACAGCTGCCCCGGGTACTTCCTCGCCTGCTCCGGGATCCCCACCTTGTCCAGGAAGTACATGGCGCGCTCCTCGGCCTGCGACTTGCGCCACTTCCGCACCCGCACCGGCGCCAACGTCACGTTCTCCAGCACCGTCAGATGCGGGAACAGGTTGAACTGCTGGAACACCATCCCCGTCTCCCGACGCACCTGATCGATGTTACGCACGTCATCGGTCAACTCGATGCCGTCCACCACGATGCGCCCCTGCTGATGCTCCTCCAACCGGTTGATGCAACGGATCAAGGTCGACTTGCCCGACCCCGACGGGCCGATGATCACGACCACCTCGCCCCGGTTGACCGACAGGTGGATGTCCTTGAGCACGTGGAACTCCCCGAACCACTTGTTCAAGCCCTCCACCTCGATGATCCGAGTCCCACCGTCCGGCGCCTCGGCCCGGACCGGGTCTCGGAGAACCGCTTCCTCCGTCATGTCTCTCCTTCCGCCTGGACGGCCTGGCAGCGCCAGACCCGGCTACCGCTCCCCGACACCGAGCTGGCGCTCGAGCTGGCGGGACGCCACGCTCATACGATAGGCGAAGAACCAGTACACCACCGCCAGGAACAGCGACAGCTCCAGTCGCACGCCGCCCGGGATGAGCAGCGAAGCGCCCTGGTTGGCCACGATGTTGCCGACGTTGAAGAAGTCGAACAGCCCCACGATGAACACCAGCGAGGTGTCCTTGAACAGCGCGATCGCTTGCCCCACGATCGCCGGGATCACGGCCCGTAGCGCCTGCGGCAGGACGATCAGCCGCGTGCGCTGCCAACCGGACAACCCCAGGGCCTGCGCGGCCTCGTACTGCCCCTTGGGCACCGCCTGGAGGCCCCCGCGGACGTTCTCGGCCATGTACGCCGCCGAGAAGAGCGTCACCGCCACCATCGCCCGCGCCAGCGGTCCCACCGCGCTGGGGCTCACGTTCAGCACCAGCGGGACCATCAGCGACGCGATGAACAGCCACATGATGAGCGGCGCTCCGCGCACGATCTCGATGAAGCCCACGCACACCACGCGGATCACGGGAAGGCGGCTGCGCCGGCCCAGGGCCAGCGCGATGCCGAGGGGGAAGCTCACCGCGATCCCCACCGCGGAGAGGATCAGGGTGAGCATGAAGCCGCCCCACTCCTTGGTGCTCACCGCACGCAGCGCGCCGTGGCCTCCGAAGCCGTTGAGGAGCACGACCAGGACGAGCAGGGAGGCGCCCCACGACCACGGGAGCGCCCGCGCCAGGCGCGGCGCGCGGCGCCCGGCAGCGTAGCCGAGCAACCCCACCGCGCTGACCGCCAGCCAACCCCATCGCGCGACCGGCCACGCGAAGAGCCCGACCAGGGTGAGCAGCGCGCTGAGCCCGAAGAACCACCAGAACACCCCGCCGGCGATCGACTCGCCACCTCCCCTGCCGACGCCGGCGGTGACCCCGAGTAGCGCGAGCACCAGGGCCGACGAGGCGAAGGGCCGCCACAGCAGTTCCGGCGGGTAGCGGTAGACGGCGAACAGCTTCAAATTGGCCCAGACGGGGCCCCAATGAGCCTGCGTCACGACCCAGACCAGGAGCTCGCCGCCCAGGTAGAGCAGCACGACGGCGGTGACGACCGAGGCGATGGCGTTGCCCCAGCTCGAGAACAGGTTGGTGCGGAGCCAGACGAGCGCGCCGCGCTGCGTTGCGGGAGGCCTGCGCATGGTGGACACGTCAGCGCTCCACCAGCGCGAGCCGCGCATTGACCGCGTTGAGGATGAGCGCGAACACCAGGCTGATCACGATGTACGAGCCGATCAGCATGATCGTCACGGGCACGCTGGCTCCCGTCTGCGACGCGATGATCGTCGTGATGGCGAAGAGCTCGACGTAGGCGGCGAGCGGCGCCAGCGAGGAGTTCTTGGTGAGGTTGAGGTACTGGCTGATCATGGGCGGGAGGATGATGCGCAGCGCCTGAGGGAAGATGACCAGGCGGAAGGTCTGGAAGTCCGAGAGCCCGAGGGCCTTGGCCGCCTCGCGCTGGCCGCCGGGGACCGCCTGGATCCCGCCGCGCACGATCTCGGCGATGAAGCTGGCGGTGTAGATCACCAGCCCCAGCAGCAGGGCCAGGTAGTTGCTCGACAGCGTGATGCCCCCGAAGTACGTGCTGATGGGGATGGTGGGGCGGCTCACGACCAGGGGGCGGGGCGCGCTGGGTTGGAAGGTCGCCTGCAGCGCAGCGGGTGCCTCCGCGGAGGGGGTGCTGGGAGCGGGCGGCGCGAAGAGCTGCGCGGGGCTGATGTTGGCGCCCCCTCCCCCTCCGGAGGACGCCGGCGGAGCCCCCGTCGTGAACCGGGGGATGCGCGCCTGGCCGGTGCGGTCGGTCACGAGGCGGCGCCGGAAGCCGTCGACCGTGAGGCGCAGCTCGGCTGCGTAGCCGCGTTTGGACGGGCCCGTGGACGCGAGCTCCTCACCGGGATCGAAGCGTCCGTTGCCGTTGACGTCCTTGTACACGATCCCCTGGTAGGGGACGTGCACGAAGTGGATCTTCAGCCCCTCCGCCTTCGCGGGATCGGCGAACGCCACCGTGGCATCGTCGTACTCGCCCGCGTGGAGCGGCGGGAAGCGGAAGCGGGCGTAGTCGATGCGCCGCGACTCCGACAGGTCCTGTGTCTGGGTGGTGAGGACCCCGTGGGCGACCCGTCCCTCGACCGGCGTGTACGCCAGCGTGCGCTCACCCCTGTCGAGCGTGCCGTTGCCGTTGGCGTCGACGTAGACCGTGGCGATGCCGCTCTCCTGCCGGAAGCTGGTGGCGGTCCCCTCGGGGAGGGGCGTCCTGCCGGCCAGGAAGTACCCGCCCACGGCCACGACCCCCAGGACCAACAGCGCCGGTGCCAACGCGTTCCCGGGGCGGTCGGCCCTCAGGAGCTGACGCCGCCTCAGCAGGTAGGCCACCACGGCGAGGACCACCGCCGCTCCCAGGTAGGGTAGCCACGCCCCGAAGCTCAGGGTGGGGTGGGGCCAGGGCAGCGCGATGCCCTGGTTGCTGACCAGCACGCCCCCGGGCCAGCGCACCGCGCTGAGGATGCGGGGCGGCAGCGGTGTGAGGATGGCGGTGTACCAGAAGACGATCTGGACCGCCAGCGGGGTGTTGCGGATGGTCTCGACATAGAGGTTCGCGAGCTGGCGCAGCAGCCAGTTGGCCGACAGGCGCATCACGCCCACCACCACCCCCAGCACGGAGGCGAGCACGACCCCCACCAGCGCCACCTTCAGCGTGTTCAGCACGCCGATCAGGAAGGCGCGTCCGTAGCTGTCGTTGGGCGTGTAGCGGATGGGCGTCTCGGCGATCGGGATGCCCGCGCGGACCCCCAGGAACGAGAAGGACGCCGGGACATGCGACCGGCTCAGCGCCGAGCTCACGTTGTGATAGATAAGTGCCGCGGCCAGCACGACGACCACGGCGAACACCACCTGCGCCAGGACCCCGGGGACGCGCCATGGCGCGTCCCCCGCAGTGCCGTCATGGGTCTCGACATGTCAGACGGTCGTGCTCAACGGAACGGCGGTGCGTACAGGATCCCACCGTTGGTGTAGAGCTTGTTCAACCCGCGCGGGATGTTGAACTGCGTGTCGGGACCGAGGTTGCGGTTGTAGATCTCGGCGTAGTTGCCGACCTGTTTGATGGCCTGGAGGATGCCGTCGGCCGGCAGGCCGAGCCCCGTGACGTTGTCCCCCTCGACGCCCAGCATGCGGCGCACGGTCGGGTTCGTGGAGGTCTGCGCGACGTTCTCCACGTTCTGCGAGGTGATGCCGTACTCCTCGGCGGTGATCACGCCGAACACGATCCACTTGACGGCATCGAACCAGGTCGAGTCACCGTCGAGAACGGCCGGCCCGAGCGGCTCCTTGGAGATGGTGGCGTCGAGGATCTTGTGCGCCGAGGGATCGCGGAGCGTGGTCTTGCGGCTCGCGAGCTGCGACTTGTCGGACGTGAAGGCGTCACAGGCCCCGTTGTCGTAGGCGGAGGAGGCCTGGTCGGGGTTCTCGTAGATCACCGGCGTGAAGCTGATGTTGAGGGCGCCGAGCACATCCGCCAGGTTCTTCTCGGTCGTGGTGCCGGACTGCACGCAGATCTTCCGACCCTCGAGGTCTTGCAGCGTGTTGATGCCGGAGTCGGTGCGGACCAGGAAGCCCTGGCCGTCGTAGAAGGTGGTGGGCGCGAATTCCATGCCCACCGTGCTGTCGCGGCTGCTCGTCCAGGTGGTGTTGCGGATGAGCACGTCGACCTCGCCGGTCTGCACGGCCGTGAAGCGTTCCTGCGCCGACAGGGGGCGGACCTGGACCTTGCTGGCGTCGCCCAGGACGGCCGCTGCGATGGCGCGGCAGAAGTCCACGTCGAAGCCGACGAACTTGCCGCTGGCGTCGACGCTGCCGAAGCCGGGCAGCTGGTTGTTGACCCCGCACACGAGCGTGCCACGAGCCTTGACCTTGTCCAGCAGGCTCTGCTGGGCCACGGCGGTGCTCATGGCCACCAGGGCTACGATTGCCACGAAGAATGCCAATCTGCGCATACGTACCTCTCTTCCCCTCGTTCAGGTGCGACCACATTGTGGTGTGGGGTCATGCTACCGTTCGCACCGACCCCTGTAAAGCACAACGGAGGTACAACGGCACGCCGCGCCGCGAAACGACGGTGGACCGGCCCGAGAGCCGGCCCACCGCGATCCCCGTGTTGTGGGAGCGCGCTCGCGCGCGCCGCCGGCAGGCCTATCTCAGGCCTCGCCGCCCTGCTCTCGCGCCTCCAGCTTGGCCTTGATGCGCTTGAGCACCGTGACCTCTTCCAGGGCGCGCTGATCGAGCACGCTGCGGATCTGGCGGATCTCGCCGTTGATGTTGGGGATGACGAGCTGCTCCAGAGCGTTCACGCGCCGGTTGGTCTTCTTGATCTCCTCGCCGATGCGCCGCAGGCGCGTCTCGGTCGCCGCGACGTTGACGATGGCCTCGGTCAGCTTGCGGAACTCCCGTGCGGCGGCCAGCGTCTGTGCGCCGGCCCCGACCGGCGAGAACGGGAGGTGCGCGTCGAACTCGGGGGGCTGGACCTGGGGCACCTTGACCCCGAAGATGTTCTCCACGGTCACGGGCACGTCGAGCGACTGGCCCTCCGCCAGACCCAGGCTGGACACCGCCTCCGGCCCATCCCAGGCGTTGGCCAGGAAGAGCGAGAAGTACGCCTCGCGGCTCGCCTCGGCGAGCTTGCGGCGCGCCTCGAGCGAGGTCTTGACGAGGTCGAAGAACTCCGCCACGAGGGCGTCACGCTTGCGCTTCAGGAGGTCCGCCCCACGGACGGCGAGCTTGCGCTGGTCCCGCCTCTGCAGGAGGTTCGAACGAGTAGGGGCGATCTGCTCGGCCACGCGGTCCCTCCCTCCCTAGACGCGGTCCTTCTTGGCCGCTCCCCAGAGCTCCTCCATCTTCGCGCCGTAGTACTTGTCGATCTGGTCGGTGGAGAGCCGCGTGAGCTCACTCTTGGGCAGCTTCGAGAGGATCCCCCAGGCGATGTTCAGCGACTCCTCGATGCTTCGCTCGGCCTGCCCCTGGTGGATGAAGTTCTGTTCGAACTCGTCGGCGAAGGAGAGGTACAGCTTGTCGTTGTCCGACAGCGCGTCCTCGCCGGTGATGGCCACCAGACGGCGCAGGTCGAGCCCGTTGGCGTAGGCCGCCTGGAGCTGGTCCGACACGTTCTTGTGGTCCTTGCGGGTCTTGCCCTCGCCGATGCCGTTGTTCATCAGCCGGCTGAGGCTCGGCCCGGGGTTGATCGGCGGGTACACGCCCTTGTTGTGCAGGTCGCGCGCCAGGTAGATCTGCCCCTCGGTGATGTAGCCGGTGAGGTCCGGGATCGGGTGGGTCACGTCGTCGTCGGGCATGCTGAGGATCGGCAACTGCGTCACCGAGCCGGCGCGCCCCTCGACCACCCCGGCGCGCTCGTAGATCGACGCCAGGTCGGTGTACATGTAGCCGGGGTAGCCGCGGCGCCCGGGGATCTCCTCGCGCGCGCCGCCGATCTCACGCAGCGCCTCGCAGTAGTTGGTCATGTCGGTGAGGATGACCAGCACGTGGTAGTCGTGCTCGTACGCGAGGTACTCGGCCGCCGTGAGCGCCATCTTGGGCGTCAGCAGCCGCTCGACCGCGGGGTCGTCGGCCTTGTTGAGGAACAGGACGCTACGGGCCAGCGCACCGGTGCGTTCGAACTCCTGGGTGAAGTAGGTCAGCTCGCGCTGCGTCACCCCCATGGCGGCGAACACCACGGCGAACTCGGACTCCTCGCCGATGACGGTGGCCTGGCGCGCGATCTGCGCCGCGAGCTGGTTGGCAGGGAGCCCGGAGCCCGAGAAGATCGGCAGCTTCTGCCCGCGCACCAGGCTGATGAGCGAGTCGATGGTGGAGATGCCGGTCTGGATGAACTCCTCCGGCTTGCGGCGGGCCACCGGGTTGATGGGCGCGCCGCCGATCGGGAGACGCTTGTCGGCGACGACGGCCGGCAGCCCGTCGATCGGCTCGCCGGCGCCGTTGAAGCGGCGGCCGATCATCTCGCGGGACACCCCCAGCCGCGCCACGTTCTCGACCAGGCTCACCGTCGTGGTCGACAGGTCGATGCCCGACGTCTCCTCGAAGACCTGCAGCACCGTGAAGCGGTCGGAGACCTCGATCACCTGTCCGCCGCGGGTGCGGCCGCTGCCGTCCTTGATACGGACGATGGCGTTGTAGCTGAGGTCGGGGGCGTTCTCGAGGTACAGCAGCGGCCCGGAGACGTAGCTGACCTCGGTGTACTCCTTCTTCAACAGGTTCTTGCTCATGGTCCCTCTCCGGCCTCAGGCGGCCACGCTGAAGCCCTTGGACAGCTCATCCATGACGCCGTCCTTGTAGGCGTCGAACTCGTCCTCGGCCACGTAGCGCGAACGATTGATCTTCTCGATCACCGGGGCCTGCAGCACCTCGTCCACAGTGGCGCCCGACTCCAGCGCCTGCCGCGCGTCCTCGTAGAAGCGAAGCATCATCTGCAACATGCCGTAGGCCTTGTGGAGCGAGCAGGAGGCGTCGACGGGGTCGAAGCCGTTCTGCTGCAGGAAGTTCTGCCGGAGGATGCGACCGGCCTCGATCACGAGACGCTCCTGGTCCTGGAGCGCGTCGGGACCGACGAGCTGGACGACCTCCTGCAGGTCGCTCTCGCGCTGCAACAGGTCGACGGCACGGCCGCGGAGCTCGGTGTAGTCCGCGGCGACGTTGTCGGCGTACCAGTCGTCCAGGATGTCGGTGAACAGCGAGTACGAGCGGTTCCAGTTGATGGCCGGGAAGTGACGGCGTCGCGCCAGCGAGGCGTCGAGCGCCCAGAAGCAGCCCGTGATACGGAGCGTGGCCTGCGTGACCGGTTCCGAGAAGTCACCGCCGGCGGGGCTGACCGCGCCGATGATCGACACGGCCCCCTGGTCGCCGCCGAGGGTGTCGACGCGGCCGCCGCGCTCGTAGAAGGCGGCTAGACGCGACGCCAGGTAGGGCGGGTAGCCCTCCTCGGCCGGCATCTCCTCGAGGCGCGAGGAGATCTCGCGCAGCGCCTCGGCCCAGCGGCTGGTGGAGTCGGCCATGATCGACACCGAGTAGCCCATGTCGCGGAAGTACTCGGCCAGCGTGATCCCGGTGTAGATGCTGGCCTCACGTGCCGCCACCGGCATGTTCGAGGTGTTGGCGATGAGCACCGTGCGGTGCATGAGCGGGTTGCCCGTCTGCGGATCCTCGAGCTCCGGGAACTCCACCAGCACGTCGGTCATCTCGTTGCCGCGCTCACCGCAACCGACGTAGACCACGATGTCGGCGTTGCCGTACTTGGCGACCGACTGCTGGGTAACCGTCTTCCCCGAACCGAACGGACCCGGGATGGCCGCGGTGCCGCCCATCGTGAGCGGGAACAGCACATCGAGGATCCGCATGCCGGTCAGGAACGGGGTCACGGGATCGAGCTTGCGCCGGACGGGCCGCGCCTGACGCACCGGCCAGGTGTGGGCGAGCCGCAGCTCGGTGCCGTCCTCGAGCGTCGCGATCGTGTCCTGGACGGTGTACTCGCCCTTGCTCACGATGCTCTTGATGACGCCGCCCTTGCCCGGCGGGACCAGGATCTTGTGGGTGAAGGCGAACTCGGGCACGGTACCGAGCACATGCCCCTGCTCGACCTCGTCGCCCTCCTTGACGGCCGGCGTGAACGTCCACGTCGCATCCTGCGACAAGGCGTTCACCACGATGCCGCGGTCGATGTAGGTGCCCGAGGACTCGCGCAGCTTGTCCAGCGGCCGCTGGATGCCGTCGAAGATGCCGTTGAGCATCCCCGGCCCCAGCTCGACCGCGAGAGGCAGACCGGTCGATACGACCGGCTCGCCCACCGTCAGGCCGCCGGTGTCCTCGTAGACCTGGACGAAAGCGTTGTTTCCGTCGAGACGGATGATCTCGCCGACCAGCTTCTCCTCGCCGACCCGCACGATGTCGTACATGCGCGCGCCCATCATCCCCTGGGCGATCACCGCCGGGCCGGAGATGCGTTGAATCCTTCCTTCAATGGCCACGTAAGCCCTCCCTGCTCTCACTCCAGCTTGATGTCGAACCCGATGGCGTCCCGTACCAGGGACTTCATGTAGGCAACCGCATCGTCACCCTCGCCGAAGGCGCCGCCCAGGCTGGGCAGGGGCAACACCACCGGCAGCTCGCGACCTCGCATGGCACGCTCGCTCGCGGCGATCGGATCGGGGATGAGCCCCTCATCGACCACCACCAGACCGTACGCGTCGGAGCCGATGAGCTCGTCGAGGGCCTCCCTGGCCCCCTCCTGGACGGCCTCGCGCACCTCGACGCCGGCGAGGCGGAAGCCGACCGCGGTCTCGCTGTCGGTCAGCACCACCATCCTAGGCATGTCCCAGCTCCCTCTCCAGTGCGCGCCGAGGCACGCCGTAGAAGCTGCCGCGCGCCAGCAGCCGCAGCCGTGCGATCTCCGCCTCCTTGAGGCGCAGGAAGCGCACGACGACGCCCGGACCCAGCGGGTCGGACGCCGCCGCACGCGCACTGGCATCGAGCAGCTCGCGGATCTTCTGCTCCGCTTCCGCCAGGCTCTCCGTCTCGGCGACCACCGCGAAGGTGGTGCCGGACAGGGCTTGCAGCGCACCCCGCGACTCGTCGGTGCGGATGCCGTCGAAGATGGCGCGGTCGATCTCGCGCCCACCGGGGATGAAGACCTCCTCCGGGCTCTCGGCGACCCCCCGGAGCTTCAGCGCCGTGCGCAGGTTGGTGGCGTCGATCTCCCGCACCACGTGGCGCATGAAGCTGGTGGGCGCATTGCTCCGGCGCAACCGCTGCATCAGGACCTGGTAGTAGGCCCGGTCGATGGCCAGCTCCAAGGCGTAGAGGTCGCCATCGGACTGATAGCGCGCCACCGCCCGCGAGAAGGCCGTCTTGAGCGGCGTCTTCGTGAGCGCCAGGGCCTGCGCGGCGGCGGCCATGTCGGGCGTGGCCGCCACCTCTTCCAGCACCGCCGGCTTGAGCGGACCCGCCGGGTAGAGCGACCCGAGGATCTCCTCCACCGTCTTCCCCGCGTGCTTGGCGCGCGCGATGGTCTTGATGTTCTCGCGGTCGTAGCGCAGCAGAAGGAGCTCCATGAGCTGGCCCGGAGTGCCGTCGGCAGCCCCGAGCAGGCTCCGGGTCGTGCGAAAGAAGTCGCGCGCCAGCGCGTCATCGATCGCGCGCAGACCCTCGTAGCGCGACTGCGCCTCCTCCAGCTCGCGCATGTAGCGCGACTGCCCGAGCACCGAGACGAAAGCGCGGAAGTCGGTCGCTTCCAGCGCCTCGGAGAAGAACTCCGAGCCCAGCAGCTTGGTCTTCATGCCGCGCACCCGCGCGTTGATGTAGCCGTAGTCGGTCGACATCCCTACCGCTCCCGCGACGCGCCGAACAACCCCTCGGAGACCTCCGAAGCGAGCTCGGCCCGAAGCACCTCCAGGCGCTCGAAGAGCGAGTTCTCGACGGTGTTGTTGCCCTTCAAGCGCAGCCGGACACCGCCTCGGATGCCCTCGTCGGTCTCCACCGACGCCTCCAGGCTCAGCTCGCCGACCGCGGCCTCGGCCACGGCACGTTCGTCCGGGTGGACGACCACCGCCTGCACGTCCTGGGCATCGAGGGTCTCGAGGGCCTCGTCGAGCAGCTTCTCGAGGACGGCCGGATAGGCGTCGCCGTCGTCGACGAGCGCCGACAGCCGCTTCCGCGCCTCCTCGAAGACCGCTTCGACGCCCTCGTGCTGGGCACGGAGCTGCAACGACGACGCCTCGAGCTGCGCGCTCGAGCGCGCCCGCGTCACCGCCGCGCTACGCTGCGCGGCCGCCTGGCGCTCCCGCTGCGCGACCAGCGCGTCGGCTTCCTGACGCGCCTCCGCCACCACCTCCGAGGCGCGACTCCGCGCCTCGGAGAGGATGGACTCGATCTCCGTGCTCGCTTCCTTCTCGAGCAGGGCAGCCAGATCGGACACGCTCAGCCCATCTTGCCGTACAGGAAGAAGGCGATCACGAAGCCGAAGATGATGATCGTCTCGGGGATCACCAGGAAGATCAGCACCTGGCCGAAGGCCTCGGGCTTCTCGGTGATGGTGCCCAGACCGGCGCTGCCGATGTAGCCCTGCGCGATGCCGACCCCGATGCCCGCGAGGCCGATGGCCAGACCGGCGCCCACACCGAGGAGGCCCATGCCGATGTCGCCTCCGGAGGCGGTGGCAGCCTGCGCGAACGCGGTGGAGAAGGCGACACCGAAGAGGGCAAGGACTCCCAGAACCTTGGCGAGCTTGTTCATGACTTTCCTCCTAAGAGACGGAACGGTCGGTACGGGCGACCGCTCTCATCGTAGAAACCGAACTTGGTGAAGAACTCGACGTAGTGAAGTCGGAGAGGCTGCAGTGTGTCGCTGATGATGGTGAGGGCCAGCGCGATCATGATCACGATGGCGCCCACCAGGATCCCCAGGATCGGACCGACGATGGGCAGCACGCCGCTCAGCGAGAAGCCCAGATCGATCGACAGGTTGGCGATGAGTGCCGAGGCCAGGCCTACGGCGAAGATTCGCAAGTAGCTGAGGATGTGGCCGCCGTTGGAGATGAGCTCCAGCACCATCAGGCCGTTCTTGGCCAGCACCGTGAACACCACGAAGGCGGCCAGCATCAGGAGGGTGACCGCCACCACCAGGGTGTTGACGGAGTGCAGCTGGTAGCCGGTCGCGAACACCACGACCCCGACGAGGCCCGAGAACATGCCCAGCGCCTCGTAGAGGTGGAGGCTCTCCCCATGCCGGAGCGAGTAGATGATGCGGATGAGCCAGCCGCCGAGCACCTGCAGCACGCCGAACAGCGTGGAGGCGAGCAGCAGAGGCCCGAAGACCTCGACACGCAACAGCAGGATGCGGATCAGCCCGTCGTGATGCTCCGCGCCGTGGGTCAGCGTGTAGAACAGGGGCCGGCTCGCGGGGATGCGCTCGAACAGGTTCCCGAAGAACTCCCCGTAGACGAAGCCGAACGCGATCGTCCAACCGGCGAGCCAGAAGATGACCGTGCTCAGTGGACGCAAGATGCGAGCAGGGATGATGATGTGGATCGGGCCGGTATCGATGTTCTTGCCCGCAGCCCCACGCCTGCGAACCCACCAGCCGATCGTCGCGAACAGCAGCCCGTAGCCGATGTCGCCGACCTGCATCCCGAAGAACAAGGGGAAGAACACCGCCAGCGTCCAGCTCGGGTCGAAGCTGCCGTAGCGGGGCGGCTCGAACAACGCCAGCAGCCCCTGGAAGGGGCGGATCCACGCGGGGTTGTCGAGCTTCACGGGCACGCCCCGGTCGTGATGCTCGTCGGCGGGGCGCGCTGCGACCTGGATCTGCTCGGCGAACTGCTTGCGCAGCGCCTCCACGACCCTGGTGCTGTCGTCGGCGGGCACCCAGCCACTGAGCGCGAAGCCGTAGCGCCCCTCCAGCAGGTCCTGCAGCCGCTCGTAGCGGGCCTGGTGGTTGTGAGCCACCTGGGCCACCGCGAGCAGACGCCGGCCGTGCTGGGCGGCGAGCTTGCCGAGCTCCTCGTGGATCGAGGCGATGCGCTTGGGCAGCGTCTGCGAGCGCTCCTCCATGACGTGCGCGGCCTTGGCGATGCCGAGGTCCTGGTAGCGCTCGGGCAGCGCGATCTCGGAGTGTCCGAGCCGCGTGAAGACGGCTCGCAACCGCGCCAGGTCGCGCTTCAGGACCGCCGCCACGACCAGACGCTCGCTCGTGTGGCGCTGCCATGCGAGCGCGAAGGCGCCGTGCAGCTCCTCATCGACCGCTTCCTCGAGCGCGTCGTAGTCCTCGTCGGCCACCATGAACGCAGCGCCGGTGAGGTAGGTGGCCTCTTCGAGCTGCGCCATCATGGGAGCCAGCTGCCGGAAGACGGCGAGGTAGGCCTGCGTCAGCTCCAGCTCATCGCGCGCGTCGGCACGCTCGGCCACCAGACGGTCGATCTGGTCGCCGACCGGGGCGAGCTCCTTCTGGAGGGCCTCCGGGTCGTTGCTGACCTCGCCTCGTGGCATGGGGCCCTCGTGGTGCATATCCAGAGCATCCAGCAGGGCCTCGGAACGTGACACCAGGTGGTCCCACAGATCCTTGTGACGAAGATCCTCCCCCTCCAGCTTGAGAGGGCGGAGGGCGTCCTCGTCGCCCGGGTCGAGCGGCTCGACCTGGACCACCCCGAGGCTCTGGAGGCTGACGAGCACGTCCTTGGCCGCCGAGCGCCGCCCGACGACCAGGAGCCGCTCCATCTTGGCGATCATGGCAAGACCCGCTCCATCACCAGCGCGACCGCATCCTCCTTGCCAGCACGCGCCTGCGCCTCGAGCCTGCTCGCGGTCTCCTGCGCCGAGTGGACGATGTCCTCCCGCGCAGCCTCCGCTTCCTTGGCGCCCCGGTCGGCTTCCTGCTTGGCGAGGGTCTCGGCCTTCCCTCGAGCCTCCTCGAGGATGCGACGCGCCTCATCCTGGGCCTCGGAGACGATCCCCTCGGCCTGCTTGCGCGCCTCCTCGACCTTGGCCACCAGGCTCTTCTCCTGGTTCACGAGGTCTTGCAGGAGTCGTTCACCCTGAGCTTCCAACCAGCCCTCCTTCCGCCCCGCGTCGCCGCGGGTTACGACAGGCTGTCGTGAATGTTGCCGGATCGCTGTGCGAGGCACAAAAAACCGCGTCGAACGCGGTACATTCTACCCCTTGGGCGTTTCCGAACAACCATAACAACCGCCAAGATTACGTGTCAATCGGGACACAACTCCCCCGCAGCCCCCACGGCCTTCGCCGATCGGCGAGGGCTCGGGTAGACTCCGGCGTGAGCCGGGACCCCTCCTACGGATCACCGGACGGACCCAAGTCCGTCGGCGCATACTATACCCCCCCGCCGGTGGCTCACGCACTGTGCGACTGGGCGATCCGTCGGGACGGCGAGCGGGCCCTCGACCCGGCCGCTGGCAACGGCGCGTTCCTCGTCGAGGCCGCGCGCCGCTTGCGCGAGCTCGGGGGCGCCGCCGACGACCTGACCGGGATCGAGATGCGGCCGCAGGCGGCCGCGGAGGCCGCCCGCCGGCTCGCCTCGCTGGGAGCCGGCGCGACGCACGTCCACGTCGGCGACTTCCTGGCCCAACCGCCCGCCGACTGGCCCGCCTTCGACGCAGTGGTGGGCAACCCGCCCTACGTGCGCTTCCAGCGCATGCCTCGGCCGCGGCGCGAGCACGCCTCCGCCGTCGCACGGGCCGCCGGCGTCCGTCTCGACAGCATGGCGTCGAGCTGGGCCGCGTTCGTCCTGCACGGGACGGCCTTCCTGCGACCGGGGGGGCGCATGGCCTGGGTGCTGCCGAGCGAGATCGGGCACGCCCGCTACGCACGCGCGGTGCTCGAGCACCTGCACCGCCACTTCGCCTCCGTGAGCTTCGTGCTCTTCGAGTCGGCGCTCTTCCCCAGCCTCGACCAGGGTACGGTCCTGCTGCTCGCCGACGGGTACGGACGACCCTTCCGCGGCTTCGCGGCTTCGCGCCTCACCTCGGCGGATGCCCTCGCCGGTGGGCTCGACGCCGCCCCCCGGCACCCCCTCGACGCCGCGTCCCTGATCGCCGGAGACGCCCGGCTCCACCACGCCTGGCTGCCGACGGAAGCGGCGGCGCTCCTCCAGGAGCTCGCCCGGTGCGGGGGCAGCAGCCGCTTGCAGGACTGGGGCACGGTCAGCATCGGCTACGTCACCGGACACAATGCCTTCTTCCACCTCTCCCCCGGGCGGGTCCACGCGCTCGGACTCGGCCCCGCCCACGTCCGCCGCGCGCTGTTCCGCAGCCGCGCGCTGGAGGGCCTGCGGGTCACGGAGGACGACTGGCGGCGTGGGGCCGAGCAGGGACGGAGCGGCTACCTGCTGCTCCCCCAGGACGCGGAGGACCCCGCGGTCGCCGCCTACCTCGAGGGGGGCGAGCGCCGGGGCGTGCCGTCGCGAGCGAAGGTGGGTCGCCGCCGACCCTGGTACCGGGTGACCCGCACCGACCCGCCCGATCTCGTCCTCACCGCCATGAGCACCGATGCCCCGCGTCTGGCGGCCAACGCCACGCGAGCGGCCGTGTGCAACACCCTCCACGGCGTACGCCTGCATGCCGGACGTGCCACCGGCACGGCCGAGCTGCTGGCGCTGGCCTCGCTGACGTCGCTGACCACGCTCAGTGCGGAGCTGGTGGGGCACGCGCTGGGCGGGGGGCTGCTCAAGCTCGAGCCCTCCGAGGCCATGCGCCTCGCCCTCCCCCTGCCCTGCCCCGCCGCGGGCCTCGACGCCGGCGCCGCTGTCGACCCCGCCGACCTCACCGAGGCCGACCGGGCCCTCCGAGCCGGCGACCGGGCCGCGGCACAGTCCGTCGCCGATGCAGCGTTGCTGGCAACGATGGAGGGGGTGGGACCCGAAGGCGCTGCCGTGCTCGCCGCGGCCGCCGAGCGCCTCCGCTCGCTGCGACGAGGGGCGCGGAGGCGCCGGGACGAGGACGAGCCCGGCCGCGAGCCCACCGAGCCTGCAACGGTCTAGCTGCGACGAAGGGCGCGGAAGCGCCGGGGCAAGAGCGAGCCCGGCCGCGAGCCGGCGGAGCGTGGAACGGCTAGCTCCGCCGCTTGCCGCGGTTGCGACGGGCAGGCACGCGCGTACGCCGTTCGGCCTCCCGGGCCGAGAGCATCGCGTGGATCTGCTGCAGCTCGGCGTAGAGATCGGGCAAGCGCTCGCTGCGCGTGCCGGGGGCCTCGAGCAGCCGGCCCAGCTCCTCGCGTCGCGCCAGCAGCCGGGCGCGCGAGCTCTCCTTCTCGCCCTCGAGGTGGAGCTCCCGCAGCCGCGACAGCGCCTGACGCAAGGCGGCATCGACGTCGATGCGGACGTCGTCGCCACCCGACAGCGCGAGCACGCGTTCGAACACGATCGCGCCGTCCTCCCGTTCGCGATAGGCCAGTAGCACGCGCTCGGCGTCGTCCGCGTGCTCGGTGCACAACGCGTCGAACTGGCGCAGGGCCGAGTCCTCCAGCTCAGCGGGGAGCGCGGACAGGACCGCGTCCAACCGCTCCCGCAGCGACCCCGGCCGGCTGAGCAGGAGCGCAACGACCTCGAGTTCCAGAGCGCGCACCTGCGACACCTCGACGTGGCGCTGGCGCATCCCCCGGACCTGCGTGGCCGACAGCGGCCGGCGCTGGCGGCCGTTGGCCTGCACCCAGGCGTCGAGCCGGGCCGGCTCCATCCCCAGGTGATCGATCACGAGGCGCCGCATCTCGGTGGCGACGGGGTCGAAGACGTCGCGCGGCGCCAGCACCGGGGCCAGCTCTTCGAGCATCGCCCGCTGCCCTTCGATGGTGGTCCGGTCGAAGCGCTCGAGGACGCGACGGAAGCGGAACTCGACCTCCGACAGCCCTCCCGCCAGCGCCTCCCGGAAGGCGTCGGCGTGCCCCCCGAGGACGGCATCCGCGGGGTCCTTTCCGTAGGGCACCTGCACCGCCCGCACCAGCAGCCGCCGGCCCACGGCCTGGTCCAGGCCTGAGAGCACCGCTCGCTGACCGGCCTCATCGGCATCGAAGGCCAGGAACACGCGGCGGGCGTCGAGCCGCGCCAGTTGCTCGGCCTGGGCCTCGGTCAGCGCCGCCCCCAGCGCGGCCACGGCGTTGTCGAAGCCCGTCTGGTGGAGCGCGATGACGTCCATGTAGCCCTCCACCACGATCGCCTCGCCGCTCTTGCGGATGGCCGGACGTGCGCGGTCGAGACCGTAGAGCAGCTCCGCCTTGCGGAACAGCTCGGTCTCGGGCGTGTTGAGGTACTTGGGGAGGTTGTCGTCGAGCACCCGCCCGGCGAAGCCGACGACGCGCCCCATGGCGTCCTTGATCGGGAAGATCACCCGGTTCCGGAAGCGGTCGTAGCGCCGACCACGCTCGTTCTCGGACAGCAGCCCCACCGCCATGAGCGCGTCGTCGCGCACCCCCTTGGTCAGGGCGTGGCGCAGGAGCCCGTCCCAGCCGTCGGGGGCGAAGCCGAGTTCGAACGCGTCGATGCTCTCACGGCTGAGCCCCCGCTGCTCCAGGTAGCCGAGCGCCTCGCCCTTCAGCTGGCTCCGGAAGTACGACAGCGCCAACGCGTTGACGTCGAACAGATCGCGGCGGCGTCCGTCCTTGGGCGTGGCCTGACCGACCTCGACGCCGGCGCGCTCGCCGAGCAGCCGCAGGGCGTCCACGAAATCGATGCCCTGGGTCTGCATGACGAAATCGAAGAGGTCGCCTTTGGCGTGACAGCCGAAGCAGTAGTAGAAGCCGCGATCGAGGTGGACGTGGAACGACGGCGTCTTCTCGCTGTGGAACGGGCAGAGCCCCTTCATCTGGCCCCGACCCGCCGGCTTGAGCGCCACCACCTCGCCGATGACGTCCGCGATGTTGAGCCGCTCGCGGATGAGCTCCTTGGGTTCAGGGGGCATGGCGTCCGACCTTCCGGCGGCGTGCGACTCGCGCCGACCGCCACCACCATAGCACGCGCGTCACGAGGGCCAAGATGCCGTCTGGGTGGGCGCTCAGGCCGTGCTCGCCGGCACCGCCCGCGGCGCTGGCGTCACTCCTCGCGCCGCGCCGGGTAGAGCGGCAGGTGCCCGAGCGCCACCACGTCGGAGCGTTCGCTACCCTCGGTGAACACGGCGAGCGTGGCCACGACATGGGCGCCCACCTCCGTCAACAGGTCGCGCAGCCCCTGCAGGGTGCCGCCCGTGCTGACGACGTCGTCGACGATCGCCACGCGCCTCGCACGCAGCCGCTCGATGTCGGCACCGTCGATGACGAGCTCCTGCGGTTTGCCGGTGGTGATGCTCACCACCGTCTTCTTGACCGCTCCCACCATGTAGGGCTTCTCGGTCTTGCGCGCGACCACGTAGGGGATACCGGTCCGCACGCTGATGGCGTGGGCCAGTGGCACCGCCTTGACCTCGGGCGTCACCAGCGTCTCGACCTCGGGCGGGATGCGGCGCGCCAGCTCGCCGGCCGCGGCCTCGGTGAGCTTGGTGTCCCCCAGCAGGTTGAGCAGGGCCACCGACACCTGGCCCACGTTCACGACCTGGAGGTCACGCTCCTCGTCTCCGATGCGTACTCGATGCGTGTGCATGCGCTAACCTCCGGCGCGCAGCGCCAACCCGGCGGCACGAGCCCCCGAGCGATCCGCCTGCCGGCGCGCCGGACACAAGGGTACCGCATGGGTCGCACGCTCAGGCGAACACCACGGTCTTGTTGCCGTGGACCAGGATCCGGTCCTCGAGGTGGAGGGCGACCGCGCGAGCCAGCACCGTCCGTTCGATCTCGCGGCCCAGCCTCTGCAGGTCGCGCACCGACTGCCGATGGGTGACGCGGACCACGTCCTGCTCGATGATCGGTCCCTCGTCGAGCTCGTCGGTGACGTAGTGCGCGGTGGCGCCGATCAGCTTCACGCCACGCTCGTAGGCGCGGTGGTAGGGTCGCCCGCCGCTGAAAGCGGGGAGGAAGGAGTGGTGGATGTTGATGATCCGCTCGCGGTAGCGCGCGACGAACGCCGGGCTGAGGATCTGCATGTAACGCGCCAGCACGATCAGGTCCACGTCCCCTCCCAGGCGCTCGAGGACGTGCGCCTCTTGCGCGGCCTTGCCCCCGGCCCCGATCGGCAGGTGGTGGAAGGGAACGCCGAACGGCTCCACCACGCTCCGCAGGGTGTCGTGGTTGGAGATCACCATCACGATGTCGTCGTCGAAGTCGCCCGCCTCCCGGCATCGGTCAGGCGCCAGCGCATGGCGAAAGGATGGGCGACCTCCCGCTCGAAGGCCACGCCCAGCTGCGACAGCGGGCCGGCCGCTGCGGGTCGCTCGAACGCCATGCGCATCGAGAACGTGCCGCCACCGCGCGGGTCGCTGCTGTGCTGGTCGGCGTCCAGGATGTTGGCCCCATGGTCGAAGAGGAAGCGCGACACGGCCGCCACGATGCCCGGCCGGTCGGCGCACGACACGAGGAGGCGCGCGCGTCCCGGCACCGGCGATGAGCGCCCCGTGGCTGCGGTGTCGTCCGGGTCCATGGGCGACAGGCTAGCACCGGGCGCCAGGGGCCGTGGCGGTGCGCCCGTACGCCCCTTCCAGCCCCGGCATAGCATGGGCGGGTGACGCAAGCAGCGTGGCGCTGCTGGTGATGCTGGCCGCCCAGATGGTGACCGCCGGCGCCATGGCGCTGGCGGCGCAAGCACGAGGCGCCAACGACGATGCGGAGCTGTCGGAGGTCGCCCGCCAGACGCTGCTGCTCGGCCTCCTCACCGCGGCCGGGGTCGGCGCGCTCGGCTGGTGGGCGGCACACCCGCTGCTGGCGTTCATGAACTCGTCGGGCGATCCCGAGGCGGTGGCGCTCGGCGTGGGCTACCTGCGGATCCTGTTCCTCGGCACGCCCGCCCTGTTCCTGAGCCTGGGGCTGGCCAGCCTCTGGCAGGGGGCCGGGGACACCGTCACGCCGCTGCTCCTCGGCGGCAGTATCAACCTCCTCAACATCCTGTTCGACTACCTGTTCATGTTCGGTCCCGGACCGCTGCCCGCGCTCGGCGTCCCCGGCGCGGGGCTCGGCACCGTCACCGCTTGGACGATCGGCGCGGCGCTCGGCCTCGCCCTCCTCCTGCGCGGCCGAACGGTGGTGCGCCTGGCCCACGCATCGTTCCGACCCGATCCGCGACGCTTCGCCACCCTCCTGGGGATCGGCGCTCCGGCCGGCCTGCAAGGTCTGGCGTACACCCTGTCCCGGCTGGTGCTGCTCCGCGTTGCTCCGCGTGGTGACGTCGACGCCGGCGGGCACGCTGGGCGCGGCGGCGCTGGCCATCGGCATCCAGATCGAGTCGCTCGCCTACATGCCGGGCGTCGCCCTGAGCGTGGCGGCGACCAGCCTGGTCGGGCAGGCCCTCGGCGCCTGGCAGGTGGCGCAGGCGTGGCGCCGAGGCCACGCCGCCCTGTTCGTGGGGCTGGTGGTGATGTCGTCGGTGGGGCTGGTGCTGTTCGTCGGCGCGCCGCTGTGGATCCGCCTGTTCGAGCCCAGCGGCAACGCGGTGGTCGTCCGCGCCGGCATCAGCTACCTGCGGATCAACGCCCTGTCGCAGCCCGTCCTGGCGGTATTCATGGTGCTCTCGGGAGCGCTGCGGGGCGCGGGCGACACCCGGCCCGCGCTCTTCGGCACCTTCGTCGGGCGCTGGCTGGTCGGCCTGCCGGTCGCCTGGCTGCTGGCCCTCCACACGCCGCTGGGCGTCGACGGGGCGTGGTGGTCGATGGTGGCGGGGGTCCTCGTGCAAGCCCTGTGGGTGGCACGACGCTGGCTCCGCGGCGCCTGGCCGGAGGTAGCGCTGGCGCGCCAGCCGCTCTACCGCTGGCACCTCCGCGGCCTCGGACGCCACGAACGTGACCGCTTCCTGGACGGCGTACGCCGTCCGTTGCTGGCGCTCGGCGGGAGCCGCGAGCTCGTCGACCCCGAAGGCGTGCTCTACCTTCTCCCCGACGCCCAGCGCGTGCGCATCGGCTTCCGACCGGAGCCCAGCGTGCTCGAGGGGCTCGAGGCGTTCCGGCGGTTCGCCGACCCGCATGCCCTCGAGGGTCACCCTGGGACGGCCGCACCCCCCTCCGGAAGGGGGCCCCGCTCGTAAGGTTCCGCATGTCGGGCCGAGGAGGGTGCATGCTAGTGTGTTCGCGTGGACGACGCGCGATTGCGGCCGAGCTCGCTGGCACAGTACGTCGGCCAGCAGCGGCTCAAGAAGAAGCTCGAGGTCTACCTGGAGGCGGCCCGCAACCGCGAGGAGCCACTGGACCACGTGCTTCTGTACGGCCCCCCGGGGCTCGGCAAGACGACGCTGGCCCACATCATCGCGGCGGAGCTGGGCGTCGGCATCCGGGTGACCAGCGGCCCGGCCATCGAGAAGCCGGGCGACCTGGCCGCTATCCTCACGAACGCACTCGAGGACGGCGATGTGCTGTTCATCGACGAGATCCATCGCCTGGGTCGCGTGGCGGAGGAACACCTCTACCCCGCGATGGAGGACTTCAAGATCGACATCGTGCTCGGGCAGGGTCCGGCCGCCCGCTCCATCCGGCTCGACCTGCCGCGCTTCACGCTGGTGGGAGCCACCACGCGGCCAGGCCTCATCACCGGCCCGCTACGGTCCCGCTTCGGCATCATCGAACACCTCGACTACTACGACGACGCGGAGCTGGCGGAGGCCGTCGCCCGCGACGCCGACCTGCTCGGCTTCGTGCTCGAGCCGGGCGCCGCCCTCGAGATCGGTCGCCGCGCACGCGGCACCATGCGGATCGCCAAGCGCCTGCTGCGCCGCGTCCGCGACTTCGCCGATGTGGCGGGAGAAGCTCGCATCACACTCGATCGCACCGGCCAGGCGTTGGGGGCTCTCGGGATCGACGACGCCGGCCTGGACCGGCGCGACCGCACGATCCTGGAGGCGCTGGTGGAGAAGTTCGCAGGGGGTCCTGTAGGCCTCGACACCCTGGCCACGGCCGTGGGCGAGGACCGGGCCACGCTGGAGGAGGTCTACGAGCCTTTCCTCATCCAGCGCGGCCTGTTGAAGCGCACGCCGCGCGGCCGCGTCGCGACCGAGGCGGCCTACACCCATCTGGGGCTCCCGGCCGCGGCCGTGCCGGCGGGCCTGTTCGGCGAGGGCGGTTGAGCGGGGGATGATCGAGGGCAGCCTGCGTAACGTCCCGCTCTCGGACGTGTTCCAGATCATCGGCACCGGACAGAAGTCCGGCATCCTGACGGTGATGCGCGGCAAAGCGCGGGCGCGCATCTACTTCGAGCAGGGGGGCATCCAGTACGCCCACATCTCCCCCGGCGTGCACCTCGGAGAGATCCTGGTGCGCATGGACCTGTTGACCACCCACGAGGTGCAGGAGATCCTGCGTCGTCAACACGTGGAGAACGCCGGCACGCCCTTGGGCTTGATGGCGGTGGAGATGCGGCAGATCGACGAAGACGACCTGCGCCGTGCCCTCGAGCGTCAAGTCCTCGAGGTGGTGTCGGAGTTGATGAGCTGGTCGGACGGCCAGTTCAACTTCGCCGAGCGTTCGGGCTGGGCCTCCCAGGCGCCCACCGAGCACACCGTGGACGCCATGACGCTGCTGATGTCGGTGGCCCAGCGTTTGCACGAGTTCGAGGGCGGGGTCGTCGACCCCGATACCATCTTCATCCGCAGGGGCGACCCCACCAAGGTCACGATGCCGAGCGGCGCTTGGGAGGTCCTGGGCTATGTCGACGGGAAGCGCACCGCACGATCCATCGCCTCGGAGCTCGATCTCACCGAACGTCACGTGCTCCATCTGCTCTTCGAGCTGGAGGCGTCGGGCGTGATCGAGGCGCAGCCCTTCCGGGTGGAAGACCCGCTGGTGCTGGCGGTCTCGCCGAGCAGCGCGTTGCAGCGGCTGCTCCGGCTCTCGCTCCAGCGTGCCAGGTTGCGCGCCGAGGTGGCGCTCGACTACGACGACGCGCTCAAGGTCCTGCCCGACATCCACCCCTCGGCGCTGGTGGTCGACGACCAGGAGGGCGCCGGTTGGGAGCTGGTCAAGGAGCTGAGGAAGCAGACCGGCCAGAGCCACCTGCCGGTCCTGATGCTGGTCGACGAGGTCCCGAAGGGGGGGCTCTTCGGCCGGACGCGCAGGCCGCGTGCCGAGGTGCTCCTCAAGCCGTTCCACGAGATCGAGTTCCAGCAGATCATCACGCGCATGGTGGGCCGGTCGCTGGCCTGAGCCTCCCCCCGTCGATGCCCTACACCGGTTCGGCCCATCGGCCCGGTACTTCTGTCCTAGCGAGCGCCGCGTCCCGTTGCTATCGTCGTCCCAGGATGCTGACTCTACTCTTGGAGGGGTAGGTCCGTCGGGCCCGCAAGGGGCCCGACGGCACGTCGTCCTGGTTGCTCGCGCCGTCCTCACGGGCGGCGCCGCAACGGAATAGAGAGGTGTTGCATGCGGAGAGCACTCGTTGCCCTCCTGGCGGTGGCGGCTATCGGCAGCCTCGCCTGGGCCCAAGTCACCATCACGGTCGCGGCCGGCGCGGTCGGGCAGGAGCTCGAGCTCACCAAGGCCGGCGCGCAGCGGTACATGGACTCCCACCCCGGCGTGACCGTCAATGTGCTGGAGACGCCGGACTTCGTGCAGGACCGGCTTGGGACCTACCTGCAGCTGTTCGAGGCGAAGTCGAGCGACGTGGACGTCTTCCAGATCGACGTGATCTGGCCCGGCGACCTCGCCGAGCACTTCGTGGACCTCTACCAGTACGGCGCCAAGGACGTCGTCGATCAGCACTTCCCGGCCATCGTGCAGAACAACACGGTGGACGGCAAGCTGATCGGAATCCCGTGGTTCACCGACGCCGGGCTGCTCTACTACCGCACCGACCTGCTGCAGAAGTACGGCTTCTCCGACCCGCCCAAGACCTGGGCCGAGCTCGCCGACATGGCGAAGACCATCCAGGACGGCGAGCGCGCCGCGGGCAACCCGGACTTCTGGGGCTTCGTGTGGCAGGGGAACGCCTACGAGGGCCTCACCTGTGACGCGCTGGAGTGGGTGAAGTCCTCGAACGGCGGCGAGATCATCAGCCCCGACAAGGTCATCACCATCAACAACCAGAACGCCATCGACGCGATCGACCGCGCCGCCGGCTGGGTCGGCACCATCTCGCCTCCCGGCGTGACCAGCTTCGGCGAGGAGCAGGCGCGCAACATGTGGCAGGCGGGCAACGCCGCCTTCATGCGCAACTGGCCCTACGCCTACAGCCTGGGCAACGCTTCGGATAGCGCCATCGCCGGCAAGTTCGACGTCTCGCCGCTGCCGGCCGGTCCCAACGGTCAGCCCGCGGCGACCCTCGGCGGCTGGCAGCTGGCCGTGTCGAAGTACAGCCAGCACCCCGATGTCGCCGCCGACGTGGCGCTGTTCCTGGCCTCGCCGGCCGAGCAGAAGATCCGTGCCGTCGAAGGCAGCCTGAACCCGACGATCAAGTCGCTCTACCAGGACCCCGACGTCCTGAAGGCCAACCCCTTCTTCGGCAGCCTCTACGACGTGTTCACCAACGCCGTGGCGCGCCCGTCGACGGTCACGGCACCCAACTACAACGAGGTGTCGACCAAGTTCTACAACGCCGTCCACTCCGTGCTCACGGGCCAGGAGAACGCCACCGATGCCATGGCGCTCCTGGAGCTGGACCTGCAGGACATCACCAAAGCGGCCATCCCTGAGCCACCGACGTTTCGACGGGGCTGGGGCCGGACCTTCGGGTCCGGCCCCAGCCCGATGGACCGCCACCGCCGTGCTGGGAGGTCGCGATGGACCAAGCGCATCGGGACGAGCAGCGGCCTGAACGTCGCCGAGGACGCTCGCTGCTCGCTCGCATGGAGGAGCGGACGGCCATCCTGCTGCTCGTTCCCTCCTTCCTCATCCTCATCCTGATCGCCTTCTATCCCTTCGGTCAGGTCATCTACTCGAGCCTCACCAGCGCCCGCTTCGCCAGCGACGAGCCGACGCGCTTCGTGGGTCTGCAGAACTATCAGAAGCTGCTCTCGATCACCATCAGGGAGCTCCCCCTCAAGCGGGACGCCAACGGCGACGTCGTGCTGCGTGACGGTGTCAAGCAGTACGAGAGCTGGGTACGGGTGCTGCCGCGCCAGCCCTACCGCTACCGCGAGGTGTTCGAGGTCGGGCTGTTCGGTAAGCGCTACGTGGTGGGCGCGATCTCCGCCGACTTCATCCGCGCCATCTGGGACACGGTGGTGTTCACGGTCATCGCCGTGCTCGGGGAGACCATCCTGGGGCTGATCATCGCCCTCACGTTGTCGTCGAACTTCCCCGGTCGCGGCGCCATGCGCGCCGCGATGCTCGTTCCATGGGCGGTGATCACCGCGGTGTCGGCTCGCATCTGGGAATGGATGCTCCAACCCAGCCGCGCCGGCCTGTTCAACACCGTGTTCTCCTATCTCGGCATCAACGACGGCTCCACCAACTTCTTCGGCGACCGGCACCTGCAGCTGCCCAGCATGATCGTGATGGACGTGTGGAAGACCACCCCCTTCATGGCGCTGCTGCTGCTCGCCGGCCTGGCCACCATCCCGTCGGAGCTCTACGAGGCGGCCGAGGTCGACGGCGCCAGCAAGATCCGGCAGTTCTTCTCGGTCACGCTGCCGCTGCTCTCCCCGACGCTGGCCGTCGCCCTGATCTTCCGCACGCTGGACTCGCTGCGCGTGTTCGACATCTTCCAGATCGTGCTCGGCAACCAGCGCTTCTCGATGGCGAGCTACACCCAGTACCTGCTCATCGGCCAGCGCGAGCTCGGGATGTCGTCGGCAGCCTCGGTGGTGATCTTCGTGCTGATCTTCGCCTTCGCCATCCTCTACATCCGCACGTTGGGGGTGGACACCGAATGACACGCGCACGGCGCCGTCTCCTCGGCCGCATCCTGTTCTGGGTGCTGGTCGCGGCCATCCTGGTCTACCTGCTGTTCCCCTTCTACTGGGCGCTGAACTCGGCGTTGAAGACGCAGCGAGAGCTGATCCAGACGCCGGCGACCTTCTGGCCCGAGCAGTTGACCTTCCAGAACTTCCGCAGCGTGTTCGCCAACGACCGCTTCCTGCGGGCGCTGCTCAACTCCACCATCGTGGCGGTGTCGGTCACCGCCCTCAGCCTCGTGGTCGGGGCCTTCGCCGGCTACGCGCTGGGCAAGATGCGCTTCCGCGGCAGGGGACCGTCGCTCTACGTCATCCTGGCGAGGACGATGTTCCCGCAGATCGCGGTGCTGGCGGGCCTCTACGCCGTCATCCGCGTCCTGGGGATGCCGGCGATTCCCTCGATGATCCTGTCGTACATGCTGTTCACCCTGCCCTTCACGGTGTGGGTGCTGACGTCGTTCTTCAAGGGCCTGCCGGTCACGCTGCTGCAGGCGGCGCAGGTCGACGGGGCCACCATGATGCAGTCGTTCCGGATGGTGCTGCTGCCGCTGACGGCACCTGCACTGGTGACCACCGGACTGCTGGCCTTCATCCAGGCGTGGAACGAGTACCTGTTCGCCCTGACGTTCACGGTGGTCGAGCCCAAGGCCCGTACGGTGCCGGTGGCGATCGCGCTGTTCACCGGCGAGGTGGCGAGGCAGGAGCCCTTCGGCGAGATCATGGCCGGCGCGGTGGTGGTGACCATCCCGCTGGTCATCCTGGTGTTGCTCTTCCAGCAACGCATCGTCGCGGGCCTCACAGCGGGTGCCGTGAAGGGCTGAACGCCCCGCATCCCCGTGCGCGTGCGCGCGGCCGGTCTCGTCGGACCGCCGCGCGCACCGTACTTTGTGTACTCGTTATGGTGCACAGCGCCGCCTTGTATCGTCCTGGCGGCGCTTGCTACACCTGATGCACGCTGTTATAGTGCACCGCAGCAGACGACCATCCGGGGGAAGCGGAGCATACCGGAGTTGGCCGCCAACGAAGCGGTAACGGTACGCTCCGTCGGTCGTTCTGGGTTTCGTCTCCGTAGCCATACCGTTGGTACGGAGCCGCGAAAGAAATGAGGTGTTCCATGAAACGTCTTTGGCTTAGCGTCTTGGTTCTGGTCGGCGGACTCTTCGGGGGAACCGCACTGGCGCAGGGGGTCACGCTGCACATCTCGTGTGGTGCCGTCGGACAGGAGCTCACGCTCTGCAAGCAGGAGACACAGGCCTGGGCGCAGAAGACCGGCAACAAGGTCGTCGTGATCTCGACGCCGCGTTCCACGACGGACCGCCTGGCGCTCTACCAGCAGCAGCTCGGCGCCCAGTCGGACAGCGTCGACGTCTACCAGATCGACGTCACCTACCCCGGCATCCTGGGTAGCTACTTCATCGACCTGTCGAAGTACTTCAGCAAGAGCGATCTCGCCAACTACATCCCGGCATACGTCAAGAACGACCAGTTCCAGGGCAAGCAGATCGCCGTGCCGTGGTTCGCCGATGCCGGCGTGCTCTACTACCGCACGGACTTGCTCAAGAAGTACGGCTACAGCAACCCGCCCCAGACCTGGGACGAGCTCACCAAGATGGCCCAGAAGATCCAGGCGGGCGAGCGCGCCGCCGGCAACGACAAGTTCTGGGGCTACGTGTGGCAGGGCAACTCCTACGAGGGCCTGACCTGTGACGCCCTGGAGTGGGTCTACTCCTACGGCGGCGGCACCATCGTCGACGCGCAGGGCAACATCACCATCGACAACGCCAAGGCGGCCCAGGCCATCAACATGGCCAAGAGCTGGGTCGGCACCATCTCCCCTCCCGGCGTGCTGAGCTACCAGGAAGAGGACGCCCGCGGCGTGTGGCAGGCCGGCAATGCCGCCTTCATGCGCAACTGGCCCTACGCCTACGCGCTCGGCCAGGGCGACAAGAGCCCGATCAAGGGTAAGTTCAACATCACCGTGCTGCCGAAGGCCTCCACGGCCGACGGCCAGCACGCCGCCACGCTTGGCGGCTGGCAGCTCGCCGTGTCGCGCTTCTCGAAGCACCCGGCCGAAGCCGCCGACCTCGTCAAGTACCTGACGAGCAAGCAGGTGGAGATCGAGCGCGCCGTGCAGGGTAGCTACGAGCCCTCCTGGCCCTCCCTCTACACCAACCCCCAGGTCACGGCCAAGTACCCGTTCTTCGCCCGGCTCCAGCCGGTCTTCGAGAACGCGGTGGCCCGCCCGTCGACCGCCACACGCGACAAGTACAACCAGGTGTCGAGCGCGTTCTGGACCGCGGTCCACAACGTCCTCGCAGGTCAGGCGCAGGCCAACCAGGCCCTCGCCGGTCTCGCCCAGCAGCTCAAGCGCATCAAGGGCACGGGCTGGTAGCCCGAGCCATCGGTCGCGGCCCCTTCCGTCAGGCGGGAGGGGCCGCCCTTCACTAGGTCGGGCGTCCTCCCCCGACGCGCGATCCGAGGTGATCGATGCAACAGACCGCCGTCAACAAGCGCAGGCCCGAGCGAGGGATGTCCTTGGAGAATCGCCGGGCGCGAACCGCCTGGCTGTTCCTCGCCCCATCCTTGATCGTCGTTCTACTCGTCGCCGGCTATCCGCTGTTCCGGACGCTGCAGCTCAGCCTGACGCAGACGAGCCTGTTGCAGTTCCCTCTGAAGTCCCAGTTCGTGGGCCTCCTCAACTTCAAGTTCCTTCTTCAGGACGGGCAGTGGTGGCGCTCGGTCGAGAACACGGTCGTGTTCACCGTGGTGTCGGTCTCGGCGGAGACCATCCTGGGGCTTGGCATCGCCATGCTGGTGAACGCCAAGTTCCCTGGCCGCGGGGCCATGCGGACCGCCATGCTGATCCCGTGGGCGATCCCCACGGTCGTGTCCGCCCAGATGTGGCGGTGGATGTACAACGACGTCTACGGCGTCATCAACGACATCCTGATGAAGCTGCACCTGACCGACAAGGCCTACGCCTGGCTGGCGAACCCGAAGCTCATGCTTCCGGCCGTGATCTCCGTGGACGTCTGGAAGACCACGCCGTTCATGGCGCTGCTCTTGCTGGCCGGGCTGCAATCGATCCCCAACGAGCTCTATGAGGCGGCCCGCGTCGACGGGGCCACCCCCTGGCAGAACTTCGTCCGGGTGACGCTCCCGCTCCTGCGGCCGGCGTTGCTGGTCGCCCTGATCTTCCGCACGCTCGACGCGCTTCGCGTCTTCGACGCCATCTACGTCATGACGGGCACCAACCCCAACACCATGTCGATGGCCGTCTATGCCCGCCAGCAGCTGGTGGACTTCGGCGCACTCGGCTACGGCTCCGCAATGTCCGTCGGCATCTTCGTCATCATCGGGCTGTTCGTCGTGATCTACGTCGTCAGCCTGGGCGTGGAGGTCGACTGATGCGCAGGCGTGGCGTCAGCGCCTTCTTGACCAACGTGGCCTTCGCCATCCTGGTGGTGCTGGTCTTCATCTATCTCGTGTTCCCCTTCTTCTGGGCCATCTCGTCGTCACTGAAGACGCAGAACCAGCTCTTCGCGACGCCGCTCGTCTACTGGCCTCCCGTGCCGCAGTGGCACAACTACGTCCAGGTCTTCACGGATCAACCCTTCGCGCGCAACCTGCTCAACTCGCTGATTGTGGCCGGCCTGACGACGTTGCTGGCGCTCCTGATCGGCGGGACGGCCGCCTATGCATTGGGGCGCATCCGCTTCCGCGGGAAGCGCACCATCTTCTACGGCATCCTCGGCGTCTCGATGTTCCCGCAGATCGCCATTCTCGGCGGGATGTTCGTGCTCATCCGGACGCTGCACTTCTACAACACCTGGTGGGGCCTGATCCTCTCGTACATGGTGTTCACCCTGCCCTTCACGGTCTGGGTGCTCACCAGCTTCGTGCGGGAGATCCCGCGCGAGCTCGAGGAGGCCGCCTTCGTCGACGGCGCCTCGCCGATCCAGTCGCTCACCCGCGTGCTCCTTCCGGTCATGGCACCCGGCCTCGTGACGGCAGGTCTGTTGGCGTTCATCCAGGCCTGGAACGAGTTCCTGTTCGCTCTCACCTTCACAGTCGACAACAGCTCTCGCACCGTGCCCGTGGCCATCGCCCTGTTCAGCGGCGCGAGCCAGTTCGAGCTCCCCTGGGCTCAGATCATGGCGGCCTCGGTCATCGTGACCGTGCCGCTGATCATCCTGGTGCTGGTGTTCCAGCAGCGGATCGTCGCCGGCCTGACGGCAGGGGCGGTCAAGGGCTGACCCGACGGCGCCCGGACCACGCCGGGCAACCACGGAGAACCACGAGGGGCGTGTCCATCGGGCGCGCCCCTCGTATCTGTCGCCTCCGCGGCGATCCCTCGCGGGTCAGCCGGATTCGGCCTCGTCGGACAGGAGCGTCCGGATCGCCTCGAGCGCTTCGGGGTTGGCCACGACCGACGCGTTCGGCACGTCGAGGCCGTTGACGAGCCGCGCCACCGCCATCTCCATCGACTTCCCGCTGCGCGTGCGGGGCAGGCTCTCGACCTGCAGGATGCGGCGCGGGACATGGCGCGGGGACGCTCCTTCGCGGATGGCGGTGCGGATGCGGCGCTCGAGCGCCGCGTCCAGGGTCGCACCCTCCTGCAACACCACCAGCAACCAGATCTCCTCGTCGCCGCCCGTGCGCCGTCCGACCGCCGCAGCCTCGACGATGTCGGCCACGTGCTCGAGCGGCCGGTACACCTCCGCCGTCCCGATGCGCACGCCGCCGGGGTTGAGCGTGGCATCGCTGCGGCCGTAGGCGACGATCCCGCCTTCGTCGGTCCGCTCGACCAGATCCCCGTGCCTCCAGACGCCGGGGAAGACCGAGAAGTAGGCGTCCCGGTAGCGCTCGAAGCCGGGATCGTCGAGGAAGCGTAGCGGCATCGACGGCAACGGTTGGCGGCACACCAGCTCGCCGGGCACCCCCTGGACCTCGCGCCCCTCGTCGTCGAACACGGCGAGGTCGACGCCGAGGCCGGGGCGTTGGATCTGCCCGGCGTAGACGGGCAGGGTGGGCACCCCGAGCATGAAGCAGCTCACGATGTCGGTGCCGCCGGAGATGCTGGCCAGATGCACGTCCTGCTTCACATGGCGGTAGACGTACTCGAAGCCCGCCGCCGAGAGCGGCGACCCGGTCGAAGCCACCGTGCGCAGCGCGCCGAGGTCGGCCATCTCGCCGGGCCGCGCGCCGTGCGCCTGCAGCGTGTGGATGAAGCGGGCGCTGGTCCCGAAGAAGGTGACGCCGAGCCGTTCCGCCGTGCGCCACAACGCTCCCAGGTCGGGGTAGGCGGGAGAGCCGTCGTAGAGCACCACCGTCGCGGCCTGGGCGAGCGCGCTGACGAGCCAGTTCCACATCATCCAGCCGGTGGTCGTGTAGTAGAACACCACGTCGCCGGGACGGATGTCGCTGTGGAGGCGGTGCTCCTTGTGATGCGAGAGCAACGCTCCGCCCGCACGATGGACCATCGCCTTGGGCAGCCCGGTCGTGCCCGACGAATACAACACGTACAGCGGATGGTCGAACGGGAGCGGCTCGCACCTGGCTTGTGCGCCCGGCCGCTCGCCGGCGAGCCAGGCGGGCCACGGCGTCCCCGGCGCCTCGCGGGGGATCCCCTCCCCCGGATACGGCAGGGCCACCACGGCGTCGAGCCCGGGCAGCCCAGCAGCGAGCGAGCGGACCGCCGCCGACGTGTCGAAGCGCCGCCCGCCGTAGCGGTACAGGGGCGAGGCGAAGAGCACCTTGGGCCGCAGCTGGGCGAAGCGGGCGGCCGCCGCCTCCGCGCCGAAGTCGGGGGAGGCCGACGAGAACACGATCCCCTCGCCGGCGCATGCCAGGAGCACCGCCAGGGTCTCCGGCACGTTGGCGGCGTACGCCGCCACGGCATCCCCTCGGCCCACCCCCGCACGCCTCAGAGCGTCCTGCACGCGTCCCACCAGGACGCGCAGCTCCCCGAAGGCGAGGCGCACCTCCGCCCCCGACTCCGTCAGCCCGACGACGGCCGTGCGACCGGCATCGTCGAGCGCCCGGGGGTAGAGCAGCTCGCGCGCGTAGGAGAGCTCGGCCCCCTCGAACCAGCGGGTCTCGGGCATGGGATCGTCGGACAGGACGCGGGTCGCGGGAACGTCGAAGCGGATGCCGGCGTCCTCGGCGTAGAACGCCCAGAACGCTCCCGGGTCCTCCACGCTCCAGGCATGGAGCGCGTCGTAATCGGGCAGGGAACGTCCTGCACGCCGCTCGGCACGGCGGCGGAAGGCGGTCATGGCGGCCGCCCGGACGCGCGCCTCGGACGGTGCCCACAAGGGTGTGGTGGTCATCGGTTCGGTCATCGTCGTCCCCTCGACCGTGAGGTCCCCCAGGCCAACCGTGCAGCCAGTCTACCGTTCGCACGTGCCTCCCGATGGGCGGTGAAGCCCGAGTACACTGCGGTGTGCGAAGCGTTCTGCGGTCCGGTCGTCGGGCCCGGTCCGCCGGGGACGCGGACGGGTTCGATCTCTCCCAGCTCCGGCGACTGCTCGGGTTCACCCGCCCCTACCGGACCCGGCTCATCGTGGGCATCGTCGCGGTCGGCATCTCCAGCGCCTTCGGGCTGGCCTTCCCGCTGCTGATCCGGGACCTGTTCAACACCGCCTTCGGGGGTCCCGGCAGCTCGGCAGGCCTCAACCGCATCGCGGCCTTGCTCTTCGGCCTCTTCGTGCTGCAGGCGGTCTTCAACTACGTCCGCACCTACAACCTCGGGCTGGTGGGCGAGGCCCTGGTGGCCGACCTCCGCAAGACCCTCTTCGGGCACCTGATCGACCTGTCGGTCCGCTTCTTCGAGGAACGCAGGACCGGCGAGATCACCTCGCGTCTGACTTCCGACATCAGCACCGTCCAGAACGCCGTGTCCCAGGCGCTGGCGCAGTTCGTCAACCAGCTCATCACCCTGGTGGGCGGCGTGATCGTGCTCCTGGTGCTCAACTTGCGGCTGACCCTGGTCATGCTCGCCATCGTGCCCGCCGTGGTGCTGGCAGCCGCCTACTTCGGACGGCAGCTGCGGAGGATCAGTACGCGCTTCCAGGATGCCGTGGGCGACGCCAACGCCAGCGCCGAGGAGGCGATCTCGGGGGTGCGCGTGGTCAAGTCGTTCACGGCCGAGGACGTGGAGCGACGCCGCTATGGCGCGGGCATCGACGCGTCGTACGCCCTGGCCCTGAAGCGCTTGCGCGTCCGCGCGCTGTTCGTGCCCACCGTGATCCTGGCGATGTTCCTGGGCATCGGCGTGGTGCTGTGGTACGGCGGACATCTGGTGCTCCAAGGGTCACTCCAGGGCGGCGACCTCATCGCCTTCCTCCTCATCACGGTGTTCGTGGCGGGCTCCATCGGGACCTTCACCGGCCTCTACTCGCAACTGCAGGAGGCGCTGGGCGCGTCGCGACGCATCTTCGAGCTGCTCGACGCCGTCAGCGACCTTTCCGAGCCCGCCGAGCCCGTCCCCTTGCACGAGCCGCGTGGCGCCGTGCGCTTCGAGGGCGTGCGCTTCCGCTACGGTGACCGCGGCGACGCTGCCGTGCTCGACGGCATCGAGCTGGAAGCCGCGCCGGGGCGGGTGATCGCTCTGGTCGGCCCGAGCGGTGCCGGCAAGAGCACGCTGATCTCCCTGGTGCCTCGCTTCTTCGACCCCACCGATGGGCGCATCCTGCTGGACGGGATCGACCTCCGGCGCCTCGCCACCCGGGAGCTGCGCAGCCACATCGGGATCGTGCCTCAGGAGACCCAGCTCTTCTCCGGGAGCATCGCCGACAACATCCGCTACGGCCGTCCCGGGGCGGACGACGCGGCGGTCCGGGACGCGGCCCGGGCCGCCAACGCCGACGGCTTCATCACGGCCTTCCCGGACGGGTACGACACGCTCGTCGGCGAACGCGGCGTCAAGCTCTCCGGCGGACAGCGGCAACGCGTCGCGATCGCGCGCGCGCTGCTCAAGGACCCCCGGATCCTGATCCTGGACGAGGCCACCAGCTCGCTCGACAGCGAGTCCGAGGCGCTCGTCCAGGCGGCGCTCCAGCGCCTGATGGAGGGCCGCACCACCTTCGTCATCGCACACCGGCTAAGCACCGTGCTGGGAGCCGACACCATCGTGGTGCTGGACGGGGGACGCATCGTCCAGCAGGGCCCCCACGAAGCGCTGTTGCGTGAGGGTGGGATCTACCGCGAGCTCTTCGAGCGGCAGTTCCGTTCCTTCGACACCGCCGAACCTGCCGCCTGACCCTCCCGACGCCGCCACCGCCCCCACGCCCTGCGGCACGTCGGCCCGGGCGCCCCGACCCTGGTGGCGGTACCTTAAACTATTAGGACATGCCGCTGGACGTCCAGTCTTCCTACGAACCGCGGGGCGACCAACCCACCGCGATCGAGGGCATCGTGGAGGGGCTGGGGGACGGCCTGCGCTTCCAGACGTTGCTCGGCGTCACGGGCTCGGGCAAGACGTACTCCATGGCGAAGATCATCGAGCGGGCCCAGCGCCCCGCCCTGATCCTGGCCCCGAACAAGATCCTCACCGCGCAGCTGGCCGCGGAGTTCCGCGACTACTTCCCGACGGCGGCGGTGGAGTTCTTCATCAGCTACTACGACTACTACCAGCCCGAGGCCTACGTTCCGGCGCGCGACCTGTTCATCGAGAAGGACGCCAACATCAACATGGAGCTGGAGCGGCTGCGCCACTCCACGACCCGGAGCCTGCTCACGCGCAAGGACGTCATCGTGGTCGCCTCCGTGTCGGCGATCTACGGCCTCGGCTCACCGGAGGAGTACCAGCGCCTCCACCTCATCCTGGAGGTCGGCCGCGACACCGGCCGCGACGCCATCCTCGAGACGCTCGTCACCCAGCAGTACGAGCGCAACGACATCGAGCTCGCACCCGGCCGGTTCCGTGCACGGGGCGACGTCATCGAGGTGTGGGCAGCGTACGAGGAGCAACCCCTGCGGATCGAGCTGTGGGGAGACGAGATCGACCGCCTCACCATGCTCGACCCGGTCACCGGCGATGAGACGAGCGAGCTGGGCAGCTCCATGATCTTCCCCGCCAAGCACTACGTGACACCCTTCGAGAAGCTCCAGCCGGCGATCGACCAGATCGAGGGCGATCTCCACGAGCGCCTCGCGTTCTTCGAGAAGTCGGGCAAGCTGGTCGAGGCGCAACGCCTGCGCGAGCGCACCCTCTACGACCTGGAGATGCTGCGCACGCTCGGGTATTGCAGCGGTATCGAGAACTACTCGCGCTACCTGGAAGGGCGGCAGCCGGGGCAACCACCCAACACGCTGCTCAACTACTTCCCCGACGACTTCATCACCTTCATGGACGAGTCCCACGTGATGGTCCCGCAGATCCGCGGCATGTACAACGGCGACCGTGCCCGCAAGCAGACGCTGGTGGACTACGGCTTCCGCCTGCCCGCCGCGTTGGACAACCGGCCACTGCGCGAGGAGGAGTTCTTCGAGCGGGTGGGGCAGGTCGTGTTCGTGTCGGCCACACCGGCAGATCAGGAGGCCCGGCTGAGCGACAAGACGGTCGAGCAGGTCATCCGCCCCACCGGCCTGGTCGATCCGCTCGTGACCGTGAAGCCCAGCCGAGGCCAGATCGACGACCTCGTGTTCGCGGTGCGCGACCGGGCCAAGCAGAAGGAGCGCGTCCTGGTCACCACGCTCACCAAGAAGATGGCCGAGGACCTGACCGAGTACCTGGCCGAGCAGGGCATCCGCGTCCGCTACATGCACTCCGACATCGACGCGGTCGAGCGCCAGGTGATCATCCGCGACCTGCGGCTGGGGCACTTCGACGTGCTCGTCGGGATCAACCTGTTGCGCGAGGGTCTCGACCTGCCGGAAGTGAGCCTGGTGGCGATCCTCGATGCCGACAAGACGGGCTTCCTGCGCAGCGAGCGCTCGCTCATCCAGACGATCGGGCGGGCGGCGCGCAACGTGCACGGCGAGGTGTTCCTCTACGCCGACGACATCAGCGAGGCCATGCAGGGCGCCATCGACGAGACCAACCGGCGGCGCGACAAGCAGCTGGCGTTCAACCGCGAGCACGGCATCACGCCGGAGACGATCCGCAAGCGCATCCACGAGGTGATCCGAGGTGAGGAGGAGGAGCCCGCCAAGGCCCCCGAGCTCGACCCATGGGAGCGGGAGCTGCTCTTCGACGATCTCAAGCAGGAGCTCGCCCAGCTCGAGACGGAGATGTGGGCAGCTTCCGAGGAGCTCGACTTCGAGCGCGCGGCACAGATCCGCGACCGCATCCACGAGATCGAGGCGCGCCTCGAGGGCAAGCGCGTCCGCGTGACCACGCTCCCAGGCAAGGGGCAGCACGCCCGTGCGTAGCTGCACGGGCCGGCCCCGTGGCCTCGGCGGGCGCGGGTGCCGGCCGGACCCTTCGCGAGGAAACGGCTATGGTAACGTTGAGCCACTGTGACATTCCAGGTCGGTGACAACGTGGTCTACCCCTCGCAGGGAGCGGGCGTCGTCGAGGAGATGACGACACGGGAAGTACTCGGGGAAACCCAGCAGTACCTCAAGATCGTGTTCGTACGGGGCGACATGGAGGTCCTGGTGCCGCTACGCAAGGGCCAGGAGGTGGGTCTCCGCCACACCGTCGGACGAGACGAGATCGACCAGGTGTACGAAGCGCTCGCCAAGGCCGATCTGTCCCTGCCCACCCAGTGGCCGCCGCGCTACCGCGCCGAGCAGGACATCCTGGCCGGCGGCAGCGCCTACGATCTGGCCCGTCTCATCGGGGTGCTGTCGAAGCGCGACATCGAGAAGGGGCTCGCGGCGACCGAGCGCGAGGTCCTGGAGAGCGCCAAGAGCATGCTCACGAGCGAGCTCGCCGTGGTCCAGCAGCTCTCGCTCGACGAGGCCTCGGCCCAGCTCGAAGCGTTCGTCGCCGAGCGGATCACCTGAACCGACGGCTCCCGTGATGGAGAGCGCCCCGTGAGCGGCGGCGACGCGTCCGCGGCCGGTCGCACACGGCCGTTGACGTCGCCCTCCCGTATCGCGGCGCTCCTCGAGCGCCACGGACTCACCCCCGACAAGGGCCTCACGGTGGAGCTCGCGGCGCGCGCCCGCCGCGTGGTGAGCGTCGAGCTCGACCGCCGGCTGGCGCCGGCGCTCGCCGAGACGCTCCGCAGCCTCGCCAACGTGGAGCTGATCCAGGGCGACGCCGTCCGCTTCGACTTCTCGACGCTGCCCGAGGGCTCGGTGCTCGTGGCCAACCTGCCCTACAACGTGGCCACCGCCGTGCTGACCCGGGCCCTCGAGTCCGGCCGCTTCACGCGCATGGCCTTCCTCGTGCAGCGCGAGGTGGCCGATCGGCTGACGGCCGAGGCGGGGAGCCCCGCCTTCGGCGCGCTGACGCTGCTCGTGCGGCACTTCGGACGGGCGCGGAGGGTGCGCCATGTCCCACCGGGCGCCTTCCTGCCGCCCCCCAAGGTCACGTCGAGCATCGTGCGCATCGACCTCCGGCCGGACGCCCTGCCGGACCCGGCCCTGTTCGCGTTCATCCGGACGGGCTTCGCGCACCGCCGCAAGACGCTCGCCAAGAACCTCGCCATGGCGGGCTACGCACGCGAGGCGGTCCACGGTGCCCTCGACCGGCTCGGCCTGGACCGCCGCGTTCGCGCCGAGGCACTCGACCTCGACGCCTTCCGCGCGCTGATCGAGCACCTGCAGGCTAGGGAGGACCCGGAGTGAACCGATTCGGTATACTGCGCTAAGCGAACAAGCGACTCCATCCGGTACGGATGGATGTGGAGAGTGATGGGACGATTCGTGGTGGTCGGCGACGCGACCGTCGACCAAATGTACTTCGTGAAGGAATTCCCTGAACCGGGGGGCGAGGTCAACGCCCTTCGGGCGGTCATGGAGCCGGGCGGCGCGGGCGGGACCATCGCCACGGTGCTCGGCAGGCTCGGCAACCAGGTGCGGATCGCCACGCGGGTCGGCACCGGTCCGTTCTCCGAGCTCGCCCTCAAGCATGTCCGTGAGGCCGGGGTCGAGAACGCCCTGGTGCAGGTCGACGAGCACCTGCAGACGAGCAGCGTGACGCTCATCATCACGCCGGACGCCCAGCGCACCATGATCAGCGCGGCCGGCGCCAGTCGGCACCTGGACTCGGCCGAGCTCAAGAAGGACGACATCGGCTCGGCGGACGCCCTGGTCATGAGCGCCTACAGCCTGGTGGGTGGTCGTCAGCGAGAGTACGCCGTGCAGGCCCTGGGCTTCGCCCGCGAAGCCCAGGTGACGACCTTCGTCGACCTGGGGAGTGGAGCCGTCAACGCGCTCCGCGACCGCCTGATCACGGTGGTGCGCGACGTCGACTACCTGCTGATGAACGAGCAGGAGCTGTACACCCTCACCGGCGAGTCCTCCATCTCGGACGCCGTCTCCGGCCTCAACCGCCACGGCATCGAGCGGCTCATCGTCAAGGTGGGGGCGATGGGTAGCATCGTCATCACCCCGGAACTGACGGAGCTGGTCGAGGCATACGACATCGACGGCGTGATCGACTCGACGGGCGCCGGGGACTACTACACCGCAGCCTTCGCGCACGCCATCATGAAGGGCTACGACCTGCTGGAGGCCGCTCGACTGGGCAACGTGGCGGGCGCCCTCAACACCACCCAGGTCGGTGCCCAGAGCGTCCGCATCGACGCCGAAACCCTGGAGCGACACGCCTCGGCCTTCGCCGGTGCGGGCAGCTGAGCGCCGCCTGGCGGCCGCCCTGCTGGCGGTCAGCCTGGCCCTGCTCGCGTGCGCCCCGGCCGCCCTCGCGGCCTCACCCGACTACGGTGCACGCTTCGATGTGGCCTGGAACCTGGTGGCGCAGCGTTACTGGGATGTCGGCGGGTTGAAGGTCGACTGGCGACAGATGCGCGACGAGTACCGTCCGCAGGCCGTGGCGGCGGTCGACGACGCTGCGTACTACGCCGTCGTCGAAGCGCGCAGCGCCGTCACGGTGCTCCAGGCGGCGGGCGCCCGCGCTTTCGTGCTCGACCTGCGAGGCAATCCGGGGGGCCGCCTGGTCACGATGATGCAGGTCGCCGGCGTCTTCACGCGAGGCTTCCTCTGGCGGGTGGTGACCCGCTGGGCGCTGCCCCTTCCCTACCCCGCCATCGGACCCGCCGCGACGCACCTCCCCCTTGCCGTGCTGGTCGACGGCCACGTCAACAGCGCAGCGGAAGGGCTGGCAGGCGCACTGCAGCTCCACGGTCGCGCCACTCTCGTGGGGGCGACCACCGCCGGGAACGTCGAGGCGGTCCTGCCGTTCTGCCTTGCGGACGGCTCGCAGGCCTGGATCGCGACCGGCGTCCTGGCCCCGATCGGCGGCCCCACCTGGGAAGGGCGCGGCGTCGTCCCCGACGTGGCGGTGCCGCCTGCAGACGCGCTGGATGTCGCCGTGCGGCGGTTGCGGGCTCGCCCCGCCGCCACGGGGCGCTGACGTGAGCGCTGCGGAACGCGTCTCCGAGCACGTCTGGCGGTTGGCCCTCCCCAGCCGGACCCTGCCGCCGTTCGACACCGTCAACACCTACCTCATCGCCGCCGCAGGCGTGGGCGCGGTGGTCGACCCGGGCTCACCCGACGCGGAGGCGCCCGGACGCATCCGGGCAGCGCTCGACGACGCCGACGTGCGGCTGCTCAAGGCCGTGTTCCTCACCCACACGCACCCGGATCACGTCGACGGGCTCCCCGCCCTGCTCGAGGCCGAGGGGCCGCTGGCGGTGTACGTGCATCCGCTCGAGGCCGAGCGGCTGGGCGATGCGACCGGCGTGGTGGCGCTCGGCGACGAACGCCGGATCACGGTGGGCGATGCCGTGGTGCGCGCCCTCCACACGCCAGGGCACAGCCCCGGCCACCTCAGCTACCTGCTCGAGGAGGACGGCGTGGCCCTGGTCGGGGACGTCGTCGCCGGCCGCGGCTCGACCTGGGTCGGCGTACCCGAGGGCGACGTGAGCGCCTACCTCGACACGGTGGCACGCCTACGCGCCCAGCGGCCGAGCGTGCTCGGACCCGGCCACGGGCAGGTCGTCCGGGAGGCCGACCGCAAGCTGGCGGACAGCGCCGCTCACCGGCTCGAGCGCGAACGTCAGGTGCTGCGGTCGCTCGCCATGGGCCCCCTCGTGCTCCCAGCCCTGCGCGACGACATCTACCCCGACCTGCCCGAGGCCGTCCGTACCCTGGCCGAACGGAGCCTGCTCGCCCACCTCGCCAAGCTGATGCGTGAGCTGAAGGTGGTGCACCTGGGCGACGACGAACAGGGGCCCTACGCGCTGCGTCGCTAGCCCTGCCGGGCCGTCCTGACGCTAGCCGTCGTGGAGCGTCAGCAGCGCCTGCCGTAGGGCATCCGGGTCCGCCGCCAACGGGATCACGCGGGCCGGTCGCGCCGCCAGCCCGTCGAGTGCCTTGCTGGCCGGTGGCTCGCGCCCCGTCGCGCGCCGCACCGCGTCGGGGAACTTCGCCGGGTGGGCGGTGGCGAGCGTCATGACGGGCCGCCGGTCGGAGCTCTCCTCGCGGTAGCGCTCCAGCGCTTCGAGCCCCACCGCGGTGTGCGGGCACGCCAGGTAGCCGTCCTCCGCGTCGCTGCGCCGCATGCGGGCGAGGGTCGTGGCATCGTCGACGCTGACACCCCACACGAGGTGTCGCAGCTCCTCGCCCAGCAAGGCGTGCAACCGCTCGAAGTTCGACGGAGCACCGACGTCCATGGCGTTGGAGAGCGTTGCCCGCGTGGGCCGGAAGTCGTACGGCCCCGCCATGGCGCGGAGGTAGTCCGGGAAGTAGTCGTTGACGTTGTGCGCGGCGAGGAAGCGGCCGACGCTCCACCCCATGCGGTGAGCCAGCACACCCGCTGTGAGGTTGCCGAGGTTGCCGCTCGGCACGCAGACGACGAGGTCTTCCTCGCGCTCGCGCAGGCGCGCCACCTGCAGCGCCCCCCACAGGTAGTACAGCGCCTGCGGCAGCAGCCGTCCCACGTTGATCGAGTTGGCGCTGGAGAGGTTCAGGCCGGCGAGTGCGGGGTCGGCGAAGGCGCCCTTGACGAGACGCTGGCAGTCGTCGAAGGAGCCGCTCACCCGGTAGGCCTGGACGCCCGGCCGCTCCACCACGAGCTGGCGCTCCTGGATCTCGCTCACCATGCCCTCGGGGTACAGCAGCACCACGCGCACCGCCTCGAGCCCCTTGAAGGCATCGGCGACCGCGCTGCCGGTGTCGCCCGAGGTCGCCACCAGGATCGTCACCCGCTCCCCTCTGCGCGCCGCCGCTCCGGCCATGAGCCGGGCCATGGTGCGGGCTCCCACGTCCTTGAAGGCGAGCGTGGGACCGTGGAAGAGCTCGAGCACGTACCGCTCACCGGCAAGCGGGACGACGGGCATCGGGAAGTCGAGCGCCGCCTCGAGGAGCGGCTCGACCTCGCGACGCGGCGCCCCGAGGTAGGGGGGCAGCAGACGGGCGGCCAGGTCGGCCGGGCCGCGGGCCTCGCGCCAGTCGTCCGGCAGCGGCACCACCGGACGCGGCAGGTACAGGCCGCCATCCGGAGCGAGGCCGCGCAACAAGGCCTCCTCGAACCCGATGCCGGTCGCGTCCGCCGCGCCTCGAGTGCTGTGGTAGCGCACCTCGCTCATGACGAAGGCGGCCGCGCCGGACGGCGCGAGGAGGGGCCGGGCTGGAGCGTCATGGCGGCGATCCTACCACGGCGCCCCGCAGCGGCCGGACGCCCGTCTGGTACGGTACTCGGCAGCGTCGAGCAGGGCGTGGGAGGTGCGCGCACCTCGCCCCGCACTCGCGCTATACTGCGGCTTTGGCCGGCCCCCGCCCGCGACGCGGTGCCGACGGGTCGGCCGGCACACGGGAGAGGTCATGCTGGGCATCGGAATCGTAGGGCTGCCGAACGTCGGCAAGAGCACGCTGTTCAACGCCATCACCAAGGCCGGGGTGGAGGCCGCCAACTACCCCTTCGCCACGATCGACAAGAACGTCGGTGTGGTCGCGGTGCCGGACGCCCGGCTGGACGCGCTCCAGGCGCTCTACGTCAAGGGCGACCGGGTGCCCCCTATCGTACCGACGAGCGTGGAGTTCGTGGACATCGCCGGGCTGGTCAAGGGCGCGAGCCGCGGTGAGGGCCTGGGGAACCAGTTCCTGGCCAACATCCGCGAGGTCGCCGCCATCGCCCACGTGGTGCGCTGCTTCGACGACCCCAACGTGGTGCACGTGGCGGGCGAGGTCTCCCCATCCTCCGACATCGAGACCATCCGTACCGAGCTGGCGCTGGCCGACATCGCGACGCTGGAGAAGCGCATCGAGAAGCTGCGCCGCAGCGCGAAGGGGAGCGCCGAGGACGCCGCCGTGCTGGCGAAGGCCGAGGCGGTCCTGGCGAAGCTCGAGGAGGGGGTGCCCGCCCGCGCGGCCGGCCATGACCTCCCCGCCGATGTCAACCTGCTCACCTCCAAACCGGTCATCTACGTCTGCAACGTCTCCGAGGATGACCTACCGGACGGCAATGCCTACGTGGAGGAGGTGCGCGCGGTGGCTGCGGAGGAAGTAGCCGACGTGGTCGTCATCTCGGCACGCATCGAGGAGGAGCTGACCGAGCTCGGTGACGAGGAGGCGCGCGCCTTCCTGGCGGACATGGGGCTGGCCGAGCCGGGCCTCGACCGACTGGTCAAGGTCGGCTACCACACGCTCGGTCTCATCACCTTCCTGACCGCCGGCGAGAAGGAGGTGCGCGCCTGGACCGTACGGCGCGGCGCCCGGGCGCCGGAAGCGGCGGGCGTCATCCACACCGACTTCCAACGGGGCTTCATCCGTGCCGAGGTGATCGCCTGGGACAAGCTGGTGGAGGCGGGCTCGATCGCCGCCGCCCGCAGCCACGGCTGGCTCCGCACCGAGGGAAAGGACTACCTGGTGCAGGACGGCGACGTCATGCACTTCCTGTTCAACGTCTGAGGTCGACCGTCCCCTCGGAGCCGAGCTCCGCGAGCAAGCGCCGCGCGAGCGCGGCGAAGCCCGCCGGTCCTATGGCGCCGAGGCGCTCCACGCCTTCGAGCTGCGGCTCGCGTCCATCGCTGCGCGCCACCACGAACGCGCGGTCGGCGGCTCGCAGCATGGGTGCGTCGTTGGCGGAGTCGCCCACCGCGACGCTCGCCAGCGCCGGCGCGCGCGACCGGCGGCGCGCCCACGCCATCAACCACGTCAACGCGCGCCCCTTGTCGGCGCCCAGCCCCGTCACGGTGTGGAACCGCCCACCGGAGGCGAGCTGTAGGCCCTCGGCCCGCAGCCCCTCTTGCAGGCGAGCGGCGTCGCTCCGGGCGAGGCCCACCAGCGTCTCGCTGAACTCGCGCTGCCGTGCCCGCCGGGCCTCTTCCAGGCTCAAGCCGGTGACCTCCGCCACCGCCTCGACCCGCATCTCCGCGAAGCCCTGGAAACGCAGCCCGAGCCGCCCGCGGACCTCGCGCAGGCCCGCGCGGACGCGCTCGGCAGGCACGCCCAGCAGGTGGCGCCCCCACCCCTCTGCTTGCGGCAGGTCGTCGCAAGGCGGAGGCACCAGCACGGCGGAGCCGTTCTCGACGATGAAGGGGCCGCTCACGCCCAATGTGCGGCGCAACGGCTCCTGCTCGGCGCGCGTCTTCGACGAGCAGAACACCACCCACACCCCGGCGTGCTGGAGTCGGGCCACGGCGCCGGCAGCGGGGCCGGCCCGGTACTGTGCGTCCAGTAGCGTACCGTCGAGATCGGTGAAGAGCACCAGCGGCGGCGCGGGCGCTTCCGCGGCCGAACGGCGGTCGTCCACCACGATCACTCCAGCAGAGCGGCTGCGAACGGCTCGTCCGCCACGGCCTCCGCGAACGCCTCGAGCGAGACCCGCTCGAGCGGCGGATACAGGCTCGGCGCCGCCAGCGGCTGGTCCTTGGGCAGGAGGCGCCGACGCCGCAGCTCCGCCTCGATCTCCTCGCGCAGCTCACCGGGGCAGATGGGCGAGGCGTGGATCACGGCCAGCGAGGCGAGCACCATGCTGCCGATGTGCCGGTCCCCCTTGCTGACGTCGTGCATGTGGGGATTGCGCGACTCGATCTGGAACACCTCCACGTACTGATCGAGCACGTCCTGGCTGGGGTTCTCCAGGATGCTTCCGAAGCGCTCGAGCAGATCGAGGAAGTGCCGCGTCTCGACCGCGTACCCCGAGGCGTGGGAGAGCTTCATGGCCAGATCCATCGTCATGGCGTGCTCGCCCGCGTTGCCGGTGCGGATGACCTCCGTCTCGAAGCCCGTGTAGTACGCGATCAACGCGTTCAGGAAACGGTTCGTCACGACGGTGGCTCGACCGAACTTGGCGAAGAAGAGCGCCTCGCGCACGATCTTCGGCTTGCTGTGCCAGTGGATGCGCACCATGGCGTAGTCCGAGCGACGCGACAGCAGGCCGGCGGCGTACTCCCGGACGTACTCGTGCACCGCACCGGGGAAGTAGTTGTCGGAATCGATGAACCCGATGTAGCGCTTGCCGGCGAGCGCGGCGAGCAGGGTGGCGACCAGCATCCCCTCCGCCTTGCCGCTCCGGATCCGGTCGCTGTCGTCCAGGAGCTCGCCGTAGCCGCCTTCCTGCAACCCCCGCGCGAGCGCGGCGTCGCGCTGATGCACCACCACGATCCGCTTCCCGGTGAAACGCCGGTACTTCAGGACGGCGTTGAGCTCCAGGGTGAACCGGTCGATCGGCTCTCGATCGCTGTTGGAGACGACGATCACGAGGCAGGAGTGCGGGATGCCGGCGAGCACCCCTTCGAGCAGCTTGATGCGCTCGCCGCGCACCGGCACGACCACGGCCATCGCGCTGCACATCGCTTCGATCGCCTCGTACGCGACGGGCCGGATGATCTGGTCGACGGCGTCGGCCTCGCCACGGACCAGCCCGGCGTCGAGCTCGTACACCTGCTGGACGCCGTAGAAGAGCGTGGCCCCGAGCCGTTCGGCCTCCCGTGGTACCTCGATGCGCATGCCGTCCTCCCCCGCGTGCGTGCTCGACGTGGACCCTCATTGTAGCGCCCGCCCCCGAAGCGGCCGGTACGTAACCTATGCGTTTTCACCCCTGCCGATGCGGCGGTATCCTCGATTTGTGCTTGGGTCTCACAAAGCTCAGGGCTGCGCCGGAGGACCACGCGAAGGGAGTCGGACGCGATGAGCGCTTCGTTCAGCGGCACCGATGTGGTGGACGTCCGCGGGTACCAGGCCGGCGAGGTCGTCCTGTTCCCGGGCAGCGCAGAGTACCTGTACCGGGTCCGGAGCGGCCTGGTGCGGGTCCACATGGTGGATGACGAAGGCAACGGCCTGACCCTCCGCTACGTCAAGCCTGGCGGCTTCTTCGGTGAGGAGGCGCTGACCGGCGAGGGCCGGCGGTACTTCGCCGAGGCGGTGACCGCCACCGAAGTCGCGGTCCTGGACCCGGCCACGCTTGGGAGGGAGGAACGACAGCAGCTCCTCGCCCACCTGGTGCACGTGGTCGAAGGCCTCTACCGCAGCCTCAACCGCCTGGCCGGCAAGCGTCTCCGCTCGCGCATCGCGGCGGAGCTGCTGGAGCTCGGTACGAGCGACCTGGCCAGCATCGACGACGACGGGACCCGGGTCGTGCACATCACCCACGACGACCTCGCCGCGGCCGTCGGCTCGGTGCGCGAGACCGTCACGAAGGTGGTGGGCGAGCTGGTACGGCTCGGCGCCATCGACGCCGGCTACGGCAAGATCCGCCTCAGCGGCCTGGAGACCCTGCGCACGATCGCCGGGGAGTGAGCCCGGCGATCGTGCGCCATCGACGTCAGAACACCGGTCCGACCCGGAAGCCGAACACGCCCGTGGGATGCCGCTGGCTGAAGGCGTAGTCCAGCCGGATGGCCGGCAGCACGACGCTCCCGAAGCCCAGGTTGATCTGCACTCCGATGCCGGCGCCGGCGAAGACCGGCGTCTGGTAATCGGGGAAGTTGGGCACGCTCGAGGCCCAGCCCAGGTCGACGAAGGCCACCCCGATGACGGTCTGGGTCGCCACCGTGTTCAGGTTGAAGTTGTAGCGGTACTCCAACGAGCTGGTCACGTACTCCTTCGACAGGTTGAAGTCGTTGACGGTGTAGCCGCGGATCAGGGTCCGGGTGACGTTGGTGCGGCCGACCTGGAACTGCTTGGAGCTGGGGTAGTCGGCGCCGATCTGCGTGCCGGCGTCGACGCGCACCGCGAACACGTGGTTCGGGTCCTTGACCTCCTTGGGGTCGAGCGCCGACAGCTTGGCGTAGGTCCGGAAGCCGCCCGTGAGCTGCTGGTAGGCGTAGGTCTTGCGCTGGCCGGTGGACGGGGAGGTGTAGTCGCTGCCGATCCCGATGCCGAAGTTGCCGTAGGTGTGCACACCCGTCGTCGGGAAGTCGGGGTTGTCCCGGTTGTCGTAGGACACGCCGGCCGAGAAGAAGGTCGAGATCCCGCTGGTGGGCAGGTACGGCGCGGCGTCCGCCTGCGGCAGCGAGCACGTTCCGCCGTTGGTCACGGAGCCGCCCTGGATGGTGCAGCTCGTGCTCGGGGGCTCGAGCAGGTACTGCGCGTAGGTGGCGCTGCCGCTCAGGTTCATCGCGGTGTTGGGGTAGATCTGACGGCTCACGCTGACACCCAGGCCGCTGTTCCGGACGGTGTACTCGCCGATCTTGACGCGGTTGGCCTCGGTGGCGGCAAGGCCGGGGTAGGTCACCGTGGTGTTGCCGCTGGCGGTGCTGAGCGGCTGGTTGTTCTGGACGGTGCTGAACAGCCGAACCGAGTACGAGGTCGGGGTGGTCTCGAAGCTGTCGGCCGGGATGTAGAGCCAGGGGATGTCGTAGCGCAGGCTGCCGCCCAACATGATGCCCAGGTCGGTGCTGGTGCCGTTGAGGTCGACGCTGATGTGGTGCGCCCGCCCCAGGAAGTTCTTCTCCTGGTAGCTGAGCGCTGCCGAGAAGCCCGTGTCGGTGGCGTACTGCGCCGACGGCTGGAACGATCCCGTGCTGGCGTGCTTGACGGTCACCACCACGGTCAGCTCATCGGGCTTGGCCCCCTGCTGGAACGATCGGTCGACGGGAGTGATGGCGCCGGTGCGGTAGACGTCGCGCAGGCCGTTGTCGATCTGGTGGACGTTGACGACGGTCCCGACCTTCGGGAGGTAGCGGGTGATCACGAAGCGCTTGGTGTTGTCGGGCTTGCCCTGGTACTGGATCTGGTACCCGCCGATCTTCATCTCGGTCACGCGCTGGATGTAGGTGCCGTTGTCGTAGCTGAAGTCGGGCTGGGTGGCGACGAGGTAGCCCTTGTCGTTGTAGGCCTTCACGATGGCCCCGAAGTCCTCACGGGCCACCGCCGAGGTGAAGGTGTCCCCCACCTTGAGCGACAGCAGCTTCTCGAGCTGCTGGTTGGAGAGCACGGTGTTCCCCTCGATCTTGATGGCCTTGATCGGGCCCGCCGTGTCGGGCGCCCCGAGCTTGAACACCACGCGGACGCCGCCCGTCGGGGACCGCAGCGTCTGGAGCCTCGCCGGGTCGACGCCCAATGCCGTGGTGTCGATCGAGTCGATATGGAGCTCCTGGATGTTGACGGTCAAGGTACCGTCCTTGAGCTCGCTGGTCTGGGGGTCGACGCCACTGCCGCGGTACCCCTTGTCGGCGTACATCTGACCCACCTGCCGGAGCGCCGACTGGTAGTCCGACAGCTTGAACGTTCCGGCCTTGACGAGCGCGTCGAACGGCGACTTGAGCTGCGCGTCGGAGAACACGGTGTTGCCCTGGAACGCGACCTTCTCGATCTTGGCCTTCTCGTCGATGGCGTAGGTCAGCCGGACCGGCACCTCGGAGCCCTGCTTGGCCAGGTCGGGTGCCGCCTCCTCGGTCAGGTTCACGTCGACGTCGAACGGGAAGCCGTTCTGCCGGTAGACCTGCTGGATCGTCTGCTTGGCCTGCTCGGCCCGGCTGGTGTTGTAGACCCGCCCGGTCTCCACCAGGTTGTTGGACTTGAGGGCGGCGGTGAGCGTCTGCGAGTCGACCGAGCTGTTCCCCTGGAAGTCGATGGCGCCGATCAGGGGGTTCTCCTTGACCTTGATCAGGAGCACCGGGCCCGCGGGGCTCGACTGGATGCTGACGGTGACTTCCTGGAAGGTCCCCAGGCTGTAGATGCGGTTGCGTTCCGCCTCGAGGTCGATGCTGCTCACCGGCGTCCCCTTGCGCGCCGTGATGATGGTCTTGACGATGTCGGCGTAGTTGGTGGTGCCCTCGACACGCACGTCGGCCAGTCGACCCTGCGAGGCCGGCTGCTGCTGCTGCTGAGCGAACGCCAGAGCGCCCACGGCGACGAGCATGGCGGCCACCAGGTGGCGGAATTTCGGCATGCGTGCAGTCTACCTGAGTTCGGGTGAGAGGACTTAGAGCGTGCGGGGCGCACCTTGCGCGCGCCCCGGGACGTGTTCCGGGGCGCCGCGCGACCGGTAGAATCGGCGCTATGGACGCACCTACCCCTCGCCCACCCGCCTCCGCCCTCGACGAGGCCGTCGCCGCGATCCGCCAGCACAGCTCCGCCTCGCCGGAGGTGGCGCTGGTGCTGGGAAGCGGTCTCGGTCCGCTGGCCGACGAGATCGACGCCGAGGCGATGGTCCCCTACGCCGACGTGCCGGGCATGCCTGTGAGCAGCGCACCGGGCCATGCCGGACGGTTCGTCCTCGGCCGCCTCGCCGGTCGGCACGTCGTCGCCATGCAGGGGCGCGTGCACCTCTACGAAGGATTCACCTCCGCCCAGTGCGCCTTCCCGGTCAGGATCATGCACGCCCTCGGTGCCCGCGCGCTGCTGGTGAGCAACGCCTGCGGCGGCCTGGCCCCCCACTTCCGGGCGGGCGAGCTGATGCTGCACCTGGACCTGTTCAACGCCACAGGACAGAACCCGCTCACAGGTCCGAACGACGACGCGGAAGGGCCCCGCTTCCCGGTGATGTTCGACTGCTACGACCCGGGCTACCTGGACGTGGCCCGCGTCGCCGCACACGAGCAGGGTGTACTGCTCCGGGAGGGCGTCTACCTCGCCGTAGCCGGACCCAGCTACGCCACCCGCGCGGAGCTGCGGGCGTTCCGACAGTGGGGAGCCGACGCCATCGGCATGTCGACGGTGCACGAGGTCATCGAGGCCCGCCACCTCGGCATGCGCGTGCTGGGGCTCTCGACCGTCACCGACATGGCGCTCCCCGATCGCGCCGCGCACGCCACCGGCGACGAGGTGCTGGAGGTGGCCGCCGCCAGCGGCGCGCGCTTCCGCAGCCTGGTGACCGCCATCCTCCCCCGCCTCTGATCCGATGCTGCCCGAGGTCCTGCACCGCATCGAAGCTGCCTGTGCACGCGTGGGGCGCGATCCATCCGGCGTCACCCTCGTCGCCATCACGAAGGGGCACGACGTCGCCGAGATCCGCCGCCGGATCCTGGCCCACGGCCACCGGGTCCTCGGAGAGAACCGGGTGCAGGAGTGGCAGCAGAAGGCGGCGGAGCTGGGGCCGGAGATCGAGTGGCACCTCGTCGGCCATCTCCAGCGCAACAAGGTCAAGCTGGTCGCCGGCGTGGAGCTGATCCACTCGCTCGACTCCGAACGGCTGGCCGACGCGCTCGAGGCGGAGGGCGCGAAGCGCGGTATGACCTTCAGGACGCTGCTCCAGGTCAACGTGGCGGCCGAGGCCAGCAAGTACGGTGCCGCGCCCACCGACGCAGCCGAGCTGGCACGTCACGTGACGTCACTCCCTCACGTGACGCTCGAAGGGCTCATGACCATGGCCCCGTACAGCGACGATCCCGAGGACGCCCGCCCCCATTTCCGGGAGCTGCGTCGACTGGGTGATACCCTTGCACTACCGGGGCTGTCGATGGGGATGAGCGGAGACTTCGAGGTCGCGGTCGAAGAAGGAGCCACCTGGGTGCGCGTGGGGTCGGCACTGTTCCGATGACGCACCCCCCAAGGGACGGTAGGAGCATGAGACTCAGCCCGCTCGACATCCAGCACATGGAATTCCAACGCACCGCCAGCGGCTATCGCCGCCGGCAGGTGCGCGAGTTCCTGGAACGGGTCGCCCTGGAACGCGAGGAGCTGCTCAGGGACCTCCAGAACCTGAGGGAGGAGCTCGATCGCCGCGATGAGCAGATCGCCGAGCTCCAGGCGGCGGAGGCCGAGCTGCAGCGGGCGATCATCGCGGCCGAACGCATCGGCAACGAGATCAAGGAGAACGCCAAGAAGGAGGCGCACCTGATCCTCCAGGAGGCCGAGCGCCTCAAGGAGGAACGGTTGCACGAGGCCGAGGCCCGCCTGCGCGCGGCCAACGCCGAGCTGTCGCGAGTCGAGCGGGAGTACTCGCTGTTCCGCGAGCAGTTCCGCGGCATGCTCGAGGCCTACGCGCGCTCGCTCGAGAGCCAGCCGCGCCCGGGCGCGTGGACCGGGCGGCAGGGGGAGGACGAGCGCCAGCCGGCGGGCGAGGCCGACGAGCGGGAGCACGCAGATCCCGCCCCCACCGGGCCGCACTGAAGCCTCCAGGGCGCCACCGGCGCCAGCGTCAGTCGATGGCGGCGGGCGGCCGCGGCGGTCGCTGGAGCGCGGCGTCGAGCGTCGTCCACGCCAGCGTCGCGCACTTGACGCGTGCGTGCAGCTTGGCGATCCCCTGCAACGAGGTCAGCTCGCCAAGCTCGGGCGCAGGGGGCTCGCCGTGGATCATGCCCTTGAACGAACGCGACAGCGCCAGGGCGCGCTCGACGCTCGCGCCCTTGATGGCATCGGTCATCAGCGAGGCGGAGGCCTGGCTGATGGCGCACCCCTCCCCTTCGAAGCCGACGTCCCGGATGGTCCCATCCTCGACCCGTAGGTAGAGCGTGAGCTCATCGCCGCACGAGGGGTTCACGCCCTCCTGGGTGTGGCTCGCATCGCTCAGGGCGCCCCGGTTGTGCGGGCGCTTGTAGTGCTCGAGGATGACGTCCTTGTAGAGGTTCTCGAGGAAGCTCATGGCCGGCTCAGGCGAACGCCGCGAAGAAGTCGCGGGTCCGCACCACCGCCTCGACGAAGCGGTCCACCTCGTCGTGGGTGGTGTACAGGTAGAAGCTCGCCCTGGCCGTGGCGTTGGCGTGGAGCGCGCGCCCGAGGGGCTGGGCGCAGTGGTGTCCGGAGCGGATCGCGATGCCCTCGGCGTCCAGCGCCGTGGCTACGTCGTGGGGATGGACGCCGTCGATGTTGAAGGTGACGATGCCACCGCGATCATCACCCCTGGGACCGTACAGCGTCACCCCCTCCACCCCCTCCAGACGCTCCAGGGCGTAGCGAGCGAGCGCCGCATCGTGCTCCGCGACCGCCTCCATGCCTACGGCCTCGAGGTAGTCGATGGCCGCGGCCATCCCGACCGCTTCCGCGACGGGAGGCGTGCCCGCCTCGAAGCGGGCGGGGATGTCCGCGTAGCTGCTGTCCTCGACGGTGACCCGACGGATCATCTCGCCGCCGCCCAGGAAGGGGGGCATGGTCTCGAGGACCGAGGGGCGAGCCCACAGCGCACCCACACCGGTGGGCCCGAGCATCTTGTGTCCCGACAGGGCGTA
>JARRMM010000042.1:0-14995 GCA_037386005.1 Deinococcales bacterium | reverse complement strand
CGAACCAGCCCATCGGCACCAGCAGCGGCACGCCGAGCAGCTCCGGGCCCGCCGCCAGGTAACGGTAGGCGCCGAACGGGACCCCGGTGCGGCTGCCGAGCAGCTCGACCCCCCAGCCGAAGGTCACGGCGACCAGCGCCGCCGGCAGGGCGCGCCGGCCCGCGCGCTCGAGCGCCAGCCCCAGGGCGCCGAGCGTCAGGAGCGACGTGCTCAGGTAGGCGAGGGGCACGAAGGCGCGGTCGCCGAGCAGCGGCACCGGCACCATCAGGACGGCCCAGGCGACCAGCGCGGCCCTCCACCAGCCGGCGCGCCACGCGGCCGGGCGCAGGCCCCGGCGCAGCCCAGCGATCCGCGCCGGCGAGCGGGCGTCGAGCACCAGCGCGAGTCCCAGCGTGATCATCAGGTTCGTCGCCAGGAAGAACACGCCCTCCTCGAGCGGCAACCCGCCCACGAACACGCCCGTGCTCGCGTCCGGCGCGATGCTCCAGATGCCGCGCGCGAGCGCGAACCGGTCGGCCAGCGACAGGTAGACGGTGGACGGCACGATGGTGGCGAGCAACAGGCGCCAGCGCGACAGCAACAGGTCGCCGCCGAACCCCCACTGCAGCGCCAGCACCGGCGCCGCCCACACCAGCACCAGCCCCAGGTAGAGCCCCTCGGGGCGCGTCAGGAACGCGACGCCGGCGACCGCGAGTGCTCCGAACAGCGCCGCGCCCACGGCGCGGACGGGTCCGCTCGCCGCGCTCGGCCGCTCCCGCGGCGCCAGTCGCGGCCACAGGAGCGCCAGCCACAGGCCGGTGAGCAGGGTCTGCAGCACGAAGAACAGGTACTCCTCGAAGGGGACGTAGCCGAGGGTGAAGCTGACGCGCCCCGGCGGGTAGCTCCACACCCCCCTGGCGACCAGGTAGTTGTCCCACGGGGTCGTGTAGACGAGCGCGATGCCCACCATGGCCGCCAGCGCCACCCCCAACCGGCGAGGCGCCGCCGCAGGCACGAGGCGGTGCGCGGCCAGCAACGCCAGCAGGGGCGGCACCACGAACAGCAGGTGGACCTGCAGGTAGGTCACGCCCGCCTCCTCGCCCCGGCGAGCCCCCGCCACCAGCGGCGGCGTTCGAGGTCGCCCAGCAGCACCCGCGCGGCGTTGCGACCCGAGGCGCCCATGATGCCGCCGCCCGGATGCGTGCTCGCGCCGGTCAGGTACAGGCCTCGCAGCGGCGCGCGGTAGCCGGACGCACCCAGGAAGGGGCGCAAGCCGAACATCTGATCCAGGCTCATCTCCAGGTGCATGACGTTGCCGCGGAAGAGGCCGAGCTCGCGCTGGAGCCACAGAGGGTGCTGGAAGAGGCTGCCTACCACCTTCTCGCGGGTGCCGGGCGCGTAGCGCTCGAAGGCGTCCAGGATGGTGTCCGCCACGCTGGGGCCGATCTCGTCCCAGCTGCGCCCGCCACCGAGATCGAAGGGGAAGTACTGCGCCCACAGCCACAGCACCTCGCCACCGGCAGGCGCCAGGCCGGGATCGACGGCGCTGAAGGTCATCGCCACGATGGGTGGGTCGCGGCTCGGGTCACCCCGGAGGTAGTCGCCGTAGGCAGCTTCGATCTGGCGGCGGTCGCGGCACAGGAGCTGCAACGCCACGCGGGCGTCCGGCTCCGGCCGGGCCGCGTAGCGCACCGGCTCGGACAGCGCGAGCCGCACCACCGCGCCGAAGCCGTTGCCGGGACGCATGTGGTGCGCCGCCGGCGGCCGGTGCTCCTCGGGCAGGAGACGACCGAAGGTCTCGAGCGCGTGCGCTCCGGACAGCACCGCGTCGGCGGTGACCGTCTCGCCGTCGACCCGCACACCGACCGCGCGGCCTCCCTCCACCAGGATCGACTCGACCGGCGCCGAGGTCGTGACCGTGCCCCCGTGGCTCTCGATCGCGCTCGCCAGCGCGGCGGTGAGCATCCCGGAGCCCCCGCGCGGACGCGCCACGCCGTCCTCGTGGTAGAGCGGATGCCACAGCAGGAAGGGCGCGGTGAGCGCCTCGCTGGGCGGCGGCCCGGACTGCGCCGCCATCCACACCAGCGGCGCCTTCACCTTCTCCTCGCGGAAGTAGGCGTCCACCACGCTGCCGTAGGGGCGCATCAGGATCGGGAGGAGGCGCCGGAAATCGCGCGCCAGGCCGCTCCTGAGCCCCATGGTGCGGGCGAGCTGCAACGGGCCCGGTGCCGACAGGAAGGCGTCGCGCACGCTGGACGCGAAGGGCCGCCAGTCGCGCACGAACCGCGCGTACGCTTCCCCCTCGCCGGGGAAGCGCGCCTCCAAAGCGTCCACGGTCCGCGACACGCTGCGATACAGCATCACGTGATCGCCGTCCTCGTAGGGCGCGAAGAACAGCGGGTCGAGCTCGAGGTACTCCAGCCCGTGCCGCTCCAGGCCGAGCTCCTCCACGACCGGCGTGGAGCGGATCAGGATGTGCGCGCTGCCCCCCAGGTCGAAGCGGTAGCCGGGAACCCACTCCACCGTGGAGACGGCGCCCCCCACGCGGTCTGCGCGTTCGAACACGGCGACCTTGCGGCCGGCCTGCGCCAGGTAGGCGGCTGCCACCAGGGCGTTGTGCCCGGCACCGACGACCACCACATCGACGTCGCTCACCGCTCCACCGCGGGCTCCGGCGGCACGGCGCCGGGCTCCCTCACGACGGCTGCAGCAGCGCGACCAGCGCCCGCGGCAGGGTGGCGAGACGCTCCGTGCGGCGCAGGTAGGCCCGGCGCGTGAGGTTGTCGTAGCCGTTGGCACGCAGCTTGGCCAGGATGCCCTGGTAGTTCAGCGCGGCCAGCGCGACCGCGCCGGCCGACAGGCCGCGGAGACGGGGGATGCCGACCCAGGCGTCGGCATACAGGGCGTCGGCACGGCCTGCCAGCTCCTCCAACAAGCGCCGGTAGCCGTCACTGATCTCACCCCGCCGCAGGGCGTCGAGGCTGACGCCGTGCCGCTCGAGCAGGGTCATCGGCAGGTAGCAACGTCCCCGCCGCAGGTCCTCACCGACGTCGCGCAGGATGTTGGTGAGCTGCATCGCCTGGCCCAGCGCCACGGCGCACGCCAGGGTGGCCTCGCCTCCACGGTAGCCGGCGATCGGCGCCACCAGCAGCCCCACCACGCCAGCGACCCGGTAGCAGTACGCCATCAGCGCGTCCTCGTCGGGGAGCGTGCCCACCTGGCCAGCAGCGACGCCCTTCTCCCAGGCGAGGTCGTGCTCGAGGCCCCGCTTCAGCTCCTCGAAGGCCTGCAGCGGCAGGGCGTAGCGGGAGAGCACCCAGTGCAGGCCGACCTCGACAGCAGCCTCCGGGTCGGGGGTCCCCGAGTAGGCGCGCATCACGCCCGCCCACCAGGCCTCCAGCCGCGCGCTCGCCTCGGCGTGGGAGGGCGCGGCGTCCACCGCGTCGTCACCGGTGCGGCACACGGCGTACACCACCGTCGCCGCCTCCCGCGCCGCCGGCGCGAACAGCCTCGACGCAAGGTAGAAGGTGCTGGAGTGCTGCCGGGTGATCTCCCGGCACCGGGCCAGCGCACGCGCGAGCTGGCCGCCGGCACGCGACCTCGGCGCCGGCGACGAACCGTGTACGCGCGTGGCGCGTCCCCACCCGAATCGGACTCCCGGATCGACCATGCGCCAAAGCTAGCGCGGGTCGCGAGCCATCAATAGGAGCGGGACCCAAATCCCGTCAGGCCGGCCGGCGCCTTCAGGCGCGGCCGAAACGGCGCTCGACGTAGTCGTCGAGCATGCGGTTGAAGTCCTCTACGATGGTGTCGCCCTGCAGCGTGCCGACCAGTTCCCCGTCGCGGTAAACGGGCGCGCGCGGCGACTCGCCGGTGCCGGGAAGGCTGATCCCGATGTCGGCGTGCTTGGACTCGCCGGGGCCGTTCACCACGCACCCCATCACGGCGACCTTGAGCGCCTCGACGCCCGGGTAGCGCTCGCGCCAGGCAGGCATCTGCGCGCGCAGGTAGGCCTGGATGTCGCGGGCCATCTCCTGGAAGAGCGTGCTGGTGGTGCGACCGCACCCGGGGCACGCCGTCACGGTGGGAGCGAAGCTCCTGAGGTCGAGCGCCTGGAGGATCTCCTGCGCGATCTCCACCTCGCGCTCCCGCGGAGCGCCCGGATCGGGCGTGAGCGAGACGCGGATGGTGTCTCCGATGCCCTCGGCCAGGAGCGCGCTCAGGGCGGCACTGCTCGAGACGGCGCCCTTGACGCCCATGCCGGCCTCGGTGAGCCCCAGGTGCAGCGGGTAGTCGCAGCGGGCGGCCAGCTTGCGGTAGACGTCCCACAGCGCGCGCACCCCGGAGACCTTGGCGCTGAGGATGATGGCGTCGTGGGGCAGGCCGTGCTCCTCGGCGAGCTCCGCCGACAGCAGGGCCGATTGCAGCATCGCCTCGACCAGAACCTCGCTGGCATCGAGCGGAGCTTCCCGACGCGCGTTCTCGTCCATCAGCCGGGTGAGCAGGTCCTGATCGAGCGAGCCCCAGTTGACACCGATGCGAACGGGCTTGCCGTGCTCCCTGGCGACGTCGATGATGGCCAGGAAGTTGTCGTCGCGGCGCTTGCCCACCCCCACGTTGCCAGGGTTGATGCGGTACTTGTCGAGCAGGCGCGCGGCCTCCGGGTGGGCGGTCAGCAGCTTGTGGCCGTTGTAGTGGAAGTCGCCGACCAGCGGCACCTGCACCCCCGCGTCCTCGAGGCGTGCGCGGATCTCGGGCAGCGCCTCGGCGGCGGCATCGTTGTTCACCGTGACCCGCACGATCTCGCTGCCGGCGTGTGCGAGGGCGGCCACCTGCTCGGCGGTCGCCGCGGCGTCGGCCGTGTCGGTGTTGGTCATGGACTGCACGACGACCGGGTGGTCGCCGCCGACCGGGACCGAGCCGACCCAGACGGTAGGTGTACCTCGACGTGCGCTGCTCATCGCCTCAGTGTACCGGCGCGTCACGCGCGCTCTGTGGTCCGCAGGCCACGATGCCGCGGTCGCGGAGCGCGCTTCCGGTCGTCATCCGGACGGCTCGCCCCGGATGAGCGCCAGCACCTCCGGCAGCAGGGTCGCGGTGGTGCTGATGGCCTCGCCGCCGTGGATGGTCGCTCGGCCCGACCAGTCACCGAAGTAGCCGCCCGCCTCGGCCAGGATGACGCCGAACGGACCGCAATCCCACGGGTACATCTTCGGGTCCAGCATGAGCTCGAGCCGGCCGCTGGCGACCAGCGCGTGGCCGTAGGCGTCGCCCCAGCCGACGCGTGCGTAGCTCGCCGCCTGCAACCTCCGCCAGGCCTCCTCGCGACCGTACTTGGCGAAGCTGCCGGGGTCGGTGCAGGAGACGAAGGCACGCTCGAGGCGCGAGGTCCGAGCGACGTGGATGCGGCGGCCGTTGAGGAAGGCGCCGCGACCGCGCGCGGCGTAGACCATCTCGTCGAGCGCCGGGAAGTACGCGGCGCCGACCTCCACCGTGCCCTCGACCTCGAGGGCGATCAGCACGGCGTAGAGCGGGACGCCGCGGAGGAAGCTCTTGGTGCCGTCGATCGGATCCACCCACCAACTCCGGCCGCTCTTCGAACGTTCCTCCTCGTACTCCTCACCACGGATGCCGTCGTCCGGGAAGGCCACGTGAAGCCTGTCCCGCACGAGCTCCTCCGCCGCCCGGTCGGCCGCCGTGACGGGCGTGTCGTCGGCCTTGTACTCGGCCTGGATGCCTGCCTGGAAGCTCGCGAGCGTCAGCCGCCCGGCCTCGAAGGCCGTACGGATCGCGACGTCGAGAGGGTCCTCTGCCATGCCCAACCTCCGGGTTCCGGCCCGCCCCGGCTCGCTCGCACGCCGTGGGCGCGGAAGGTCGACTACCACGCGAATGCTACGATACGCGCAACATGTTGTACGAGCGCACCCAGCTCGAGGACCGGGAACGCCGCACCCTCGCACCCTACGCCAGCCTGGCGTCGGCGTCGCGCGGTCGCCTCCACCCGGAGGCGGAGAGCCGCTATCGCACCGCGTTCCAGAAGGACCGCGACCGCGTCATCCACACCAGCGCGTTCCGCCGCCTGGAGTACAAGACCCAGGTGTTCGTCAACACCCAGGGCGACTACTACCGCACCCGCCTCACCCACACGCTCGAAGTGGTGCAGGTCGGCAAGAGCATCGCCCGCGCGCTCGGTCTCAACGAGGACCTCACCGAGACCATCGGCCTGGCCCACGACCTGGGGCATCCTCCCTTCGGGCACGCCGGCGAACGCGCGCTCGACCGGCTGGCCCAGGGCATCGGCGGGTTCGACCACAACAAGCAGAGCCTCCGCATCGTGACCGAGCTCGAGCGGCGCTACCCCGACTTCCCGGGGCTCAACCTGAGCTGGGAGACCCTCGAAGGCATCATGAAGCACGAGACCGAGTACGACCTCCCCGACCCGAGCTGGGAGCCGGACCGGCAACCGTCGCTCGAGGCGCAGGTCGTCAACGTGGCGGACGAACTGGCCTACAACGCCCACGACCTCGACGATGGGCTGCGCTCGGGGCACCTCTCGCCGCTGGTGATCGGTGAGGTGCGCATCGTGCGCGAGCTGATGGAGCGCCTCGGCATCGACGCCCGCGACTTCGCCAACACGCAGCGCTACTACCTCATCCGCGAGCTGCTCGGGGACGTCATCACGGACGCGGCGGAGCACACCCACGCCCGCCTGGTCGAGGCCGGCGTGGAGACCGCGGCCGACGTGCGCAACGCTCCCGGCAAGCTGGTGTCGAGCTCCGCCGAGATGCGCGAGAAGCTCGCGGAGCTCAAGCAGTTCCTGTTCGACCGCTTCTACTTCCACTTCCGGCAGATCCGCATGACGCACAAGGCCGACACCCTGCTCGAGAGGATGTACTCCGCCTACGTCGAGACGCCCAGCATGCTCCCGTTCGACGTCCAGGCGCAGGCCGAGGAGCTCGGTCTGGAGCGCGCGGTGACCGACTACATCGCTGGCATGACCGACCGCTACGCCAGCGAGGAGTACCGGCGCCTGTTCGACCCCGACGTCCTGACCTGAGGCCAGGGGCTTCCCCGGCCGCTCGCTACTGGGTCGCCCGCGCCACCGCCATCAGGCTGCCGTCGTCCGGATTGCGGAACCAGGCCACGTCGAAGCCGCCCCGGAGCACGTGGATGAGGATCCAGGGGCTGGTCACCGCCTGTGTGGTGAGCTCCCCCTGCTTGGGTTGCTGCTTGACCAGATCGACGTAGAGCTCGCCGTTCTCGACGGTCACGCTGCGCACCTGGAGGCTGTAGCCGCCCGTGGGCTTCTGCCCATCGAACACGGCGAGCACGGTCTCTCGCGAGAAGTCGATGGTCGGCACCGGCGGAACGTTGAGCTGCGATCCGTAGGCCTTGTACCAGAGGTTGGTGAGCTGGTCCTGGCCGCTCACCAGGACGTACTGCGGCTTGTCGAAGCCCACCGCGTGCTGTCCCTGCGCCAGGACCTCCCACGACACCTGCTGGGCACTGCTGCCGGGCGCCGCCGCGGCCGTCTTGAGGCCCTCCTGGACGTACACGCCGGTGTGGAGGTACTCGCTGGTGTTGCTCACGCTGTGCTTCGGCAGCGTCGAGGTGGGGAGCACCGCCACCACGTAGGGGTGCCCCGCCTTCTCGAGGCCGTTGGCCAGCGCGTCGGCCTCGGGGTCGGTGAGCTGGCCCAGGCCGCGGAGCCGGTTGAGGCGCGGCGTCGGGACCACGCGCTGAGTGGTGCCGGCCTTGGCGCTGTCGACCAGCTTGAAGTAGTCGCTGCCATCGAAGTAGACGACCTGCTCCACATCGCTGTTGACCGTCATCTGCAGGTCGGTGGTGAGCGGGAGGTGGGAGACGGTTACCGGAGGAGGATCGAGCGGGGAGATCGAGGTGCGCACGAACGGCTGACCGTCGACCAGCAGGGCCCCGTCGACGGCGAACGACGCCGACGCGCTCCCCTGGGTCAACGTCACCTGCTTTCCGTCCAGCTGGAACGTCCGCGGAGACCCGTACAGGTAGCTCAGCCGGGCATTCAGCGTCCCGTAGACGTACACGTCGTGCAGCTTGGGCCCGGCCTGCGGCGCGCAGCCCGCGAGTAGGACGAGCACGGCCAGGGCCGGCAAGGCGAATCGCATGCGTACCTCCTCGGCGCATGCTATCACTGCGCGCCTGAGAACCCGCTGAGGGACGGCGTCGGCTCCAGCCTGGCGCCGGACGCCCTGCTATGCTGCTGGGGTGTCGGCCGGGGACCCCCGCATCCTCATCGTGTCGGCCTCCATCGGCGGCGGTCACGTCGCGGCGGGGCGGGCGCTGAGGGTGGCCTTCGAGGAGGCCGGCATCGCCGCGGACCACGTCGATCTGCTCGAGTACACCGCGGCGCCGTTCCGCCGCCTCTATCGCCAGGCCTACTTCGACCTCGTGCGGACGGCACCCGACCTGGTGGAGTGGCTCGGGCGGCGCATGGACAAGACGCCGAGCGAGGAGAAGTCACGCCAGCAGCGTCTGCGTGCGCGCTTGACCCGCATGCTCAGCTACGAGCTCCCCAATCGCATCGCCCAGGCGCGGCCCGACGTGGTCGTCCACACCCACTTCCTCGGACCGGAGATCCTGAGCGGCAGGCTGCGCCGCAAGCGCGCCCCGCCGCCGCAGGTCGAGGTGATCACGGACTTCTTCGCCCACAGCCTGTGGCTGCAGCCCGGGTTGCTCCGCTACTTCGTGGCGACCGAGGAGGTCGCCGTACACCTGCACGCCGCCGGCGTGGAGGACGCCCGCATCCGCGTCACGGGCATCCCCGTCGACCCGCGCTTCGCGACGCTGCCCCCGCAGGACGAGGCGCGCGCCGCGCTCGGGATGCCGCCCGACCGCGACGTGCTGCTGTTCATGGCCTCGGGCCTCGACGCTCGGACGCTGACAGCGCTGCTGGAGGAGCTCAAGGAGCTGCGCTGGCCCCTCACCACGCACCTGATCTGCGGGCGGAGCCCCACCCTCGAGGCCGTGGCTCACGCAGCCGTGGAGGCCTACGAGGGGCCGATCAGCTTCGAGATCCATGGGCGCCGCGAGGACATCCCGCTCCTGATGGCGTCCGCCGACCACCTGGTGGGCAAGCCCGGAGGCCTCACCAGCAGCGAGGCGCTGGCGGCGGGACTGCCGCTGGCCGTGGTGCAGCCCTACCCGCTCCAGGAGGAGGCCAATGCCAACGTGCTTCTCGAGCAGGGAGCGGCCATACGGATCTCGCCCATCACGACCTTCTCGCACAAGCTGCGGGGCTTCTTCGCCGAACCCGACCGGCGCCGGGCCATGCAGGGCGCCGCCCGCCGGATGGGCCGGCCCGACGCGGCACGTGCCGTCGTCGCCTCGGTACGCGATGAGCTGCTCGGCACCGACGCCACCGGACCGGACGCGTGAGGACGGACCTCTCCCCCGCGACCCTTCCGGCCCGCGCGCTGCGCGCGCTGGCGCGATCGCTGCTCGCGACGCTCCTGCTGGCCACGGGCGGGCTCGGAACGGTGACGCGCGCGCAAGGGGCCGTGCAGCCCCCTGGGCCTGCGTCTGCCACCGTCCCAGCCTCCTCGGTAGCGGGGCCCGCGCCCGACGCGGCGAGCGGGGGTGCGGGAGCCGAGCTGGCCGACGTGCTGGTCATCGGCTCGCAACCGGAGGCGATCATGGCGGCGGTGGCGGCCGCCCAGCAGGGAGCCCGCACCGTGCTCCTCACCTCCGATCGCCGTCTGGGCGGGCTGTTCGTGCTGGGCGAGCTGAACGTCCTCGACCTGCGGACCCACCCGCAGCTCTACCAGCGGGGGCTGTTCCTGCGCTGGTGGCGCCGGGTGGGGTCGCGCCCGGCGTTCGACGTAGGCGCGGCGCAGCGGGCGTTCGCCGCGATGCTGAGCCAGGCCGGGGTGGAGGTCGTCCGGGGCGCACCTACCCCCGTACCCCTGTTGGACGCCAACGGGCGCGTCCTGGGTGCGCGTGCCGGCGACCGCACCGTCCTCGCCAAGCAGATCATCGATGGCGAGAGCGAGGGGCAGTTCGCCGCCGCCGCCGGCGCGCCGTTCACGGTGGGGTGGGCGTCGCTGGGCGTGCGCCAGCGCATGGCCGACACGCTGGTGTTCGGCGTGCACGGCGTCGACTGGCAGGCGTTGACCCGCGCGGTGCAGGCCCGCGGCGGGGGCTACGCCCATGTGCGTGACAACGTCGTGTGGGGCCCGTTCGGCGGCTACCCCGCTGCCTACCGGCCTCAGCAGGACGGCCTGCGCCTGCGCGGCCTGAACCTCGGCCTGGAGAGCGATGGCACCGTGCTGGTGAACGCGCTACTGGTCTACGGCGCCGATCCCCTCGACCCCGCCAGCCTGGCCGCGGCGCGACAGCGGGCGGCCGCCGAGGTCCCGTCCGTCGTCCGCTACCTCGCGGCCGGCATCCCCGGCTTCGAGCACGCCCAGGTGAGCGGCGTGGCGCCCCAGCTGTACGTCCGGGAGTCCCGACACCTGGAGGCCCAGTGCGTCCTCCATGCCAACGACGTGCTGGACAACCGCGTCACCGATGAGGCGGTCGCGGCGGGCGGCTACCCGCTCGACGTCCAGAGCCTGACGCTTCACGACACCGGCTTCGTCTTCGGCACGCCGGTGGTGTACGGGGCCCGGCTGTGCATGGCGGTCGCTCCGCACCCGGCCCCGCTCTGGGTGGTGGGCAAGACGGCGGGCTTCGATCCCATCGCGTTCGCCAGCGCCCGCGTGGTGCCGTTCGGGATGGCGCTGGGCGAGGCGGTGGGGGTGGCCGCGGCACGAGCCGCCTCGCAGGGCCTCGATCCCGCGGCGCTGGCGTCGAGTCCGGCGCAAGTCCAGGCGGTGCGGAGCACGCTCGCCGCCCGAGGCGCCTACCTTCCGTCGGTCGAGGCGAGAGCGCCGGTGGGCCCGGTGTCGAGCCCCTACTTCCACGACTTCCGGCTGCTCCTGGGCCGCGGACTGGCGGTGGGGGGATACGGCAACGACCCCCACCTCGACAAGCCGGTCACCGAGCAGAGCTTCCTCTACCTGCTGAGCAACGTGGCACAGCGCTTCTTCGGGAACGCCGCGGTCGGGCCCGCGCTGGTCGGCCGCTACGGCGTGCGACCCGTGCCGCTCCGTCCGGCCATCGCGCTCAGCGCCAGCTACGATGCCGCCTGTCAACTCGGCGGCTGCCCGGCCGAGCCCACCTGGACGGCGCTGCAACGTGCCGGCCTGGTCCCCCAGGGCTTCGCGCCCGACGGACCGCTCGACCGCGGGCAAGCGTACGCCCTCGCGGCCGGGCTCGCGCGCATGGCCGGGGACGGACCGCCCCCCTAGCGATCGACCGGGACCGGAAGGCGCCGCCCTCGGAACGTCCACCCGAGCGCGGGCCACCTCGGGCATACCGCGCCCCGACGAACTCAGGCGCGACCGGAAGCGCGTTCTTGCACGATGGCGTCGATGAACTGGCGGGCCGTGCGGCCGGAGTAGCCGTTCCCCCAGTCCGCGAAGCGTACGGCACGCTCGCGCAGATCGGGTGCGGAGACCCCTTCGCGCGCCGCCAGCGCGGTGACGATCTCCAGGTAGCGGCGCTGCGTGGCGCTCGGGAACGTGAGCGTGAGGCCGAAGCGATCGGCCAGAGCCAGGCGCTCGTTGTGGGTGTCCCAGGCGTGCACATCGTCGTCCTCGCCGGGCTCGGGCCGCTCGGAGAGGCGCTCGCGCAGCAAGTGGCGCCGGTTGCTGGTCGCGTAGAGCACCACGTTGTCCGGCCGGGCGGTCAGGCTCCCCTCGAGCAGCGTCTTCAGCGGGTGGTAGCGGCGGTCGCCGTGTTCGAAGCTGAGGTCGTCGACGTACAGCACGAAGCGCTGCGGCCTGGACCGTAGCCGCTCCACCACGTCCGGCAACCGCTGGAGGTCGTCGCCGGCCAGCTCCACCAGGCGCAGCCCGCGGTCGGCGAAGCGCGGGAGCAGGCTGCGCACGGCGGTCGACTTGCCACTGCCGCGCGGCCCGTAGAGGAGCACGTTGTGCGCCGGCGCGCCGCTCAGCAGCGCCTCGGTGTTGCCGAACAACCGTTCGAGCTGCTCGTCCACGCCCACCAGCGCGCTCGCGTCGGCGACGGCCGGGTGGGCGATCCCGCGGAGCTCACCCGCCTCCCATCGCAGCGCGGCGTAGCGCGCGGCGGCTCCCGTGCCGTGCGTGCGGAAGCGACGCAACAGGCGCTCGACGAGATCGTCGTCCGACTCCTCGAGCAACGCGGTCGCGAGCTCGGCCACGGCTTCCTCCCACGGCCCCGGCCGGGGTGGCGGAGCAAGCTCGCTCAAGGGAGACAGGTCGGCGGCGCCTCGCGCCCTCGCCTCGCCGAGCCAGTCCCGCCGCAGCGCCGCAGCGATGGTCGCGAGATCGGCCCGGGTGGCCGCGCGGAGCCCGCGGGGCGGGTCGTCGACCCGGCCGAGCCCGGTCTCCTCCTCGAGCAACGCGGCGGCGACGGCGGCCGCCGGATCGGTGCGCTCCTCCTGAAGGAGCGCCCTCACCACCCCGACGTAGGCGGCGGCGACCGCAGCCGCAGCGTCGCCACACAGCGCCTCGTCCAGGCGTGCCAACGCCGGCCAGGTCGGGCGCCGCTCCAGGCCGTGCAGCACCATCAGCGGTCGCACGGCACCTCCGAGCTTCGCAGCCGCCTGGCGAACTCCGGCCGCGCAGCCAGGGCCGCACGCATGGCCTGCTCGCCCGCCAGGATCGACTGCGGCGACTTGTGGAAGTCCCACCACGCCGCGGGCGGCTCCTCCCGTACCAGCAGGCCCCCTCGCGGCGCTCGCAAGCCGTGGCTGTACGAGCGCAACGAGATGGCCAGGCCGCGCGCCATCTGGCCGAACGGTCCGGTGGCCTGCATGCGCCCGACCGCCCGCTGGAAGCGCCGCCCCGAACGCGAGGCGTTGAAGCGGCGGATGAAGCGGATCAGGCGCGAGTTCTCCACGTCGACGCCGGCGTGCAGCCCGATGACGAGGTCGGGCTCGAGCGTCGAGAGGGCGCGGAAGGGCACGGTCTGGACGAAGCCGCCGTCGATGAGGATCCTGCCGTTCATGCGCACCGGCGCGAAGACGCCGGGGAGAGCGCAGCTCGCCTGGACGGCGTGCGCGATGCCGCCCTCGCGGATGACCTGGAGTCGCCCCGTCGCGAGGTCGGTGCACGCCACCACGAACGGGATCTGCACGTCACGGAACGTCGCGCCGAAGAAGAACTTGCGGTCGAGCCAGCGAGCCAGCCGTCGCCCGTGGATGATGCTCCCCCGGTGCAAGCCGAAGTCGAGACCCTGCAGCCAGATCTCGCCGGTGTTCTGCTCGCGCACGATCCGCTCGAGCTCCAGAGCCGGCGTCCCGAGCGCGTAGAGCGCGCCGATGATGGCACCGTAGCTGGTCCCGGCCAGCGCACTCGGCGTGGCCCCTTCGGCCTCGAGGACCTTGAGCGCCCCGATGTGGGCCAGGCCGCGAGCCGTGCCGCCACCGAAGGCCACCCCGACGCGCGGCCGGCCGCTCTGGGGTTCGGCCGCGTCCATGGGCTCCATGCTACACCGGCTCGAGCGCCGCGCGCCGCACCAGGACGCACGGGACGCGCCGTCCGAGGGGTCGGGAGGGGGGTGCGCCGGTGGTAGAGTAGCCCCTGATGTCGGCGCTGTACCAACGGGCTCGCCCCGTCCGATTCGACGAGGTGGTCGGCCAGGAACACGTCATCGAGGTGCTGGGCTCCGCCGTGCGGCAGGGGCGCATCGGGCACGCCTACCTGTTCTCCGGTCCGCGAGGCGTGGGCAAGACCACGACGGCGCGGCTGCTGGCCATGGCGGCCAACTGCGAGAGCGAGGACGCGACCGGTCGTCCCTGCGGCACCTGCGACTCCTGCCGCCTGGTGCAGGAGGGGTCGCACCCCGACGTGACCGAGCTCGACGCGGCCTCCAACAACTCCGTGGAGGACGTGCGGGAGCTGCGCGAGAAGGTCGGGCTGGCCGGACTTCGGGGCGGCACGCGGGTGTGGATCCTGGACGAGGCGCACATGCTCAGCCGGGCCGCGGCCAACGCCCTGCTCAAGACCCTGGAGGAGCCGCCGCCGGGCCTGTTGTTCGTCCTCGCCACGACCGAGCCGGAGAAGCTGCCCCCCACGATCCTCTCACGGTGCCAGCACTTCCGCTTCCGCCGGCTGTCCGAAGAGGAGATCGTCGGGAAGCTGCAGGGACTCGCCACCGCCGCGGGCATCGTCGCCGAGCCCGAGGCGCTACGCCTGGTCGCCCGTGTGGCCGACGGGGGCATGCGCGATGCGGAGTCGATGCTCGAACGACTGCTGCTGCTCGACGGTGGGATCACCGCACAGGCCGCCGAGCAGGCCCTCGGGCTCCCGCCCCGGGACCGGCTGGAGCGCATGGCCAGCGCCCTCGCGGGTGCCGACCTGGCGACCCTCCTCGACGAGGCGGACGCCCTGTACCGAGAGGGCTTCTCACCGCGAACGCTGGCGGAGCAGCTCTCCCGTACGCTCCGCGACGCCCTCGTCGGCTCGGTGAAGCAGGAGGGGTTCAGCCTCGACATCGAAGACGACGCCCTGATGCGCATGATCCAGGCGCTCGACGACGAGATGGAGCGCTTCCTGCGCCACAACGACCTCTACGCCCTGGAGGTGGCGTTGATCAAGGGGCTCAACGCGGCACGCCGGAGCCCCGTCGCAGCGAGCACGGACGCCGTCGCAGCGGCCGCGGACACGGGAATCGACACGGGAATCGACACGGGAAGGGGAACGGTGCGCCCCGCGGTAGGGTCCTCGTCGTCTCCCCCATCGACCGCTCCCGCGGCGCCCGCCCGCCCAGCGGGACCTCCCAGCGGGGCACACGCGGACACCGCGCACGCGGACACCGCGCACGCCGATACCGGGCATGCCGATACCGGGCATGCCGATACCGGGCAGGCCGATACCGGGCAGGCCGATACCGGGCAGGCCGATACCGGGCAGGCCGATCCCGGGCAGGCCGATACCGGGCAGGCCGATAC
>JARRMM010000041.1:0-15267 GCA_037386005.1 Deinococcales bacterium | reverse complement strand
GCAGGGCGCCCTGCCACGGCGTGCGGGCGGGCCGACGGCCGGGGCGGCCCGCCCACACGTGCGTGCCTACAACTCGACCTGGATGCCGAGCTCGACCACCCGGTCGGGAGGGATGTGGAAGAAGGCGGTGGCGCTGCGCGCGTTGCGCGACATCACCGCGAACAGCCGCTCGCGCCACAGCGCCATGCCCGGCAGCTTGGTGGGGAGCAGCGTCTCCCGGCCCAGGAAGTAGCTCGTCGCCTCGGGGTCGAAGCCACGGCCCCCGACCTCGAGCACGGCCAGGTCGCGCGGCACCCGGGCGGTCTGCATGAAGCCGTAGTGCAGCACGATCTGGTAGAAGCCGCGACCCAGGTCGGTGATGGTGGGGCGCTCGTCGGACGGCACGCGCGGCACGTCCTCGGTGCGCACCGACACGAACAGCACGCGGTCGTGGAGCACCTTGTTGTGGCGCAGGTTGTGCGCGAAGGCGGGCGGCGTGGTGGTGGGGTCGCCGGTCATGTACACCGCCGTGCCCCCCACGCGCGCGTAGCTCGAGGTGTCGAGCTCCTGCAGCAGCCGCTCCAAGGGTCGCGCAGCGGAGCGGAGCCGCTCGCCCACGATCTCGCGGCCGCGGCGCCAGGTGGTCATCAGCGTGAACACGCCCGTCGCCATCACCAGCGGGAACCAGCCGCCGTCCGGCACCTTGAACAGGTTCGCGCCGAAGAACGACAGGTCGATGATGAGCAGCACTCCCGCCAGCAGCGTCGCCTTCCAGGTCGACCAGCCCCACAGCTGCGTCGCCACCACGTAGAGCAGCATGGTGGTGATGACCATGGTCATGGTCACCGCCACCCCGTAGGCGGCCGCCAGGTTGCTGGAGGTGCGGAAGCCGAGCACCAGCCCCACGCACGCCACCATCAGCAGCCAGTTGATCGAGCCGACGTACACCTGCCCCATCTCGGTGGCCGAGGTGTGGCGGATGTCGAGCCTGGGCAGGTAGCCGAGCTGCACGCTCTGCATCGCCAGCGAGAAGGCGCCGGAGATGAGCGCCTGCGACGCGATCACGGTGGCCACGGTGGCGATGAGCACGACGGGGTAGAGCACCCAGCGCGGCGTCATGCGGTAGAAGGGCTCGGCCACCGCCGACGGGTCGCGCAGCTACATCGCGCCCTGGCCGAAGTAGTTGAGCAGCAGCCCGGGCAGCACCAGCGTGAACCAGGCCAGGCGGATGGGGCGGCGTCCGAAGTGGCCCATGTCGGCGTAGAGCGCCTCACCGCCGGTCACCACCAGGAACACCGAGCCCAGCACCAGGAAGCCCTGCCCGCCGTTGCGCAGGAAGAAGCGCACCCCCTCGAGCGGGTCGAGCGCCCACAGCACGCCCGGCTGGCGCACGATCTGGTTCAGCCCGAGCGCCGCCAGCGTGGCGAACCAGAGCACCATCATGGGGCCGAACACCCGTCCCACGCCGCCGGTGCCGCGCCGCTGGAACAGGAACAGCCCCACCAGGATGACGATGGTGATGGGGATGACGTAGGGCGTGAGCACCGGCGTAGCGACCTCCAGCCCCTGCACCGCCGACAGCACCGAGATGGCCGGCGTGATCATGCCGTCGCCGTAGAGCAGCGCCGTCCCGAACAGCCCCAGCAGGAGCAGCAGCCAGATGCGGCTGCCGCGCTTGCCGTGGCTGGGCGCCACCAGCGAGGTCAGCGCCAGGATGCCGCCCTCGCCGTTGTTGTCCGCGCGCATCACGAAGATCAGGTACTTGATGCTGATCACGATGACGAGCGACCAGAAGATCAGCGACAGTACGCCCAGGACGTTGTCGGGCGTGGCGCCGACGCGGTGCCGGAACGACTCGCGCAGCGCGTACAGCGGGCTGGTGCCGATGTCGCCGTAGACGACGCCGAGAGCCGCGAGCGAGAGGGTGGCCAGGCGCCGGCCCCGCGGCGGGCCACTGGGCGGGACGCCGGCCGGGACGCCGGCCGGGCTACCGCCCGCGCCGCTGGGCGAGCCGTCCGTCGGGCCGCCCTTCGGGTCGTTCGGTTGGGCGGAATCCGGCACCCGGCGATCATAGCCGGCCGCCCGACCCCCTCACGTGCCCCAGGACCCGCCGCCGAAACCCGGAATGTGCCATAAGACTCGACCAAACGGGGCCTGGGGCGCTAGCATGGTCGGACGGTTCGAGCGCGTCGCCGGGCAGGAGCCCGGGCCGCTCCGGTGGAGGGTGCCATGCGTGAACGTGGCGTGTGGGATGCGGAACGGGTACAGGCTGCGCTCAACGTCTTCGGTGGCGCGGCCTTCTCCGTCGGGAGCCTGCTCTTCCTGGACAGTGCGCTGGTCCGCCTGGGCGTGGCCTTCTTCGTGCTGGGCAGCTTCGGCATGCTGTTCGGAGCGATGGCCGTGTGGCACGAGCGCTACGCGCCCCGGCGCAGGCGTCGCCCGCGCGCCGAGCCCGCCCCCGCCTACGTAACCGCACCGGTGACCGCGCCGGTTACCGCACCCGTGGCCGCACCCGTGGCCGCACCAGTTGCCGCCACGCCCCCGACGGGCACCCTCGACGACGTCCTCGACGACGCCCTGGTGAACGCCACGCTCACGTCCACGGCAGCATCGAGCAACGCGCCGACGGGCTCACCCGGTCGCTGAGCGCCCCGCCCTCGGCAGCGGGCCTCAGGAGCGGTGCGGGGCGTCCTCGACCAGCTCGAGGAACACCTCGGTGAGCTCGGGATCGAACTGGATGCCGGCCATGCCGCGGATCTCGCGGATCGCCGCCTCGTGCGTCCAGGCGCGCTTGTACGGCCGGTCGCTCATGAGCGCGTCGTAGACGTCCACCAGCGAGAACATGCGGGCCATGAGCGGGATGGCGTCGCCCGCCAGGCCGTCGGGGTAGCCGTCCCCCTGCCAGCGCTCGTGGTGGTTGCGCACCAGCGCGCGCGTGGCCTCCGGCAGGAAGGGGATGCCCCGCGTCATCTCGTAGCCGTAGATGGTGTGGTTGCGGATGACCCGGAACTCCTCGTCGGTCAGGCGCCCGGGCTTGAGCAGGATGTCGTCGGGGATGGCGATCTTGCCGAGGTCGTGGAGGTAGGCGCCCCACTGCAGGGCCTGCAGCTCGCGCTCCCCCATGCCGACGGCGCGGCCGAACGCCAGCGCACGCTCCACCACCCGGTCGGTGTGCCCCTTCGTCTCCAGGTCGCGGTACTCGAGCGCCACGCCCAGCGCCCGGAAGGTCTGCTCGCGGGTGGCGGTGAGCTCGCGGATCGACTCGACCCGCTCCAACGCGTTCTCCAAGCGCTTCACGAAGCTGCCGGCCACCACCCGGTCGTCGTCGCCGAGCTCGACCTTGCGGCCGAACGACGCCAGGCTGACCACCCCCACGGTGGCCCCGTTCCGTTGGATCGGCAGGGTGAACTGGGTGCGGAGCCCGATCTGCACGTACTCCGGCAGGGCGCCGGGCCAGCCGGGGTAGTCCGGCACCAGGTGCTCCCGCCCCGTCGCGGCGACCGTGCCGACGAGCCCCTGCCCCACCGGCATGGGGGCGTCGTGGAGCCGCTCGAGCCCCGGCGGCATGGCACCCCACGACCGCGCGACGTGGCAGGCATGCCCCTCGATGACGTAGTAGACCCCCAGGTCGAGGCGCAGCTGTCGCGCCAGGTCCTGCAGCCCGGCGTCGATGAGGGTGTCGATGTCGTGGATCTGCTCGATCCGCGCGCCGAAGTTGGCGAGCTGGCGGTAGGCGGCGGCGGTGGCCTGCAGCTCGGCGTTGAGGTGGCGCACGCGCTCGAGCGCCTGGCGCCGCTCGGTCACGTCGGCCATGGCGCCGATGGTGCCGACCACGCGGCCTTCGCCGTCGCGCGACGGCGCGGCGCTCAGGTGCACCCAGCGGCGCTCGCCGTCGGCGCGGACGACCTCGATGTCGTACTCCTCGGCCTCACCCCGGGCACGGTCCCGGTTGCGCCGCTGCTGCTCGTCCCAGCGCTCCTCCGGCAGCAGCAGCCGGTACGCCACCTGCCCGACCAGCTCGTCGACGTCGCGGCCGACCATCTGCCCCATGCGGGGGTTGGCGTAGACGATGCGGTCCTCGAGGTCGGTGATGACCAGCCCCTCGCCCATGCTCTCCACCACGCCGCGGAAGCGCAGCTCGGAGCGCTGCAGGGTGGCCCGGTGCTCGCGGCGCCGGCGCGCCTCTGCCAACTCACGCTCCACCACCGGCACCAGCCGGACCCAGCGGCCCTTCACCAGGAAGTCCTGGGCGCCCGCCCGCATGGCGTCCACCGCGGCCTCCTCGCCGAGCTCGCTGGAGACCACGATGCAGGGGGTGTCGTGCGCGAGGTCGCGCACCATGGCGAGCGTGTCGACGACCGGGAGGCCGGGCACCTGGTCGTCGGCGAACACGATGTCCCAGGCGCAGTCCGTCAGGGCGGCGCGGAGCGCCTCGCCGGCGTCGACCCGGGCACGCTCGACGGTGTAGCCCTCACGCTCGAGCCGCAGCGCCAGCAGCTCGACGTCGTCGGGGTCACCCCCGACGAACAACGCGCGCACGTTGCGGACCACGTCCATACGCTAGCCGGCACCCGCTGCGGCGCCCCCGACGATCACGATGGTCTCGGCGCCGTCCCCTCGACTCACTGGGGTCCCCTCTCCGAACGAGACTTCCAAGGCCGCCACCCCCGACGGGGACGACCACGGGGCGCACGGGCCCCGGAAGCCCCAACACTGCGTGCCGACTCCAGTCTAGGTCCCAGGGCTTACGGGACCATGACAACGACCCTACGTTGGCTCGCTGCGAGCGTCGGGATCGCCGTCCCCAACGCGGCCGCGGCGTATCATGGCGCTACCGGACTCGCGCCGCCTACCCAAAGGGGGAACCATGAACAGTCCCATCGGAGTCGATCCCTGGCAGTGGTGGACGACGCTCCAGCCCCAGGCCCGCCTGCTCGCCGCCCTGCTGCAGCTCCTCGTGGGGCTGGCCGTCACCTTCTTCGGGTTCCGGCTGTTCCGCGCGCTGCTCGCCGTCGCCGGCTTCGCGGCGGGCGCCTCGTTCGCGGTGTCGCTGACCTCGGGAGGAGCGCTCCCCGCCGGCACCTGGCTGCTCGCTCTGGCGCTGGGGTTGCTGGGCGCCCTGGTGCTGTGGGCGCTGTTCCGGATCGGCGCGCTGTTGGCGGGCGCCGCCCTGGGGCTGGCCGTCGCCGGCGGCGTGGCGGCCTCGCTGCCGCCCGGGACGAACGTCCAGTGGGACTGGCTGCTGCTGCTCGTGGGCCTGGTGCTGGGCGCGGTGCTGGCGTGGCGCCTGCAACGCCCCCTCATCATCGTGGTGACGGCGCTCGTCGGGGCGTGGGCCTCGATGGTGGGGCTGGCCATGGCCCTCGGCCGGGTCACGCCCACGCAGGCGGTCCCCGCCGCTCTGGGCACCGACCTGTGGACGCTGGGGCCGGCGCAGGCCTGGCAGGGCGAGGGACGGGTGTGGCTGCTCGGTACCCTGGCGTTGGCGGTGCTGGGGGTGGCCTTCCAGGTCCGCGACACCCTGCGCATGAGGAACCGCCGCTTCTGACGCCGCCGGCCGTCCGGCAACGACCCCTTCGCGAAGGCGACGAACCACGTCCAGGACGTTTTCCTCCCGGCCGCCCCCTTCATGAGCTACCTGGTGGCGTTCGGCGAGTTCCTGGTCGGCGTGGCCCTGATCGTCGGCCTCCTCACCGGCGTCAGCGCCTTCTTCGGCGGCCTGATGAACGCCAACTACCTCCTGGCCGGCACGGTCTCCACCAACCCCGTGCTCTTCATCCTCGCGACCTGGCTGGTGCTCGCCTGGCGCGTCGCCGGGTACTACGGGCTCGACTACTACGTCCTCCCGCTGATCGGCGCCCCCCGCGGACCGGACTTCAACGCCGAAGCACGGCGGACCCGCGCCGCCGCGCGCTCCAGCTGAGTCGAACACTCTCCTTCCGCGCCCGCCCCGGCCCCTGCCAGGGCGGGCGCACCTTCATGCGCGCACGCGTCGCAGGGCTGCGGACGCGCGTCAGGTCGCGCGCCCGCGCGCGAGCGCCTCGAGCCGCCGCAGCGGCGCCAGCTCCTCGTCGCTGAGCTCGAGCATGCGCAGGCTGACCTCCCACAGGCGGGCCGCCACGCGCGGATCGCGCGCCACCCGCGGCGTCGGCAGGCGCCGCCCGTCCTTCCAGAGCCCCCCGGTCGCACCGTCCAGCTCCGGGCTGCACGCCAGCGTCAGCGCCGTCTGGGCGGCCGCGTCCGGTCCGCGACCGAAGCCGGCCTGCGCCACCCGGATGCAGAGGTTCAGGAACCCCGGCCCCTGCCCCAGCTCGGTGCGCACCACGCCGGGATCGAAGGCGTTGATGGTGAGGGCGTCCGCGGGCACGCGGCGCGCGAGCTCCTGGGCGAAGAGCACGTTGCCGAGCCGGGCCTGGGCGTAGGCGGAGACGCCGTTGTAACCGCGGCGCAGCTGCACGTCGCGGTGCACGCGCCCCCAGGGGGCGACCAGCGAGGTGGTGAGGACCACGCGGCCACGCGCCGCCGCCAGCGGCTCCAGCAGCAGCAGCGTCAGCAGCACCGAGGCCAGGTGGTCGAGCGCGAAGGTCCGCTCGATACCGTCGATCGTCACGCGGCGGCGCGCGAAGAAGCCGCCGGCGTTGTTGACCAGCACGTCCAGGCGCGGCACCTGCCGGGTGATCTCGGCCGCCACCGCGCGCACCTCGCCCTGGGCCGAGAGGTCGGCAGGCAGGAAGCGGTGGTCCGGGTTGCCGGTGCCGGCCCGGAGCGCGTCGACGACCTCGGCGCCGGCGCCGCCCGCCCGCGACACGGCCAGCACCGTCGCGCCGCGCTCGGCCAGGCCCGACGCCACCGCGCGGCCGATGCCGGCGCTGGCTCCGGTCACCAGCGCGACGCGCCCGCGCATGTCGTCCACCACGCTCTTCATCGCGCTCTCCGGGTCCACTCTAGCGCCGACCGGCGCCGTGTCAGATTCACGTCATACGGGACCGGTACCCTGAGCCCGGGGAGGTCCGCCTTGCTCTCGTCCACCGACACCGCCCCCGGGACGCGCGTTCGACACCGCCATGCCGCCGCGCCGGAGGACACCGACGCCACCGTGCTGCTGGTCCTGTCCCGCGATACAGGCCTGGTGAGGGCCCTCCTGGAGGGCACCTTCCCGGCCTCGATCCGGCTCCACCTGGTGCGCACGCCCAGCGCGGCGCTCGGGTACCTCGACCTCCACTCCCCAGACGCCTTCGTGCTGGACGCCGGCACGGGCCTTCCCGAGGAGGCGCGCACGTGGACCGAGCTGGCCTTCCTCCTGCGGCGCCGCAACGTGCCGCTGGTCATGGTCACGCCCGCCGGCCGCGCCGCCCGCAGCTTCCTGGAGGTGTGCGCCTCGCGCGCCATCGACATCCGTTGGAGCCGCGACCGGGACGCCCGCACGCTCGGCCCGCTGGTGCAGTCGGGGATCGACCGGCGTCGCCGGCGGCTGCGGCTGGCGTCGGTGCTCACGCCGCTGGTGCGGTCGGTGCCTGCCGAGGCGGTGCCGGGGACGTCGTAGCGGGCGGCTGCGCCCGGGGTCGCGCGGGTCGGGGACGCGCGGGTCGGGGACGCTTGGCCGCCGTGGCGCGGAGCAGGGGGTGGGGGTTTCCCGGGGCCTTGGGATGAAGGCAAAGCCTGGCTTCCCGTTCCGCCGCGGGCGCTCACGGCGAGGCGCCCTCGACGCCGTCATGAACGCCGTTAGGACCGCAAGCGCGGCGGGCCACCCTCGCCCGGCACGCCACGACGTACCTCCCTACGGGAACCTGCGAAAACCTCGCTTGACATCGGACCGAAGGCCCGCGGAGAGACCCCCTGCACCCCCGACGAGGGCCGTCCCAGGCCGACGATCCTAGGCCCCGCCCCTCTCGTAGCGCAGCACCCGCACGCTCTCGACGGTGATGAGCCCGCCCCCCTCGAGCAGCCCCTCCAGGCGCTCGAGCAGGGCGTCGATATGCTCCTCGCTGTCGACGATCTCGATGACGACGGGAAGGTCGCCCGACAGTCGCCACAGCTCCGGGCGGTGGATGACGCTGTCGGCGCCGTAGCCCATGGAGCCGTGGAGCACCGTCGCGCCCGCCAGCCCCAGCTCGCGGGCCGCCTCCACCACGGCGCGGAACGCGGGCACCTCGCCGGCCCGGTCATCCTCCCCGAGGAAGATGCGGAGCAGCCGACCGGTGGCCGCGTCATCCCCGAGCTTGACGGTGGCCGCCATCGTGCCGTCAGCCTAGCACCGGGCACGAGCCGAGCGACACCCGGGCCGCGGGTGCCGCGCGCGACAGGGACACGAGCGCCCCGTCCTCCCTCAGAACGACGACGGCCGCGTGTCCAGCGCACGCCCCGAGAACGTCGTCGCCCAGGCGCCGGCGCGACGCAGCTCCCCTTGCAGGATGGTGCCCGCGCGGTCCGACGCCATGAAGCTCGTCGGCGGGCTGATCACGCGCGCGCCCTTGCGGCGAAGCCGCAGGCTCAGGCCGTTGGCGGTGGACCCCATCATCCACTTGGCGCCGGGGCGCCAGGTGTCGAACGCCACCGCCAGCTTCCCCTGGAGGGAGCCCGGCGGGAGGCGATCGAGGAGGCGCTGCAGACGGTGCGTCTGCTCCAGATGCCCGTGCGTGGGCGCCCCCACCACGATCAGGTCGGCCTCCAGCAGAGCGTCGCGCTGCTCCTGGAAGGGCTCCGACAGCAGCCGGACGGGGCCGAACGGCGTGAGCGCCCGCGCCACCGCGCGCGCGACGTGGCCCGAGGTCTCGCAGGTCGCGTCGTACAGCACCACCGTCTGCATGTCCTCCTCCTGGTCCTGGCGCCGGGTGACGTGCATCGACCCGCGCGCGGGGGTGCGGCGGTAGGGAACAACGGATCACGTGGTTTGTCGAAGTCTAGGGGCCCGTTCGCCGCTGCGCAAGGGCGTTTGTCACCCCTCGGCGGCGCCCGCCTTCACGTTCGGCCGGCCGTGCGGTATGACTCACGGCATGACGGTGCGCGTGAGGCCCGCGGGGAACCCCCGGTGCCGCTAGCCGAGGACCGCCCATGAGCGATGCCCTGCTCCAGGTCGGGCTGCTGATCGCGCTCGGCTTCCTGCTGAGGCGCTCCGGCTTCCTGGAGCCAGGATTCTGGCGCAGCTTCGAGCGCATGGTCTACTTCGTGCTGCTCCCCGTCCTGGTGTTCCAGGTCCTGGCCGACGCCACCGTCAACAGCTCGGTCGCGCTGCGGCTGTCCGGCGCGGTCGCGCTCTCCATCCTGCTACTGGCGCTGCTGCTGGTGCTCGCCCGGCGGCGCCTGGGCGTCACCGGGCCCGCCTTCACCTCGGTCTTCCAGGGCAGCGTGCGTTTCAACAGCTACGTGGCGCTGGCCGTCATCCCCGCCGTCTTCGGCAAGGGCGGGCTCGAGCTGCTGGCCCTCCTGATCGCGGTGGTGGTCCCCCTCGTCAACGTGCTCAGCGTGCTCATGCTGGCCGTGTTCGCCGGCGGGCCTTCCCCCACGCCCTGGCGCGTGCTGCGCTCGATCGTGACCAACCCGCTCATCGTGGCCAGCGCCCTCGGCGTGGCCGCCAACCTCGCCCTCCCCGGCCTGCCCTCCACCTTGGACGGCGCCCTGTCGGTGCTGTCGCGCGCCGCCCTGCCCTCGGGGCTGATGGCGGTCGGCGCCGCCCTGGTGCCGGGGGAGTTCGGCGCCCACGCCCGCGGCCTCGGCGTCTCGCTGGTCGCCCGCTTCGCGCTGCTGCCGGCGGTGTCGTACGGCATCGGCACGCTGCTGCATCTGCCGGCCGAGGCGCTGGGCGTGCTGGTGCTGTTCCAGGCGCAGCCCACCGCCACCTCCGCCTACCTGCTCGCCCGGCAGCTCGGCGGCGACGCCGAGCTCATGGCCAGCATCATCACGGGGCAGACGCTGCTCGCCTTCGGGGTGCTGCCCGTGGTGGTGTGGCTGGTGCCGGGTTGACCCCCACCCCACACGAGGAGGCCCCATGCAGCTCCTGACCGTCGACGACGTCCGCACCCTGCTCCCGCCCCGCGTGGCGGCGGAGGCGATGGAACACGCCTTCCGCCTGAAGGCCGGCGGCCGGCTGGCCGCGCCGCCCCGGACGTCGGTCCCCTCCGCCGGGGGCCGGCTGGTGCTCACCGTCGGCGGCGCGCTCACCCCCCACGGCGCCACCGGCTTCCGCGCCTACCACACCGCGCCCGGCGCCACCGACCAGCTCGTGACGGTGTTCGACGGCAGCACCGGCGAGCTCCGCGGGGTGGTGGTCGGGAGGCTGCTCGGCGCGCTCCGCACGGCCGCCATCAACGCCGTCGCCATCCGCACCCTGGCGCGTGAGGACGCCCGCGTGCTGGGCGTGCTGGGGACCGGCCGTCAGGCCCGGGCACACGCCCGCGTGGCGCTCGCGGTGCGCCCCTTCGAGCACGTGCGCGTCTTCAGCCCCGACCCGGCCCACCGTCTGGCGTTCGCCGCGGAGCTGGCCGCCGACACCGGCGTCGATGCGGTCGCCGCGGACGACGCCGAAGCGGTCGCGCGCGCCGCCGACGTGCTGGTGGTGGCGACCGGGAGCCGCACACCCGTTCTCGAGGCGGGCTGGATCCGGCCCGGCACCCACGTCAACGCCGTCGGGCCCAAGACGCGAGGGCGGTGCGAGCTGCCGGCCGCGGTGGGCGCCCTGGCGGCACGCATCACCAGCGACTCGCTCGAGCAGGTGGACGCTTACCCCGAGCCGTTCTTCCTCGACGACGCCGACCGGGCCAGGATGGTGGGGCTCGAGCGCGTCCTCGCGGGCGAGGCGCCGGGGCGGGGGAGCGCCGACGAGGTCACCCTCTTCTGCTCCACCGGCCTGGCCGGCACCGAGGTGCTGCTGGCCGAAGCGCTGCTGCAAGCGCACCAGCCATCGACGAGGACGGGACCGGAAGCGGCCGGCGCGGCGAGCGCGACCGCCCCACAACCCACCGCCCCGCAACCCACCGCCCCACAACCCACCGCCCCGCAACCGGCACCCGGCGCCGCGCCCCGCCGAACCCCGGCCATCCGGCTCGCACCGATGGCGCCCGACGCGTTCGAGGCCTACCTGGCGCGCACCGTCGCCGACTACGCCGCAGAGCACGTGCGCGCCGGCAACCTGCGCCCGCAGGACGCCCGCGCGCGCGCCGAGCAGCAGGTGCGACAGCTCCTGCCGGCCGGGGTGGCGACGCCCGGTCACGCCCTGCTGCACATCGAGGACGGCGGCACGGGCGAGCGCGTCGGCATCGTCTGGTACCAGCTCCGCGACGTGGGCGGCGGGCGCGAGGCGTTCGTCTTCGACCTATGGGTGGACGAGCGCTGGCGCCGCCGCGGCTACGCCAGCGGCGCGCTCGCCGAGGTCGAGACGCGTGCCGCGGAAGCGGGCGCGGGACGGGTGAGCCTGCACGTGTTCGGGCACAACGAGCGCGCCCGCCGGCTGTACCGCGCGCTCGGCTTCGAGGAGACCGACGTGATGATGGCGAAGCGCCTCTAGGGCTTCCGCGCCCCTCAGCGCCACTCTCCGGCGTACTCCAGCCGGAGCGGGCTCACCTCGCGCGCCCAGTAGTCGTAGTGCAGCTTGGTGATCTGGCGGACGTGCAGCAGGTCGTGCGCGACCCAGGCAGCGAGGAGCTCGCCGGCGCTGCGACCGGTGACCGGCGAGGCCGCCTCCAGGTCGGGACGCTCGAGCGAGGCCAGCCACGCCAGCGAGACGCGCCGCTCGGCCACGAAGCTCTCGAGCGAGGGGCCGAGCTCGCGCTCGTTGTAGCGGCGCTCGACCACCCAGCGCGGCGGGTCGATAGGGGGCGGCGGCTCCGGCGACCGCTCCAGCAGGTGGCGGAAGCGGAAACGGAAGTCCTCGCGCTCCTCGTCGTGCAGGTGGTTCACCACCTCCAAGATCGACCAGCGCTCCGGGCCGGGCTTCCAGCGCGCCTGGCCAACGCTCACGCCCGTCACGAGGTCCTGGATGACCCGCACGCTGGCGGCCAGACGGGCCGCGGCGCTCTCCACGGTCAACGGCATGGTGTCCGCAGTCTACCCGGCCGCACGGCGGCGGCGGCTGCGCCCGGAGTACCATGACGGCAACGCGATCCGCGCGCCGAGCCGACGCCGGCCGAGGGACCCACCCCGGGAGCCCGCCGGCGTGGGGTCGTCGTCGCGGCATCCGCACCTGGGAGGGAGTCGAAGCCTGGCCATGAACAATCCGAGAGAAGCGCAGGGGCCGTCGCTCGACCCACGGCCCCGCCGGGCACGTGATGCACGCCGCGCACGGCGGCACGTGCTCGCCTTGCTGGCGTGGCTGACCGTCGCCCTACTGCTGCCGGCCACGCTGGCGCAGGACCTCGCCTCGCGCGTCCACACCGCCACCCTGGACAACGGCCTGCGCATCCTACTGGTGGAGCAGCACGCCGCGCCGGTGGTGAGCTTCGACCTGATGTTCGACGTGGGCGGCGTCGACGAGCCCCCGGGCCTGGGCGGCATCGCCCACATGGTGGAGCACATGGCCTTCAAGGGCACCGAGACCATCGGCACCGACCATCCGCAACAGGAGCAGCAGGCGCTCACCAACGTGGAGATCCTCGCCTACGCCCTCAAGAACGCCCAGAGCCAGGGCGATGCCGCGCTGGTCGCGACGCTGCAGAAGGAGTTCATGGCGGCGCGCAAGGACGCCCAGTCGCTGGCGTCGCAGGCGCCGCTCGACAGCATCCTGTCGGTGAACGGCGCGGTGGGGCTCAACGCCTCCACCGGCTACGACTACACCCACTACGTGGTCTCGCTGCCGGCCAACCGCCTCGAGCTCTACGCCCGCATCTACGCCGACGAGATGGCCCACGCCGTGTTCCGCTCCTTCTACGAGGAGCGCGACGTGGTGCGGGAGGAACGCCGTCAGCGCAGCGAGGACGACCCGCAGGGCGTGCTGATGGAGGCGTTCCTGGCCGAGGCGTTCCCCGCCTCGCCCTACGGCCGGCCGCTGATCGGCTCCGCCAGCGCCATCGAGGGCTACACCGCCACCCAGGCGCACGCCTTCTACCAGGCGTTCTACGCGCCCGACCGCGCGGTGCTGGTGGTCGTGGGCGACGTCGATCCCGTCAAGGACCTGGCCACGCTCGAGCGCTACTTCGGTGCGGTGCCGGCCCACCCCACCCTGACCACCCGGTTCGCCACGCCTCCGGCCCAGACGGCGGAGCGCCGCACCACGGTGACCTTCAAGGCCCAGCCGCAGGTCATGATCGGCTACCCCAAGGCCACCTACCCCTCGCGCGAGGCCTACGTGCTCGACCTCGTCGACGCGCTGCTCGGGCAGGGGCGCACCTCGCGGCTGTACAAGCGGCTGGTGGTGCAGGACCAGCTGGCCGCCAGCGTGCAGACCTCCAGCAGCTTCCCCGGCACGCGCCTACCCGACGCCTTCATCATCTACGCGCTGCCGCGGGCGCCGCACACCACCGCCGAGGTCGAGGCCGCGGTCTACGACGAGCTCCACAAGCTGGCGACCGAGCCGGTGGGCGACCGCGAGCTGCAGAAGGTCAAGAACCTGGTGCGCGCACTGACGCTGCGCACCTGGTCGTCCAACGCCGGCCTGGCCCAGGCGCTCGCCTACAACGAGCTCTTCGCGGGCGGCTGGGAGCATCTCATGAGCGACCTCGACACCTACGACTCGGTCACGGCCGCGGAGATCCAGGCGGTCGCGCAGAAGGTGTTCACCGCGCAGAACCGCACCGTCGCGGTACTCGAGCCGCCCCAGGGAGGCAACTGATGCGCCGCGCCCACGCCGTCCGGGCGGCCTTCGCGAGCGTGCTGACGGCGCTCGCGCTGCAGGCGCAGGCCCAGCCCGCCGACTGGCCCGACCCGACCGCCATGACCTTCCCGCCCATCCAGTTCCAGGCGCCGACGCCGCAGAAGGCCGTCCTCTCCAACGGCATCACCGTCTACCTCGCCGAGGACCACTCGCTGCCGCTGGTGCAGGGCGTGGCCTACGTCGAGGCGCCGGGCGTGTACGACCCGCCCGACAAGGTGGGGCTGGCGAGCTTCACCGCCCAGCTCCTGCGCGACGGCGGCGCCGGCGGGCAGCGCCCCGACGCCATCGACGAGCAGCTCGCCTACCTCGGCGCCTCGGTGGAGGCGAGCTCGAGCGACACCTACGCCTCGGTCTCCTTCTCCTCGCTGGCCAGCAACATCGACCAGGTGCTGCCCCTGTGGCAGGACGTGCTCACGCGCCCCGACTTCGCGCAGGACCGCATCGAGGTGGAGCGGCAGCGGCAGCTCGAGGCGATCCGGCGGGTGGTCGACAACCCGGTGCAGCTCGCCGTGAGCGAGTTCTCCTACCGGGTCGCCGAGGGGCACCCCTCGGGCGCCTACCCCACCGCCGACACCATCAACGCCATCCAGCGCAGCGACCTCGTCGCCTTCCACGACGCCTACTACGCCCCCGCCTCGACGGTGGTGGCGATCACCGGCGACTTCGACGCGCAGCAGATGCTGGCCACGCTCGACGCCACCCTCGGCGCCTGGCGCCACCCGCTGGCCCCCAGCCCGCAGGTCCCCGCCTTCAACGAGCACCCGGCGCCCAAGGTGTACTTCGTGCAGAAGGACGTGCAGCAGTCGATCATCCTGGTCGGCCAGCCCGCGGTGCGCGCCTACACGCCCGCCTACAACGCCTTCACCGTGGCCGACCAGATCCTCGGCGCCGGCGGCTTCACCAGCCGGTTGTTCACCGACATCCGCACCAAGCGGGGGCTGGCCTACAGCACCGGCTCGCAGATCACCCAGGGCTTCGACTATCCCGGCATCTTCCTGGCCTACGCCTTCACCCGCTCCGACGCCACCGGGCAGGTGCTGCAGCTGATCCTCGACGAGATCGGGCGCTTGCGCGACCAGGGCGTGACCCCCGCCGAGCTGAGCCAGGCCCGCGAGCAGATCGTCAACCAGGCCGTCTTCCGCGACACCTCGGTGGCGGCCACCACCGAGCGCACGGCGCGGGTGCAGCTACTGGGGCTCGAGCCGGGCTACTTCGAGACCTACCTGCAGACGGTGCAGAGCATCACCCCCGCCGAGGTGCAGGCCGCCGCCCGGCAGGTGCTGAACCCCGACGGGCTGATCATCATGGTGGTCGGCAACGCCGACGCCTTCGACGAGCCGCTCAGCGACTTCGGGCAGGTGGTGACGATCCCGCTGCAGTAGGCTCCACCCTCTCGCCCCGGATCGCCGGCCCGGCGCACCACGCGGATGCGCCGGGCCGGCACGCGCAGGCGTCCCACGCGCGGGCCGCCGCTGCACCCGCCCCGC
>JARRMM010000040.1:0-31577 GCA_037386005.1 Deinococcales bacterium | reverse complement strand
CACGGCCCGCGGCACGCCCGTCTGGGCGTCGATCAGCACCATCAGGCCGCTGGCGGTCGGCAGGCCGCGCCGGGGGTTGTCGAAGAAGCCCGAGGACAACTTCACCGCGAAGCTGTCGAGCCCCCGGATGTAGGCGCCCTTGACGTCGACCTCGCCATGGTGTTCCGGTACGTCGATGCGCATCACCGGCGGCTGCACGGCGTCGCCAGCCGACAGCCGCCTGAACGCCTCGCGGACCGCCTCGAGCCCCTCGCCATCGAGGTCGATCAGGGCGCGGAGCTCGTGCTCGTGGAGGATCCGGGTGTCGGCGGGCTGGCTCACGTGGGCTCCTCTCCGCTCTACGGTGGCGGGTCCTCGTCCTCTTCGGACCCGCCTCCGACACTGTCGATGATGTCGAGGAATCGCTCGGGCGCGATGTTGCCGCCCGAACACACCACGGCCGTCGGGCCCTCCACCCTGGGCAGGGCGCCCTCGAGCAGCGCCGCGATGCCCACCGCCGCGCCCCCTTCCAGCACCTGCCGCTCACGCAGGAAGGCGAACCGCATCGCCCGGGCGATCGCCTCCTCGCTGACCAGCACGACGTCGTCGACCAGCTCGGCCACCATCTGCAGGGTGTAGCGGTTGTGCTCGCCGATGCCGCCCTGCAGGCTGTCGGCCAGGGTCGGCTCCTCGGGCGTCGGCACCGGCCGGCCGGCCCGCAGGCTGCGGGCCATGGCGGCCCCGCGCTCCATCGACACGCCCACCACGCGCAGCTCCGGATCGGCCGACTTGAGCGCGAGCGCCACGCCGGCCATCAGTCCGCCGCCGGAGAGCGGCACCACGGCCCGCCGCACCCCCGGCAGGTCCTCCAGGATCTCGAGCCCGATGGTGCCCTGTCCGGCGATCACGGCGGGGTCGTCGAAGGGGTGCACCAGGGTGAGGCCACGTTCCTCGACGAGCTCACGGGCCCGCACCTCGGCATCGTCCTGGCTGTCGCCAGCGATGACCAGCTCGCAGCCGGTGGCCCGCAGGGCGGCGATCTTGTCCTCCGGCACCCGCTCCGACACGCACACGGTGGCCTTGACGCCGAGCCGCCGTGCGGCGGTGGCGACGGCGCGGCCGTGGTTGCCGGTCGAGACGGCGATGACGCCGCGCTCCCGGGCGGCAGCGTCCAGCGACGCCAGGGCGTTGGTGGCGCCCCGCGCCTTGAACGCGCCGGTCACCTGCAGGTTCTCGAGCTTGAGGAACACCGGCCCGGCGCCGGCCCCCTCGCTCAGGGCATCGCTCTCGACGAGCGGGGTGCGCCGCACGATGCCCGCCACCGCCCGGCGCGCCGCGTAGACGTCGCGCAGCGTGGGTCTCGAGACCACCGTCGCCTACCGGAGCGGGATGCCGTCGTTGGGCATGCGCCGCTCGAGCACCCGCACCAGCCAGGAGCTGAAGATGGTCAGGATCAGGAACAGCCCACCGACCATCGACAGCGGCACCAGGTAACGGAAGGTGCGGTCGCCGATGATGGTGGCGAGGTTCAGCATCTCCAGCACGGTCACGGCCGAGAGGATGGGGGTGTCCTTGAGCATCGACACCAGGTAGTTGCCGAGCGCGGGGATGACGCGCGGCACCGCCTGCGGCACCACCACGTCGCGGTAGACCAGCCAGGTGGGCATGTTCAGCGCCAGCGACGCCTCCCACTGGCCACGCGGCACGGCCTCGAGCCCGGCCCGGTAGACCTCCGAGGTGTAGGCGCTGTACTGCACCCCGAGCGCGATGGCGCCGGTGAGGAAGGCGGGGAGCACGATGCCGTAGTTCGGCAGCACGAAGTACAGGAAGTACAGCTGTACCAGCAGCGGCGTGTCGCGCACGAACTCGATGATGAAGGCCATCGGCCAGGAGACGATCTTGAGCGGCACCGTGCGCAGCAGCGCGAAGATCAGGCCCAGGAACAGGGCCACCAGGAAGCCCAGCGCGGTCGCCTCGATGGTGATGATCATGCCGCGCAGGAGGATCGGGATGATGGACACTGCGAACGCCCAGTTGGAACTGAGGTCCCAGTGGATGCCGAACATCATGAGCGGGCCCTCGCAGCGGTCACGCCCACACGGTTCGCGATGGCGCGCTCGAGCCAGCGCATCCCCACCATCAGCACCAACGCCATGGCGAAGTAGAGCAACAGCGTCAGGGTGTAGATCGGCACCGTCTCCAGCGTCAGATTGCGCAGGCTCTGGGCGCGGAAGGTCAGGTCACTCAAGGTGATGAGCGAGACGAGCGCGGTGTCCTTGAGGTTCTGGACCACGAGGTTGCCGAAGGGCGGCATCATCTCGACCACCGCCTGCGGCAGCACGACGTTCCAGAGCGTGTGTCGGCGGGTGAAGTTCAGGGCCACCGCGGCCTCGTACTGGCCGGTGGGCACCGCCAGGATGGCGCCGCGCACCACCTCGGCGCCGTACGCACCGATGTTGAGGCCGAGCGCGAGCACCCCGGACAGGGTGGCGCCCAGGCTCACACCCAGGAGCGGCAGCGCGTAGTAGAGCCAGAACATCTGCACCAGCAGGCTGGTGCCGCGGAATACTTCCACATACACGATCGACAGGATGCGCGCCGGCCAGAAGCGCGAGAGCTTGCCGATCCCGGCCGCGAAGGCCAGCACGCCGCCGACGGCGGTCGAGATGAGCGCGAGCTCAGCCGTGACCCGCGCGCCTTTGAGAAGCGGCGGCAACAGGGTGCTCAGGTCCATGCCGGTCCAACCCCCTCCCAGGGGAAGCGCGTGGGCCGGGTGCCGCGCCGGAGCGCCGCACGGCGCGCGATAGCGTTGCGCGTCCTGCCAGCGTCCTCGGGACGCCTCGCCTGGAGGCGTCGAGCGGGGCAGATGAGCCTCACGGCCGGAAGAAAGATAGGGGGGAGGGTGGGGGCGTAACCGTCCCCACCCTCCAGCTCAGGCGTTACTGCCCGGCGCACAGCTCCGAGGTGGTCTTCGCGAGAGCCTGCTGAACGTCGGTCTTGGACAGACCGTAGCTCGTCAGGATCTTCTCGTACTCGGGAGTCTGCTGGAAGGCAGCGAGCTCCTTGTTGAAGGCGTCGCGGAAGGCGGTGTTGTCCTTGTTGAAGGTGAAGCCGCCCCAGCTACGCACCGGCTTGCCGTTGACGACGGGGTCGTTGAACGGATCGGCCGGCTCGACCTTGTCGGACTTCTTGGCCAGGCGGTCGACCGTCAGGCCGGTGCCCGCGTAGGCGTCGATACGGCCGGTGGTGACGGCCGAGAGGGCGTCGGTGTTGGCCGGGATCATCACGATCTGGCTGTCCGGGATGCCCATGGCGTGCGCGAAGTCGAGCTCGTCGGCGCCGGAGACGATGCCGAGCTTGAGGCCCTTGTCGTTCACGAACGCGTCGTAGCCGTGGATGTTCTTCGGGTTGCCCGCGAGGACCATCAAGCCCTCACCGTAGCTGGAGTTCGGCTTCGAGTAGATGACCTGCTGGCACCGCGCCGGCAGGATCGCCTGGCTGGCCGCCGCCATGTCGAAGCGGTTGGCCTTCAGGCCCGGAATGAGCGAACCGAACTCGGTGACGATCCACTGGATGTCCGTGATGCCCATCTTCTTCAGGACGGCCGTGGCGACGTCAGGTGCGATCCCCTTCGCGTCCCCGTTCTGGTCGATGTAGCCGTAGGGGATCTCGTTGGCGGTGGCGATACGGATGTAGCCCCGCTGCTTGATCGTCTGCATCAGGTCGCCCTGGGCAAAGGCCAGCGCGCCGATGAGGACGGCGAACAGGGTCAGCGTGAGAGCTTTCAGCGTACGGTTGGCCATGGTTCCTCCTTGGTGTTGCAACGTCGTGTCTTCGGGCGAGCGCTTGGCCTGAAGCGCACGCCCACGCGGCGTGATCCGGCCGGCGCTAGGGTGGCGCCAGACCGGTGCCCGTCCGCGGGCCGGTCGGCGTGCGCGTACGCAATGCCGCGGGCCTCGCTGGCGACTCCTCGGGCATGGCTCACATCCTTCCCGTCGCCGGGACGCGTCCCGGCTCCTTCATCCGGACGCCGCGGCCACCACGGCCAGGGCGCCCCCATGACGACTCAGTGCTCCAGGACGGCCTTCAGGAACGTCTGCGTCCTGGGGTTCTCGGGGTTCGTGAAGATCTTCGAGGGCGGGCCCTCCTCCGCGACCTGCCCGGCGTCGAAGAACACGACACGGTCGGACACGTCGCGAGCGAAGCCCATCTCGTGCGTGACGATCAGCATGGTCATGTTGGTCTCGTGGGCAAGCTGGCGCAGGATGCCCAGCACCTCGCCGACCAGTTCGGGGTCGAGCGCGGAGGTCACCTCGTCGAAGAGCATCAGGTCGGGGTCCATCGCCAGAGCGCGGGCGATGGCCACGCGCTGCTTCTGCCCGCCGGAGAGCTGCGAGGGGAAGGCCTTGGCCTTGTCGGCCAGGCCGACCATCTCGAGCAGCTCCGTGGCGCGCTTCTCGGCATCCGCACGCTTGACGCCCTTGACGTGGATGGGCGCCTCGGTGACGTTGCGGAGCACGCTCATGTTGGGGAACAGGTTGAAGTGCTGGAACACCATCCCGATGCGGTTGCGCACCCGGCGGAGCTGGCTCTCCGGCGCCGGCAACACCTTGCCGTCCACCTCGCGGTGCCACAGCGGGTCGCCGCCGACGAACACCTTGCCGCCGTCGGGCTTCACCAGGGTCATCAGCACGCGCAGGATGGTGGTCTTGCCGGAGCCGCTGGGCCCCACGATCGCGACCTTCTCGCCGGCGCGGACCGTGAAGTCGAGGTCGCGCAGGACGGTGAGCGAGCCGAACGACTTGCGGACCTTCTCGAACCGCACCATCGGCTCCGCGTTCCGCAGGGCCTCGGCCCTGGCGGCCTCGTCGTGTTGGGTTGGCTCGCTTCCTGTCGTCACTGCCACGGGTTCCTCCTCCGTTGCGCGTCAGCCCAGCGCGAAGCTCGCGAGCTTGAGTTCGGTCATCTCGTGGACCGCGAACCGGACGCCCTCCCGTCCGAGCCCGGAGCCCTTGACGCCGCCGAACGGCATGGCGTCGATGCGGTAGTCGGTGCTGTCGTTCACCATGACGCCTCCGTAGTGCAAGGCGGAGACCGCGCGATGCGCGGCGCCTAGGTCACGGGTGAAGACGGCCGCCTGAAGGCCGTAATCGACATCGTTCGCTACGGCTACGGCCTCATCGAGGTCAGCGACCCTGTGAAGGATCGTGACCGGGCCGTACACCTCGTCGCGAGCGAGGCGGCTCGTGGCGGGGACCCCTTCGAGCAACGTCGGCTCGAAGTGGGTTCCCTCGAAACCACCCCCCGTCAGGAGGTGGGCTCCAGCGGTCCGTGCCTCTTCTACCATACCCGCGATCCGTTCCACGTTGGGCGCGTCGATGACGGGTCCCATGTCGGTGTCCTCGTCCAGCTTCGGACCCGTGCGCACGGCCTCGGCGCCCGCCACCATGCGCTCCCGCACCTCCTCGTACACGGCGTCCTGCACCAGCAGGCGCTGGACGTGCAGGCAGTTCTGCCCCGCCGCCCAGAACGCGCCCGACACGATGGCGGGGAGCGCCGCCTCGAGATCGGCGTCCTCGAGGACGATCGTCGGCGCGTTGCTGCCGAGCTCCATGCTGTAGCGCTTGAGCCCGCCCGCACGCACGATCGCCTCGCCGGTCTCCTTGCCGCCCGTGAACGACACCACCCGCACGCGCCCATCGCGCACCAGCGCGTCGCCCACCACGCTCCCACGCCCCGTGACCACCTGCAGCAGATCGGCGGGCAGGCCGCTGTCGAGCAGCAGCTCGCCGAGCTTGAGCGCGCTCAGCGGCGTCTTGGAGTCCGGTTTGAGGACGATGGCGTTGCCGGCCGCGATGGCGGGGCCCACCTTGTGCGCCACCAGGTTCAAGGGGTCGTTGAAGGGCGTGATCGCCGCCACGATGCCCACCGGCTCCGGCACGAAGTAGCCGAAGCGGTTCTCGCTGCCGGGGCGCTGATCGAAGGCCAACGTCTCGCCGTGCAGCCCCCTCGCCTCCTCGGCGCTGATCCGGAGCGTGTCGGCGGCGCGCGAGGCTTCCTTGCGGGCCTCCCGGATGGTCTTGATCCCCTCGCGCGCGATGAGCTCGGCGAACGCCTCCTGATCCTGTTCGAGCCGACGAGCGGCTTCCGTCAGGACGGCCATGCGCCGGTGTGTCGGGAACGCCCGGGCGCTGGCAGCACCGCGCTCGGCGGCCGCCAGCGCCCGCTCCATGTCGTGGGTGGTGGCCTGCGGCACGGTGTCGATGACGCTCTCGTCGTCGGGGTCCATCACCTCGATGACGGCGTCGCGCTCGACCCAGTCTCCGGCCAGCAGCATCCGCATGCTCAGCGCCTCCCTCCACCACGCAGGGCGATCAGGTCCTCCACCAGGGCATAGCCGGTGGCGAGCCGGCCCGCGCCGGGTCCGACCAGGGTGACGTCCCCGAGCAGATCCGTCGTGAAGGTGCAGGCGTTGGTCGGCCCGCCGATGCCCGCCAGGGGATGCGACAGCGGCACGCGCTGCGGCCGCACGCTGCCGTGGACGGCGCCATCCGAACCCCGCTCGACGCTACCCAACAGCTTCCAGCGCTCGCCCGCTGCCCGGGCCGCCTCGACGTCGGCGGAGGCGATGCCGCGGATCCCCTCGCGCTCGACGTCGTCCATGGTGAGGGCCGCGCCCATCACCAGGTTCGCCAGGATCACCACCTTGCCGGCAGCGTCGATGCCGTCGACGTCCCCGCTGGGATCGGCCTCGGCGTACCCCTCGCGCTGCGCCTCCGCCAGCGCCGTCTCGAAGTCGAGCCCGGCCTCCATACGCGTGAGGATGTAGTTGGTGGTGCCGTTGAGGATGCCCTGGATGCGGCGCACGCCGGCGGCCGCCAGCAGTCCGGCCCCCAGCGCCAGGGTCGGGGTGCCACTCATCACCGTGCCCTCGACGCCGATGCCGGCACCGTGCTCGTCGGCCAGGCGCCGGAGCTCGGCGAAGTGCAGCGCGATGGGCCCCTTGTTGGTGGTAACCACGTCCATGCCCCGCGAGAGCGCTTCGCGCACGTGGGTGAGCGCGGGCTCGCCGGTCTTCAGGTCGGTGAAGCTCAGCTCGGCCACGACATCGGCACCGGAGCGGCGGATGGTGGTGACGGCGTCCCAGCCCTTGGCGTCGGCCTCCAGGCCCTCGAGGGCGTCGGCGGCGCCCAGCAGCTCCTGCGGGTCGAAGCCGCGCTCGCGGTAGACGCTGCCGCGGTTGAAGTCGCTAACGGCGGTGACGAGGATCTCGAGGCCGTGGCGCTCGGCCAGCGTCTGCGAACGCTCGGCGAGGATCTCGGCGAGGCCCTGCCCCACCGTGCCGAAGCCGACGAGGGCCAACCGGGTGACGCTCATACGCGCTCCCCGGCACGGTCACGCAAGCGTGCCGCTCGGCGGCCGCGGTCCGTGCACGCTCTGGAGACGTTCATACCCGCTCCTCCGCACGATCACGCAAGCGTGCCGCTCGGCAGCCGCGGTCCGTGCACGCTCTGGAGACGTTCATACCCGCTCCTCCGCTCCGTGCCGCTCGGCGGTGGTGGCGAGCGCCTGGTCCAAGTCGGCGATGAGGTCGTCGACGTTCTCGATGCCCACGGAGTAGCGCACCAGGCTCTCCGGGATGCCCATGGCAGCGCGCTCCTCGGCGTTCAGCTCGACGTGGCTGCCGGTCGCGGGCGGTGCCACCACCGTCTCCACGGCCCCCAGGTTGGCGGCGCGGTGGGCGAAGCGCAGCAGCGGCAGGAAGGTCTTCACGGCGTCGAAGCCGCCCACGAGCTGGAACGACAGCATGCCGCCGAAGCCGCGCATCTGGCGCGCGGCGACATCGTGGTTGGGGTGGCTCTCCAGCCCGGGGTAGAACACGGCCGCCACGTAGGGATGCGCTTTGAGGTGCCGCGCGATGGCGAGAGCGCTCTCGTTCTGCCGCGCGATCCGCAATCCGAGCGTCTTCATGCCGCGCAGCAGCAGGTAGGCGGCCTCGGGGTGGAGGGTGGCGCCGTTGATCTCACGGAAGTGGTAGATGCGCTCCACCACCTCCTTCGGACCGACCACGGCGCCGCCGAGGGCGTCGGCGTGCCCGCCCAGGTACTTGGTGGCACTGTGGATCACCAGGTCCGCTCCCAGGGTCAGCGGGTTCTGGTTGATGGGGGTCGCGAAGGTGTTGTCGACGACCACGGTGGCGCCGATCTCGTGGGCCGCCGCCGCCAGCCTGCGGATGTCCATGATCTTGCAGGTGGGGTTGGTCGGGCTCTCCAGGTAGAGGACCTGGCAACCCTTGGCCACCTCCGCCTCGATGGCCTGGAAGTCGGTGGTCTCGCAGAGCTGCACTTCGACGCCGAAGCGCGGCAGGAACTCGGTGAAGATCTTGTTGGTGCCACCGTAGGTGTCCTTGACCGACACCACCCGGTCGCCGGGCGAGAGCAGGGTGAACAGCGTGTTGCTGATGGCGGCCATGCCGGTGGCGAAGCTGGTCGCCGCCTCGGCCTTCTCGAGCTGGCGGACCTTCTCCTCGAACGCCTGCACGGTGGGGTTGGTGTTGCGTCCGTAGATGTGTCCCTCGCGCTTGCCGAGCGCGACGTCGCGCCACTCGTCGACGTCGTCGTAACCGAACGAGACGCTGTGCACCACCGGCACCTGCGTCGCTCCCTGCATGGTGGGACGGTCCTCGCCCGCCCACACCGCCAGGGTCTCCAGCGCGGGATCACGCTGCTTCGTCATGCCTCGACCTCCAAACCAGGAACGTCGTGTCGATGGCCCGCCTCACGGCAGAGCCAGAATGGGTCCCTCCAGATAAGCATTGATGCGGCCCAGGCACAGCACCATGTGCTTGCGTCGGACGGCGGCCACCCCCTCCATATCGTCGCGCCGGAGCGCCTGCAGGACGCTCTCGATCTCGTCGACGATGTAGTCGACCTCGTCCTCCCAGGTCATCTCCGGCAGGAGCTGGAGCCACACCCGGGTGGTCTGCCAGAACAGGCGGTCGGCGATCTCCCGGAGCGGCTGGTTGCCGATGGCGAGCGAGAGCTCCTCGTTGAAGCGGTGGTAGACGCGTGCCAGCGCCTCCGGATCGCGCCGATCGCGCAGCTCGCGTGCCTCGCCGGCCAGCTGCGTCAGCAGCTCCAGGTCGTCGTCGGTGATGCGCGCCGGCGGGATCTCGGCGATGAGGTCGATCAGCTTGAGCCTCAGCGCATAGACCTCTCGCAGGTACTGCAGGTCGACCGTCCTGACCATGGTGCCGACGCCGTGCCGGCTCACCACCAGGCCCTCGAACTCGAGCCGCTGCAGGGCCTGGCGGATCGGCGTGCGACTCACGCCGAACTCGTCGGCCAGCGCGTTCTCGCTCAGCATCGAGCCCGGCGGGTAGCGCAGCAGGCAGATGCGGTCGCGCAGCTCGCGGTAGATCAGGTCGACGCCGCGAGGGCGGTTGGAGGCGTCGCGCGCGTGCATAGTGTTGCAGAAGCCTTCCTTCGAGGGTTCGCCCGGCTCGTGGCCCTGGGGGCGCATCAACGGTTGACCGGCAACGAACATGGGACCTAGAATGCGGGTAGCAGAGTACTTGTATACAAGTTGTAGACAACGAGAGTGTACGCGTCCCGCCGAGAGGTTGTCAACCTCCGGCCGAGGGCGGAAGGGACCACGGATGCGGCAGCGCGAGGACCTCGTCTTCCCCATGCAGGAGTACCAGCGGCGCCTGGACGCGCTTCGCGGCGTGATGGCCGAGCAGGGGCTCGACGCCATGCTCACCACGACGCCCGAGAACATCTCCTACCTCACGGGCTTCGACTCGCCGGGCCACTACTGGTTCCAGGGGATGGTCGTGCCGCTCCACGGAGAGCCCTTCACCTTCTCGCGCCTTCTGGAGACGAGCGGCGTGGAAGCCGGAACGTGGGTGGAGCTCAACTACGGCTATCACGACAGCGACGACATCATGGCCAGCCTGGCGGCGCGCATGCTCGATCACGGCCTGGCCGACATGCGCATCGGTTACGAGCAGGACTGCTGGTTCTTCACCGCCTCGCAGCAGCAGCGCCTGCTCTACTCGCTACCCACTCTCGAGTTCGTCGATGTCTCCGGGCTCATCGAGCAGCTCCGGCTGGTCAAGTCCGACCTCGAGGTCGAGCAGATCCGGTGGGCCGGAGCAGCCGCGTCGGTCGCCATGCAGGCGGGGGTCGACGCCGTCGCCGCAGGCCGCACCGAGGACGAGGTGGCGGCCGAGATCACCGCCGCCCTGATCCGGGGCGGCAGCCACTGGCCGTCGATCGTGCCCTTCATCGCGTCGGGCGAGCGCGGCGCCATCGGCCACGCCACCTGGAAAGGGCGCACCATCGAGCCCCGCGACAGCGTCTTCCTGGAGATCGGCGGCTGCCGCAACCGCTACCACGCCGCCATGATGCGCACCGTCGTGGTCGGCCACGCCGACCCGGAGATGAAGCAGGCGTTCGAGGTGGTGCTGCAGGCCTTCGACGCCGCCATGCAGACCATCAAGCCGGGGGTCCCCGCCGGCGAGGTCGACCGCGTCTGCCGGGCTCTCATCGCTGAGGCCGGGTTCGGCGAGAACCAGGCGTCGCGCACGGCCTACTCGATCGGCATCGCGGTCCCCCCCGACTGGGGCGAGGGGCAGATCCTCAGCATGAAGCCGGGCGAGGGCCGGCCGCTTCAGCGCAACATGACCTTCCACCTGCTCCCGTGGGTGCAGATCCCGGGCAAGGGGGGCGTGGGGTGCAGCGAGACGGTCCGCGTCACCGAGGACGGCTGCGAGCGCCTGACCGACTTCCCCCGCGAGCTGTTCGAGGCCTGAGACCCGGCCGCCCCTCCCCGGGGGGCTCAGGGCAGCTCCGGCGCCAGCGGCGCGAACGCCTCGCCGGCGCGCGCCTCGAGGGCGGCCGCCACCCGCAGCAGACGCGCCTCCTGAAGCGCCGGAGCCAGCAGCTGCACGCCGGTGGGGAGCCCCTCCTCCGTGCGCCCCGCCGGCACGCTGACCGCCGGCAGCCCCGACAGGTTGGCGAGGCACGTGCACACGTCGCCGACGTACATCGCCAGCGGGTCGTCCACCTTCTCGCCGAGCCGGTAGGCGGCGCTCGGCGCGGTCGGCGTGAGCAGCACATCGGCGCCCTCGAAGGCCGCCGCCAGGTCGTCGGCGATGACACGCCGCACCTTGAGCGCCTTGCCGTAGTAGGCGTCGTAGTAGCCGGCGGACAGCGCGAAGCTCCCCATCAGGACGCGCCGGCGCACCTCCCGGCCCAGGGTACGGCCGCGGGAGCGCCGCATCACGGCCTCCTGCCCATCGCCGTCCTCGCCGAGCCGGGTGCTGTAGATCATGCCGTCGTAGCGCGCCAGGTTGCTGCTCGCCTCGGCCGTCGCCACCAGGTAGTAGGCGGCCACGGCGTGTCGCACGCTGGGCACGTTCGCCTCCACCACCTCCGCGCCGAGCTCGCGCAGCGCCCGGATGCTCCGCTCCACGCCCTGCAGCACGCCGGGGGCGTTGCCCTCGCCGCTCAGCTCGCGGACCACCGCGACGCGCGTCCCACGCAGATCCCGAGGCTCGTCGGCCGCGCCGCCGGCTCCCGCGGACAGCCCTGCGACGCTGCGCAGCTCCTCGACGTCGGCCTCGAGGCTGGTGCCGTCGAGCGGGTCGAAACCGGCCATCACCGCCAGCGCCAGCGCCGCGTCACGGCTGCTGCGGCTCAGCACGCCCACCTGGTCGAGCGAGCTGGCATAGGCGACGACGCCGTAGCGCGAGAGGCGGCCGTAGGTGGGCTTGATGCCGAGCACGCCGCAGAACGCCGCCGGCAGGCGTACCGAGCCGCCGGTGTCGGTGCCGAGCGCCAGCGGCACCACACCCGCCGCCACGGCCGCGGCCGAGCCGCCGGAGGAGCCACCGGGCACGCGCTCTGGGTCCCACGGGTTCTTGACCGGCCCGTAGGCGGAGTTCTCGTTGCTCGAGCCCATCCCGAATTCGTCCAGGTTGGCCTTGGCCACGACGACCGCGCCGGCCCCCTCCAGGCGCGCCACCGCAGTGGCGCTGTAGGGCGGCACGAACGTCTCCAGGCTCTTCGAGCCGGCCGTGGTGCGCACCCCCTCGAGGCAGAGGTTGTCCTTGACGACCACCGGCACGCCGGCCAGCGGGCCGGGGTCGTCCCCGCGCGCCACCGCGGCGTCGACCGCCCGCGCCCGTTCCCGGGCGCGCTCCCCCGCCACGGTCAGCAGGGCGTTGAGCGGGCGCACCGCCTCTGCGCGCCGGAGCGCGTCCTCCACGGCACTCACCGCCGTGCGCGTCCCCTCGCGGACCTCGCGGGCCACCTGCCAGGCGCTCGTCATGACGGCGAGCATACCAGAGCGAAATGGGAGAGTCGCGTCCCGCACGGCCTTCGAGTGCGGTGTTTCATCGTGTCGCCGGCGCCGCGGACGGCTAGAATGGACAGTCATGGCACGCTCCCGGCCCTCGGCCCCGGCACCCGACAACCGCATCGTCGGAGCGGGGCACTCGGAGGAGGGGCGCGTGCGGGCGGTCAACCAGGACAGTTTCTACGTCGGCCAGGTGCCGGGCATGGGGTACCTCGCGGTCGTAGCTGACGGCATGGGCGGCCACCGGGCGGGCGAGATCGCCAGCCGCAAGGCGGTCGAGGTGCTCCAGCGCGAGCTCGAGCGCACCCGGCTGCTGCCCCCGGTGGCGCTGGCGAAGGCCGCGCAGACCGCCAACTTCGAGGTCTACGACTACGCCGCGGAGCACCCCGAGGTCCGCGGCATGGGCACCACCCTCACCGCCGTCTACCTCGACGATCAGGTCGGCCTGATCGGCCACGTCGGCGACTCGCGCGCCTATCTGATCCGGGCGGGCGAGATCCGCCAGCTCACGGCCGACCACAGCTGGGTCGCCGACCGCGTCCGGCAGGGCCTCCTCACCGCCGACGAAGCGCGCCGTCACCGCTGGCGCAACGTCATCACCAACGCGCTCGGCGCCACGGCCAGCTTCCGCCTGGACGTGCTCCACTTCGAGGTGAAGGCGGGCGACCGCCTCCTGCTGTGCAGCGACGGCGTCAGCATGCTGCTGTCGGAAACGATGATGCTCAAGATCGTCTCCGAGGCGACGCCACAGGACGCCGCCGCGCAGCTCGTGGCCGAGGCCAACGACCGCGGCTCACCCGACAACGTCACCGCCGTGGTGGTGGAGGTCCTCCAGGTCGAGCCGCGCCCCAAGCGCTACGCCCTGCCCGACGCCGCGGTCGGCTCCGAGTCGGTCGACATCAGCGACACCATGAGCGGCATCCGCCGCATCGAGGACGAGTTCCCCGCGAACGGACCGCTCAGCAAGCTGCGCAAGCACCCGTGGTACCCCTACCGCATCTGGATCCTCGGCTCGCTCTACTTGCTGTTGTTGTTCCTGCTGTTCAGCCTGTGGCGCGGCTAGCCACGCAGCGTGACCGGTAAGGGCGCGCCAAGTCCGTCTCCCACGCCCCTGCTAGGCTAGGGCCATGAGACGCACCGTGAACACCGAGTCCGCCCCGGCCGCCGTCGGCCCCTACTCGCAGGCCGTGCGGGTCGGTGACCTGCTGTTCACCGCCGGCCAGATCCCGCTCCGGCCCGACGGCACCCTCGTCGAGGGGGACGTCCGCGTGCAGGCGCGACAGGTGATGGAGAACGTCAAGGCCGTGCTGGAGGCGGGGGGCTCGAGCCTCGAGCGGGTGGTGAAGTGCACCTGCTTCCTCGCCGACATGAACGACTTCGCCGCCTTCAACGAGGTCTACGGCGGCTACTTCGGCGACGAGCCGCCCGCCCGCAGCGCCGTCCAGGTCGCACGGCTGCCGAAGGACGTGCTCATCGAGGTCGAGGCGATCGCCGAGGCGGGGTGACGCACCGCTTCGCGGTCGAGGCCGCCGGCCGCGTCGCCGCAGGGCCCCCGCAGCGACGGTGGCCGGGGGAGGGCCCATGAGCACCGACGTCTCCAACGGCGCTGCCATCGAAGCCGCCATCGACGCTGCCGAGGTCACCCTGCCCGGCGACGGCACCACGTTGCGGGCGCATCTGGCACGCCCCGCGGGGGACGGTCCGTACCCGGCGATCGTCGTCATCCACGAGATCGTCGGCCTCAACGACAACATCCGCGACATCGCGGAGCGCTTCGCCGCCGAGGGATACGTGGCGCTGGCGGTCGACCTCTTCGCCGGCCGCAGCCGCGCCCTGTGCATGGCGCGCTTCATGAGCGGCCTGCTGTGGAACTCGCTTCAGCACCAGGGCATCCGGGACCTGCGCCGCACGCTCGACTGGCTGGCCGCGAGGCCCGAGGTGGCCGGGGACCGGGTCGGCGCCATCGGCTTCTGCATGGGCGGCTCCTTCGCCATCGCCTGGGCCGCCGGTGACGACCGCCTCAAGGCCGTGGCCCCCTTCTACGCGCAGAACCCCCGGCCCTTCACGGCGGTGGAGCGCCTCTGTCCCGTGGTGGGCTCCTACCCCGAGCGCGACTTCACGGCCGCGGCCGGGCGGCGGCTCGACCGGGCACTCGACGCCGCCGAGGTGCCGCACGACATCGAGGTGTACCCGGGAGCGAGGCACTCGTTCTTCAACGACCGGAACCCGCGCAGCCACGACGCAGCGGCGTCCGAGGACGCCTGGCGCCGCACGCTGGCGTACTTCCAGCGCTACCTGCGACCCGGGGCCGGCTAGCGGCTCGCCGCACGGCCGCTCCCGCCGCCGCGGGCCCGGCTCCGCACGGCCGAGCGAGCGCCGTTCAGGCCACCAGGGCCACGATGTAGACCGCGTAGGCGACCAGCAGGAACAGGCCCGCGCTGCGCCCCAGGCGCTCGTTGCGCCACATCAGCGGCAGCAGCGCCAGGCTGAACAGGCCCATCGTCACGATGTCGAGGGTCGCCCCGCGCCCGTCGAAGCGGATGGGCTGCACCACCGCGGTAGCGCCCAGCACCGCCAACAGGTTGAAGACGTTGGAGCCCACGATGTTGCCGAGGATGATGTCGGTCTCGCGCCGCATCGCCGCCACCATGCTGCTCGCGAGCTCCGGCAAACTGGTGCCGACCGCGACCAGGGTCAGGCCGATCACCCGCTGGGGCACGCCCAGGGAGGAGGCGATCTGGACGGCGCCGTGGATCAGCGAGCGGGCCCCGAACCACAGCAGCGCGATGCCCACCGCGGTGCCCAGGAGACCGATCCAGACGGGCGTCCGCGCCGCACGGCCGCCCTCCTCGGCTTCCTCGAGGACCGACGATCCCGTGCGCGTGATCACCCACAGGAAGCCCGCCAGCAGCCCCAGCAGCGCCATCCCCTCCCAGCGGGTGACGGCGCCGCCGTAGAGCACCGGCGCCACCAGGGCGGTCACCAGCAGCATCAGCGGCACCTCGCGCCGCACGAAGCGCGAGCCCGTCACCAGCGGGAAGATCATCGCGGTGATGCCCAGGATCAGCCCCACGTTGGCGATGTTCGACCCCACCACGTTGCCGATGGCGATCTCGGGGGTGCCGGAGAGCGCAGCCGTGAGGCTGGCGGCCAGCTCCGGCGCGCTGGTGCCGAAGGCCACCACGGTGAGGCCGATGACCATCGGCCGCACGCCCAGCCGCGCCGCCAGACCGCTGGCCGAGCGCACCAGCACCTCGCCGCCCACGTAGAGCAGCAGGGTCCCGATGAGGACGAGCACCACGCTCATGCCGGCGGTCCCTCCCACAGCGGACGGGCGGCGGCCCGAAGGTCGCCGCACCGTCCGGGGGGTCCGTGATGCCAACGCTCAGCAGGTCGTCACCGCCCGGAGCCCCTCAGCTCCGCCGCCACAGGACCTCGCGCTTGACCTCCTCGATGGCCTGCGTCACCGGGATGCCGCGCGGGCACGCCTCGGTGCAGTTGTAGGCGGTACGGCAGCGCCACAGCCCATTGACCTGGTTGAGCGCCTGCAGGCGCTGCTCGGCGCCGTGGTCGCGCGAGTCGAAGATGAAGCGGTGGGCGTTGACGATGGCGGCCGGCCCGATGTAGCGGCCGTTGGTCCAGAAGACCGGGCAGCTCGTGGTGCAGGCGGCGCAGAGGATGCACTTGGTGGTGGCGTCGAAGCGCTCGCGGTCCTCCACGCTCTGGTAGCGCTCGGTGGCCGGGGGCGGATCGTCGTTGATGAAGTACGGGAGGACCGCCCGGTAGGCGTCGAAGAAAGGCTCCATGTCGACGATGAGGTCCTTGAGCACCGGCAGGCCGCGCAGCGGCTCCACCGCGATCTCGTTCCCCAGGTCCTTGACCAGCACCTTGCAGGCCAGGCGGTTGACGCCGTTGATGACCATGGCGTCCGAGCCGCAGATGCCGTGGGCGCAGCTCCGGCGGTAGCTGATGCTCCCATCCTGCTCCCACTTCAGCTCGTTGAGCACGTCGAGAACGCGGTCCATCGGCCCCGCCTGGAGCTTGAACTCCTGCCAGTGGGGGCGCGCGTCCTTCTCCGGGTCGTAGCGTTTGATCCTGAACGTGACGTCCATGCCAGCGCCCCCTAGTACACCCGGGGCTTCGGCTCGTAGATGCCGAGCGTCACGGGCTTGTAGTCGATGCGCACGCCGCCGTCCTCTTTGTAGACCAGCGTGTGCTTGAGCCAGTTCTCGTCGTCGCGTTCCTTGAAGTCCTCGCGCGAGTGCGCGCCGCGCGACTCGGTGCGGTTGAGCGCGGCGTGGGTGAGCTGCTCGGCGTTGTCGAGCAGGAAGCCGAGCTCGAGCGCCTCCATCAGCTCGGTGTTGAACTGCGCGCCCTCGTCCTCCACGCCCACCTCGCGGTAGCGCTCCTTGAGCTCCTTGACCTTGTCCACCTGCGCCTGCAGCGTCTCGGCGGTGCGGAACACCGAGGCCTGGTCCATCATGCTGCGCTGCAGCTCCTTGCGCAGGCGCCCCGCCTTCTCCTTGCCCGAGCCGCTGCGCGCGGCGGCGAGCAGCTCGCGCGAACGCTCCTCGGCATCCTTGGGCAGATCCGGGTAGGCGTTGGCGGCGGCGTACTCGGCGGCGTGGATGCCCGCCCGGCGGCCGAAGACCAGCAGGTCGCCCAGCGAGTTGGTGCCGAGGCGGTTGGCGCCGTGGAGGCTGGCGCAGGCCACCTCACCGGCGGCGTAGAGGCCGGGCACGATGGTGTTGGCGCCGTCGATGATGACGTTGGTGTCGATCGTGGTGGGGATACCGCCCATGGCGTAGTGGGCGGTCGGCTGGACCGGCACCGGCTCCGTGATGGGATCGACGCCCAGGTAGATGCGCGCGAACTCGGTGATGTCGGGCAGCCGCTCCTCGATGATGTGCGCGTCGATGTGCGTCAGGTCGAGCAGGATGTGGTCCTTCTCGGGACCCACCCCGCGCCCTTCGCGCACCTCCAGGTACATGGCGCGGCTGACCATGTCGCGCGGCGCCAGGTCCTTGATGGTGGGCGCGTAGCGTTCCATGAAGCGCTCACCCTCGCTGTTGCGCAGGATGCCACCCTCGCCGCGCGCACCCTCGGTGAGCAGCACGCCGATGCGATACAGGCCGGTGGGGTGGAACTGGAAGAACTCCGGGTCCTCGATCGGGATGCCGCGGCGATAGACGATGCTCGTCAGGTCGCCGGTGAGCGCATGGGCGTTCGAGGTCACCTGGAACATGCGGCCGAAGCCGCCCGTGGCGATGACCGTCGACTTGGCGTGGAAGGTGTGCAGCTCGCCGGTCGCCAGCTCGTAGGCCACCACCCCACGCGCCTCGCCGTCCTCGATGAGCACGTCCAGCACGTGGAACTCGTTGAAGAAGGTGACGTTGTCCTTGATCGACTGCTGGTACAGCGTCTGCAGGATCATGTGGCCGGTGCGGTCGGCGGCGTAGCACGCCCGCTCGACGGCGGACTTGCCATGCTCCCGGGTGTGACCGCCGAACTTGCGCTGCGCGATCTTGCCCTCGGGCGTGCGACTGAAGGGCAGGCCCATGTGCTCCATGTCGAACACGGCCTCGATGACCTCTTGAGCGAAGGTGGTCGCCACGTCCTGGTCGGTGAGGTAATCCCCGCCCTTGACCGTGTCGTAGGCGTGCCACTCGGGGTGGTCGTCGCTGATGTTGCCCAGGGCCGCCCCCACGCCGCCCTGCGCCGCGCCCGTGTGGGAGCGGGTCGGGTACAGCTTGGAGATGACCGCCACGGAGACGTTGGGGTTCTGGGCCGCGTACCGCGCCGCCATGAGCCCGGCCCCGCCGGCGCCCACGACGATCACGTCGTACCTGTGTGCTCGTTTCATCGCTTGGTGCAGCCCTCCTAGCCGCCGTGACCCACGGCGTTCATGGCGTTACCCATCTGCTGGTAGCTGAAGGCCCACAGCGCCATCACGCCGATCACGAACAGCGCCGCCGCCAGGGTGAACACCACCGCCTTGAGCCAGAACCGGGTAGCCGGGTTGCGGAAGTAGTCCTCGATGCTGTAGCGCAGACCGTTGGTGCCGTGCAGCATGGCCAGGCCCAGCAGGAACGACTCGTAGACCTTCACCCAGGCCGTGGACAGGCGCTTGGCCACGTAGGCGTAGTCGACGCTCGCCACGTTGATCTGGATGTTGTTGAAGAAGATGTGCGCGAACACCAGGAAGATCAGCAGGAAGCCGCTGATGCGCATGAACACCCACCAGGCCAGCTCCCAGTTGGTGTTGTAGGTGGCGCGTGCCTGCTTGAGGGTCTTGGGACGGGCCGCCATCAGGCTTTCCCTGCCAGGATCTCGGGGACGACCTTGATGAGGATCGGGATGCCGATCGCCGTCGTGAGCACCAGCACGCCGTACCACATGCCGCGCTGGTAGCGGATGCCCCACGAGGTGAAGTCCATCACGATGATGCGCAGCCCATTGAGGCCGTGATAGACGACCGCGGCCATCACGAGGATGAGGCCGATGCGGAACGGCCACTGGTGGTAGAACGCCAGGAACGCGTTGAAGGGGCCGTTGGGCCCGTACATCACCAGGCCGACATCGAAGACGTGCAGAAGCAGGTACAGCGCCAGGGCTACACCGGTGATCCGGTGGAGCACGAAGGCCCACTGACCCTCTCTTCCTCGATACATGAAAAACCTCCTGGGGCCGAGCGGACGCTCACAACCACGTCCACGGGATTGTATCACCGGCCGGAACCGTTTCCGCCCGCCCCCCCGGGACGCCTCCGACACTGGCACCGACACCGGTACCGGCACGACCCCTGGCCGTGGAACGGGCACCGCCCTAGCGATCCGCCTCTGCCGCTCCTTCCCCGTCGGCCCGCCCCTGTCGGCCCGTCCATCCGGTCCGCCCGGAGGCGCGGCCGCAGCTCGCCCCCTGGTACCGTCAGGCGATGCTTCCGGCCGGTCGCTCCCTCGCCTCACGCTCACTCGTCGCCCTGACGCTCGCGGCGCTGGCGCTCGCGGGGGCAGGCTCCCATGCGGCCGCATCACCGCTCATCTGGGTCACGCCCATGCAGGACGGCGTCGCCACGCTGGCCGCGGACGGCCGCGTGACGCTCCACACCGGTGATCGGTCGGCCACGGTTCTGGCCGACGCCGCGCGGGGCGACAGCCTCCGCCTGTGCGAGGGGCAGCTCCTCGCCATCGGCGCGGACAGCCACCTTCGCTCCCTGACCGGCTCGACGACGGGCCCGCGGGTGAGCCCCCACAGCCGCCCGGCGTGCCTCCCCGGTGGCCGCGTGATCGCCGTCAGCGCGGACGCGCGCAGTGTGCTGCTGCTCTCCCCCGACCTGACCGTCCTCGCCCGCCACCCCCTCGACGCCCTACCCGACGGCGATCCCGTGCCCGTCGGCGACGCCGTCGCGTTGCTGTCGCAGCCCACGCAGCGCTACCGCCACGGCGTGCTGGGCGACGAGATCGAGGCCGGAGCGGTGACCCTGCTGCGTCAGGACGACCTCTCCCCCATCACCACGATGACCATCGCGGCGCCCGCCGTGATCGAACAGCGCCGTGTGCAGGCCTTCCCAGCCGCCGGCAACTACGGCATGCTCCTCACCCGCTCCACGCCGTCCGCGGGAGCGGGGGTCGAGGCGGTGGCACTCGAGGGCGGCACGCTCCAGGTGGTCGCGAGCGCACCCCCCATCGGCGCGCCCGACCGCTGGCTCAACCTCTTCGCCGCCTCCGGCGATCGCGCCTACGCCGTCCAGACGCCCCACCGCGGCGGTCCGTTCGAGCGCTTCACGCTGACCGGCGGCCACCTCACCGTGGCGCGCTACGCTCTGGACGTCACCAACCACCGGGTCGGCTCGCGCAACCTCGACCTGGCGCTGCTGTTGCCGCCGCCGATGGCGGGACCGCGCGACGTGCTGGCGCTGCCGACGCTCGACCGCAAACAGGTGCAGCTCGTGGCCTGCGACGCCTCGAGCTGCACGCCGGAGCTGGTGCTCTCGCTGAACGCGCCGCTGACCAGCAACCTGGCGGCGCAGTGGCGCGGCAGCCAGCTGGTGCTCGACGCCGGCGAGGCCGACGGCACGCTGCAGCGCTTCACGCTGGATGCGTCGCTCTGGAGTGCCGCGGGCGGACGGTGATCCCGTGACGTGCGGGCGGAGGGCCGTAGGGTAAGCTCACGTCGTGCTGCTGGCCTTCGATCTGGACAAGACCCTCGTCACCGACGATTTCGTGCTCCCAGAGTGCATCGAGCAGGCGATCCGCTCGAGCCGCGAGCGCGGCCACCTGGTCACGGTGCTGACGGGAAGGCCGCTGGCGGCGGCCCGGCCCTACCTCGAGCAGCTCGGCATCACCGGCCCCTACAGCGTCAACCACGGCGGCCAGGTGATGGGCGCAGGGGGCCGCGAGCTGCGCCGGAGGCGCATCGCTGCGCGCCACGTCGACGGCCTGCTGGAGGCGCACCTCAAGGACGGCGACGTCGAGTTCAGCTGCATCGTCGACGACGTGCTGTGGGTCCGCGATCCCGACGACGATCGCTGGGGTTGGGCCCACACCCGCAGCCGGAGGGTGGACCGCTTCCGTACCGGCATGGCGCTCGACGCCGACAAGCTGGTGTTCTACTCGCAGCAGCGCAGCGCCGAGCTCGACCGCGAGGTGGCGGAGCGCCACCCCGACATGCTGCGCTACCTGTGGGGCGACGGCTTCCTGGCTTCACCATGGTGACCTGGGCCGGCCACGGCGTAGCGGTGGGCGACGCCCACCCCGATCTGGTCGCGGCCGCCGCCGAGCACATCGCACCGCCCGAGGAGGGCGGCGTGGCGACCTGGCTCGAGACCCACGTGCTCTGACGACCACGGGCGAGGGCTCCGGGGCCCCCCGGCAAGGCCTGCGTGCGATCCATGACCACGCCCCCGCACACGGTGCGGGGGCGCACGTGAGCTTCCGCTCGGTCGCTCGGGCGGCCGCTCAGTGGATGGCGTCCAGGAACTCCTGACGCGTGCGGGCGTTCGACTGGAACACACCGCGCATGGCGGCGGCGCGGGTGGTCGACCCCTGCTTCTCGACGCCGCGCATCATCATGCACAGGTGGCTCGCCTCGGTGACCACCGCCAGGCCCTCGGGCTGCAGCACCTCCACCAGGGCGTCCGCGATCTGCGCGGTCATGCGCTCCTGCACCTGCATCCGGCGAGCGAAGACGTCGACCACGCGGGCGAACTTGCTGAGGCCGAGGATGGTCCGGCCCGGGATGTAGGCGATGTGCGCCTTGCCGAAGAACGGCAGCATGTGGTGCTCGCATAACGAGTAGAACTCGATGTCCTTGACCACCACCATGTCCGACGCCTCGGCCCGGAACAGGGCGCCGTTGACGACCTCCTCCACGGCAACGTCGTAGCCGCTCATCAGGAAGCGCAACGAGCGCTCGACGCGCTGGGGTGTGCGCTGCATGCCCTCGCGGGTGACGTCCTCGCCGAGGGCGGTGAGCAGCTCCGCGACGAGGTGATCGAGTTGGGTCTCGCCGACCTCGTCGAACTCGGGCTCGGCGGGATGAATGAGGTGGGACGAGCTCCTCACGTTGACCTCCGTGACTGCAACCCCGGGGAGCGCAGCCTCCATTGTAGCCGCAGCAGGGCGCGATTCTTCTCCTGCTGACACCTGTCGATCGTTGGACCGTTCCATCGCATCGCTCCGGTCGGGCGCCCATGGCAGCGGCCGGATTCGATGACCCGGGCCGGGCGCCGCATGCGGCAAAGATAGGCGCGCGGGCGGAAACGCGACCGTATCGCAACCGACGGTTCGGGGCCGCGTCGCGCGCGGGCTCGAGCTACACTTCCCGAATGCGCCTGGAGCAGCGGGACAGCTACCTACGCCGGTTCCGCAGCAGGGTGACCGAGGTCGAGGAGGACGATGGCGGCGTCGTGTGGGTGGCGCTCGAGACGAGCGCCTTCTACCCCACCTCGGGCGGCCAGCCGCACGACACCGGCAGCCTCGACGGGGTGCGTGTCGGCGACGTCGTGAAGCGGGGCGGGCGGGTCTGGCACCGGCTCGAGGGCGCCGCTCCCGAGCCCGGCCGTGAGGTCGAAGGTGTGCTCGACTGGGAGCGTCGCTACCGGCACATGCAGCGCCACAGCGCGCAGCACCTGCTGTCGCAGGCGTTCGTGCGCGTCTCGCGCGCCTTCGAGACGCGCAGCGTGAGCCTACGCAGCGCGGACTGCACCGTCGACCTGGCCGGCGACCCCGCCGACGACGACCTCGTTAGCGCCGAGACGCTGGCCAACACCTTCGCCTTCGCCAACCTGCCCATCACCGCCTTCGAGGTGAGCGAGGACGAGGTCGACGACTACCCACTCCGGCGGCCGCCCAAGGTGCGCGGCCGCATCCGGCTGGTGGCGATGGGCGACGTCGAGGTGGCCGCCTGCGGAGGCACCCACCTGGCCTCCACCGCCGAGACCCTGCCCATCAAGCTGCTGGGCTCCGAGCGCGTTCGCGGTGGCCTCCGCCGGGTCACCTTCCGGGCGGGCTGGGAGGCCCTCGAGGACTACGCCGCCAAGCACACGCTGGCCACGGCGCTGGTGCACCGCTTCAGCGCGCCGGTCGAGGAGCTCGCCGGACGCGTCGTGCGCCTGCAGGAGGAGCTGGCGGAGGCGCGGGCGGCGTTGGCCGAGGCGCAGCGGCGCCGCGCCGGAGCGCTGGCCGAGCGCCTGTTGGCGAGCGCCACCGTGCGCAGCGGATGGAAGGTGGTGCGCGGCGAGGTCGACGACGCGCTGTTGGAGCCGGTGCTCGAGGCGCTCGTCGAGCACGAGGGCGTCGTGGCGCTGCTCGCCGCCCGCAGCGGTGCCGGCGAGGGCGACCGTGTGCGCCTCGCCTTCGCCCGCGGGCCCGGGCGCGAGCTGGACCTGCGCACGGTGCTGACGCCGGCGCTCACCGAGGTCGACGGGCGCGGCGGCGGCCGGCCCGAGCGGGTGCAGGGGGCGGGCAACCGGGTGGACGGGCTCGAGCGGGCCCTGCAAGCGGCATGGCGCGCCCTCCCCGACGCCTGATCGCCGCCTGAGCTACCGAGCGCACAGTGTTGCACGGCCGCGGCCCCTACAGTTGAGGGGAGGGCGAGACGACCTCGGCCGCTCCGGCCGACCTCGCCCACGACCGTTCACCCACGCCTACGACCCCATGCCCCCAAGAGGAGGCCCTGAGGAGGTCAGGTCATGACGACGGCCGCCGGACACAGACTCCACCCCACCCAGATCGATCTACGCGAGGACGTTCGCGAGGGGCTGGTCGACCTGCTCAACCGCCAGCTCGCCGACACTGCCGATCTCGCCAGCCAGCTCAAGCAGGCCCACTGGAACGTCAAGGGGCCGGACTTCCAGCAGCTCCACGAGCTGTTCGACGGGGTGCATGACGCCATCGAGCCCTTCGTCGACATGCTCGCTGAGCGCGTCACCGCGCTGGGAGGCACCGCGCTGGGCACCGTGCGGATGGCTGCCCAGGCGTCCTCGCTGCCTGAGTACCCGGAGGCGGTCACCGGCCGCCAGCACCTCGAAGCGCTGCAGGCGCGCGTCGCCGCCTACGCCGGCAGCACCCGCGCCGCCATCCGCCGCGCCGACGAGCTCGACGACCCGACCACGGCCGACCTGTTCACCGAGGTCTCGCGCGAGGTCGACAAGCAGCTCTACTTCGTCGAGTCGCACCTGCAGGGGGGCTGACGAGACCCCTGGCCACGCACGACCACGGGCCCGAGGCAGCTGCCTCGGGCCCGTCACGTGTTCCTGTGCGTGTCTGCTTCCTATGCGTGTCTGCCGGACGCGCGGCCGCCCGGCGGCGCGGCGACGCCGCGCTCAGGCCACAGCTCAGGCCTCGGCACCGCCTTCGCCTCCGAAGTCCTCCTCCTGCATCGCCCCCTCGTCGAGCACGTGCTCGGCGATGAAGACGGGAGCCTTGACGCGCACCGCGAGGGCCAGCGCGTCGCTGGGGCGGGCGTCGACCTCGAAGCGCACCCCCGAGCGCTCCAGGATGAGCATGGCGTAGTAGGTCCCCTCGACCAGGTCGGTGATCTCCACCCGAGCCACGGTGGCGCCGAGCATCTCCAGCACCGACACCATCAGGTCGTGGGTGAGGGGGCGCTCGAAGCGCTCGCTCCCGCGCCCGCTGGCGATCGAGATGGCCTGCATGGCGTCGATCTGGATGGGGAGGAGATCGTTGCCGTCCTTCCGACGGAGCAACACCAGGAACTGGTTGTCGTCGCCGGATACCGCGATGTCCTCCAGCTCGACCTCGACCATGCGCCATTCTACCGCAGGGCACGGGCCCTCCCAGGTTCGTGCGTCGCGCCCAGGCCCTGGTAGACTGCGCCCGTGCCCGAGCCCGTCATCGGCCTGGAGATCCACCTCGCCATCCGCACGCAGAGCAAGATGTTCTGCGGCTGCTCGGCGGAGAGCTTCGGGCTGGAGCCCAACGTCAACACCTGCCCGGTGTGCCTCGGGCTGCCGGGCAGCCTGCCGGTCACCAACGGCGACGCCATCGAAAAGGCGATCCGCTTCAGCCTGGCGCTGAACTGCAGCGTCCCCGAGCTCACCCAGTTCCACCGCAAGCACTACTTCTACCCGGACGCGCCCAAGAACTACCAGATCAGCCAGTTCGACCGGCCGGTGGGCGAGCACGGCTGGGTGGAGCTCGAGAGCGGGCGCCGCATCGGCATCACCCGGTGCCACGTCGAGGAGGACGCCGGCCGGCTGGTGCACCCGCCCTACGCCGACCACAGCCTGGTCGACCTCAACCGCGCCGGCGCGCCGCTCATCGAGATGGTCACCGAGCCCGACCTGCGCACCCCCGAGGAGGCGCGCGAGTTCCTCCAACACGTGCAGGCCGTGGCGCGGGCGCTCGGCGTGTCCGACGCCAGCCCCGAGCAGGGCAAGATGCGCGCCGACGTCAACGTGTCGCTCCGCAACGAGGACGGCAGCTTCGGGACCAAGGTCGAGGTCAAGAACCTCAACTCCTTCAAGAGCGTAGCCGCGGCGCTCGAGTTCGAGGTGCGGCGCCAGGAGCGGCTGCTCGAGGAGGGGCGCGCGGTGGCGCAGGAGACGCGCGGCTGGAACGAGGGCGGGCAGAAGACGTACCTGCTACGCACCAAGGAGGAGTCGGCCGACTACCGCTACATGCCGGAGCCCGACCTGCCGCCGCTCCGGCTGGCGTCCTCCTGGCTCGACGGCATCCGCGCGTCGATGCCGGAGCTGCCGCAGGCCAAGCGGGAGCGCTACCTGGCGCTGGGGCTGCGCCCCCAGGATGCCGAGCTGATCGCCCTCGACGTGGACGCAGCCGCGTTCTACGACGCCGCGACCGCCGCCTACCAGCAGGGCGCCCAGCGCATCGCCAACTGGCTGGTCGGTGACGTGGCCGGCCTGCTCCACGAACGTGGTGCCTCGCTGGCCACGGTGCCGCTCCGGCCCGAAGGCCTGGCGGCGATGGTCCGCCTTATCGACGAGGGCGCCATCTCCGGCAAGATCGCCAAGGAGATCCTGCCCGACGTGGTGAACGGCGAGTCGCCGGACGCCGTCGTCGAGCGCAAGGGGCTCAAGCAGATCACCGACGAGGGCGCGCTGGCCGAGCTGGTGGAGCGCGTGATGGAGGCGAACCCCAAGGTCGTCGAGAGCGCCCGCGAGAACCCCAAGGCGATCAACGCGCTGCTCGGGCGGGTGATGAAGGAGAGCCGAGGCGCGGCGCAGCCGGATGCGGTGCGGCGGCTGCTGCAGGAGCGGCTGGGGTTGGAACCGGCGGAGTAGGCGGCGGCGCCACGTCCTGCCGTCTCACGGTGTTTCTGTTTCACAGGGTTTCTGTTTCACAGGATTCCTGCTTTGCGGTGTCCTGCCGCCGCTGTGTCCTGGTACGCCGCCGTGGCGCGTCGAGGGCGGCGCCTCGCCGTCTCGCGTGCCGGCCACGCCTGCACGGGCGGCGTCTGCTCGCCCGAACCGCACTCTGCTAGAGTGCCACCAGATCACAAGCGAGGGGAGGGGATGGCGATGGGGGACATCGTCGGGGGTACCTGTGCACACGGGGCGAGGGCGGCCTGTGCCGCCGGCCCGGGCCGGCTCCGGCCAGCGGGGGTGCTGGCGCCGTGGACGGCAGCGGTGATGGCCGGGTGGATGGCCGCGTTCATGGCCGCGTCGGCCGCGCTCGCCTTCACGCCCGAGGACGTGCTGGCGCGCACGCCGGAGAGCGAGCGCACCCTGCGGCAGGCGGCCGCGGTGACGGCGGCCGAGCGGGCGCTCGCGGCCAGCAGGGCCGGCACCGACGTCGGCCTGGCGCTGAAGCCGGAGCTGAGCTACGGCGCCGACGTCGAGGATCCGGCGGCCTTCGGGGCCGCGCTCGACCTGGAGCTCGACCTCGCCTGGCGCCACGACCGGGCCGCCGTGCTGGCCGACACCATCGATCTGCTCTACGCCCGCGAGCGGCTGCGCCACTGGCGGCGCAGCGACGTGCGGGATGCGCTCCGCTTGCACGCCAGGGTGCTGCGGGCGGAGGTGGCGCTCAGGCGCGCGGAGCTCGATCTGGAGCGAGCGCGCGGCGCGGGCGCCGCGCGCACCGAGGCCGTCGTCGAAGCCCGGCGGCACGCCCTCGACGCGCTCCGCGCGGAGGCCGCGCAGCTCGGATTCACCGGCCGGGCCCGCTTCGAGCCGCTCCGCTTCACGCTGCCCGAGCTCGGCGCGACGCCTGCACGGCGGAGACGGTTGCAGCTCGAGCTCGAACGGGCGGTGCTGATGCGCGACGCCCTCCCGTACGACGTGCTGCGCGACGTCTCGCTCGACGCCACCTACGAGTCGAGCACGTACGGCTACCAGCTCGGCGCTTCGCTCTCGCTCGACCGGGGCCGCCCCGGCGCCGCCCTGAACGGCCAGCTCGGCTCCCAGCAGGACGACCAGTGGAGCGTGTCGCTGAGCGCGCGCATCCACCTGGACGGCGCCGACGAGCGAGCGCGGGCCGACGCCGACGAGCGCGTGCGCAGGGCCCGAGCGGCGCTCGACGCGCTGGACCGGGAGTACCCGGACGACGCGCGCCGGGCGCGCCTCGCGGTCGAGGACGCGACCGCGCTGCTGGAGGTCGAGCTGAACGCGTGGCGGGCGGCCGCCGACAGCGCGCCGTCCCGGAGCGCCTGCCGGGCGCTGCTGGCACGCGAGAACGCGGTGTACGGGGCGTGGCTGGGGGTGGTGGGCGCGGTCTACGAGGTCCTGGAACAGCTGGATGGAGCGTGGCGGGCGGACACCGGGCGCCTGCCCCCCGAGGACGCCCCGGCTTCCAGGGGCGAGGTCACGGTGTCCGCCGGTCGCGGCCCCGTCCCGGCCTCGACAGGCCGCATGGACCCCGGCCTCACCGAGGTGCGGGCGAGCGTGTGTCGGACCGGAGCACCGTAGCAGCACCCACGATGGTCAGCTCCGGTCGACGAAGATCCCGGTCTCGTCTGCCAGGTGCGTGAAGCGGTCGACCAGGTCGATGAGGCTCTGGGCAGCGGCCTCGCGAAACGCCAGCACCTCGACCCGCTTGCCGCGCTGCTGCGCGAGCTCGAGCATGGGCACGAAGTCGCCATCGCCCGAGCCCAGCACCAGCACGTCGACGTAGGGAAGCGCACGGACCATGTCCGCGGCGATGCCCATGTCCCAGTCACCCTCCATCACCGGCTTGCCGCCGTCGTCGGCGCGGTGGACCCGGACGCTGCGGCGCCGTACCCGGTAGCCCAGGGCGGAGAGCTTGGTCACGAAGCCGAAAGCGCTGCTGTCGCCCTCGCGTTCGACGACGTAGGCCGTGGCGGCCGCGAGCTCGCGGCCGCGCAGGGCCAGCTCGAGGAGCCGGCCGTAGTCGACGGTGGCGTCGTAGCCGTCGCGTGCGGCGTAGTAGAGGTTCTGGGTGTCGACGAAGAGGGCGATGCGACGGAGTGAGCCCCCTTCGACCGGCATTTCCGTGAGCGCGTCACCGTGGGCCATGGTGCGCATTGTAGTCGAGGTCTCATCCTGTACGACCCTCCTGCGCAGAAGCACCCGATCACGTGCTGCGCCTACGCTCCTGAATCCCATGCACCGGAGAGGCTGCGGTCCCGTCTCTGGGAAGCACAATGGCGCTCACCGTAGGCGCCTCGGAATGCGCCGTGCCCGTAACCGTCCCGGAAGAGGCCAGCTCGTGGATCGTCAGCTCCAACTCGAGGATCGCACCGCTCGCCTCGCAACCGACGCGCATCCCGGTCGACGCCGGAAGCGCGATCCAGAGGTCGAGGTTGTCCGAGAGGGGCACGATGAGCCCCTCCTCCCTCGCAACAGGACGGGTCAGACCCTTCAGTAAGACCAGGCGCCGCGCGTCGGCAACCTCGATGTACAGAGGCGTCCACGTTCCGGTACCGCCACGTTCGAACGGAGGGTGGGACCAGGCCTGCCCACGGACGTGGAGCAGGCAACGCTTCTCGGGGAGCTCGAAGTCCACCTCGGCGGCATCACGGCCGGGCCCTGTGACGAACTGCCAATCCGCACCTTCGCCTTCGACCCCGTCGCCGTAGCGCGCGGTCTCGAGCAGCGCCAACTCTCGCCCGACCCGCGCCTGAACGTGACGTGGCGCCACGCCTTCGACCTCGAGCCCCCACCAGGCGCGCGCCGCATCGCCGGCGAGACCCTCCCGAGCAGCCTCGGCGTCCGACCACACGACGGGCTGACCGCCCTTGAGGAGATGGTACGTCTCCAGGAGCCAGGATCCGTCTGCGGCCATGTGAGCGGCCACCGTCCTGTGGTATGCGGCCCGGCGACCCGGCTGCACCGAGCGATAGAGAACGGTGCGCGCCTCCGCGTCGCGGAAGTGCCATCCCCCGCGGTACACGAGCCAGCCACGTTGCTCCAGTTCTTCCAGCGCGTCACGAACCTCGAGGGCGTCGATCAGGGTCTCGGTGATCGGCCCAGGGTGGACGGAGAGCCTCTCCAGCGCGAAGCGAGCGTCCGGGCTCATGTGACGGGCCTCGAGGAGGTACGCCGCCCGAACTCGCTGAGGAACGGCGAGCTCGCCGTCGTCGTCGCGCGCCCACCCGATGCGCGACAGCTCGCGCAGGAACCCGGCGTTGCCTCCCGTCCACAGGAAGGCCTCGGCCGCGTCGCCGAAGGGCAGGTCGCGCAACGGACCGCCTCGCGCCTCTCGCCAGGAGACCCTCGGAAGCTCGACGTAGCGCACGCGAGCGGGATCGATCGCGTTTCGGAGCTCGAGGACCCCCTCGGGATCCTCCCCGTAGGCCGGAAGTCGGAGCACCCATGCACCCTCCCGCGCCCGCAGCACCGCCTCGATGTCCTCTTGTGGATACGGCGGCACCAGCACGTGGACCGCCTGGGCAGCACCGTGCGTACCCTCGACCACGGGCAAGCGGAGCGCCTCGCCGAGCGCCGTCAGGAAGTCGTCGGGTTGCTCGGCAGGCGCCGCACGCAAGAGGATGAGGAACGGCATCCTGAGGTCGCGCGCCAGAGCGATCGCCGTCGCCTCGGACCTGAGGTTCCTCACCCCGGCTCGCTCCGCCCGCCTCCGTATCTCGTCGATCCACCGGTCCAACTCGTACGAGAGCCCCTCCATGCCTTCGAGGAACCCGGTTGCATCGTCTCCCTGCTCCACCTCGACGTAGGGCGGCAGCCGGAGCGGATCGGCGCCCGCCTCGAACATGGCATGGCCCACCGCTTCCGACAGCCTGTGGATCTCCATCCGGAGGTTGGCACGGCCGGTCCCGTTCTCCCACAGCAGACCCGCCAGGCGTGCACGCGACGCCGCTCCCGCCACCCCGAGGTAGGCGAGGAGCCGCTCCTGCCACGGCGCGCGCCCTATGGTTGGGCTCGTCAAAAGAGGATCGAGGAGGTGGTCGATTGCAGCTCAGGTCGGCCGCGGTTTCCTAGCAGGCACGCCCTGCAGCCCGGGTCCGCGGTCGGACGCTCTAGTCGCCGTCCGCTACGCACATCTTCCAGCATCTCGCATGAGGGGGAAACACCTGATCAGGAAGTTCGTTTTCTTCGGTCTCCTCGCAGTGGTCTTCGGGCTGGCCGTCGCCAGCGCCCAGGAGATCTCGCCGACCGCCAACGGGCCCGAGCAGCTCGTCAGCACGGTAGGCACGCTCAACACAGACGGAACCCAGAGCGCGGCCGTCACGCAGACCGTGAACGTGAACGTGCCGCCGGCCACGGCGCTGCACAGCACCGCCGACAACCTGACCTTCGACATCTCCAAGATCGGTACCGACCAGGGCACCGACTGGTGGTGCGTCCAGGGGCCAGCCAGCGGCGCGCCCGGCACCCTCGACCCGGCCACGGGCGACTACTTGTACGGCCCCCTCAGTGCCAACTACTACGGCCAGACGCAGGTCCTGCCGATGGGCACGTACTACGACCCGACCACCTGGCCCAAGGTCACCATCCACGGCGACCACATCACCCAGTACCCTCCGGGCCAGCTCGACAGCAACAGCGTCCTCGTGTCGGGCTCCAAGGAATACTTCGTCTGCTACCGCACCTTCATCCTGCAGAGCTTCAGCAACTTCAGCCACTACGACCTGCAGGTCCAGCGTGCCGACAACAGCAACCAGCCCTACCCCGAGCCCATCTACATCCAGGGCAACACCTTCTGCTCATACGCCGCCGACCAGCCGACCGGCCTGTTCGCGCTCCCCGCGGACGGCAGCGGCACGGCCCATCTGATCCCCGCCCCCATCGGCACCGGCCCCACCGGCGCCGCTGCGGAGGCTTGCGGCCAGACCGACTACCAGAGCTGGCTCAAGAACCTCGTGGTGGTCGCGGTCAAGATCGACGGCGAGCACTACGGGACGTCGACGACCACGCTGACGTACACTCTGGTATCGGCGGACTCAGCGCTCAACTAGCGCTCCGCACACTCGAGTCGTGAGAGAGGGGCCCAGGCCCCTCTCTCATGCTCGCCGCGTGACGTGGAAGGGATGGACTCCATGGACCAACGCTCCGCACGTCGTCCTCTCGTCGCCATCGTCCTGGCCTTCCTCTCCGTCGCGGGGTCGCTCCTGTCGGCGGCACACGCGCAGAACACGGTGGCCATCAGCCCGTCCGGGGTGCTGCTCAAGGGAGACCCAGGTCAGACCCTCACCGGCAGCGTGCGCATCGACAACCCCATGGACACCGATGCCGGACTCACGACGTCGACGCAAGACTTCGCCTACGACGACAAGGGCCAGCTCACCTTCTATCCCGCGCAGAGCCTGCCGACCAGCGCGGCGAGCTGGTT
>JARRMM010000039.1:0-16145 GCA_037386005.1 Deinococcales bacterium | reverse complement strand
CCGCGCCCCCCAAGGGGCGCGGCCCGCGGTCTCCGCCCAGGCCTCGCCAGTGCCTCTCCCGGTGCCTCCCGCGGGCCTCCGCTTCGCTGACCACACGGGGTCCGACCTCGGGCGTGTACCGTAGACGCGGCCGCGCGTCGGGCGTTCGCCGCTCGCCGGCGCCGCCCGATCCCGTCGTTCCCCCCACGAGGAGATCCCCATGCGTACCCGCCCCATCGGTTCCCTGAACGCCTCGGTCGTCGGTCTCGGCTGCAACAACTTCGGTCGAAGGCTCGACCTCTCTGGCACGAAGAGCGTGCTGGACGCCGCGATCGACGTCGGCGTCACCTTCCTCGACACGGCCGACCTCTACGGCGGCACCGACAGCGAGCGCTTCATGGGGCAGGCGTTGAAGGGTCGGCGCGACCAGGTGCTGATCGCCACCAAGTTCGGTCATCCGGGCAACCGGCAGGCGCCCACGGGCGCACGGCCCGAGGACGTGCGCACCGCGCTCGAGGCCAGTCTGCAGCGGCTCGGAACCGACCACATCGACCTCTACCAGCTCCACATGCCGGACCCGCAGGTGCCGGTCGCCGACACCCTCGGCGCGCTGGCCGAGGCCGTCGCGCGGGGGCAGGTCCGGGAGATCGGCTGCTCCAATTTCAGCGCGGCGCAGCTCCAGGAGGCCGAGGACGCCGCCGTGTCCGGTGCGCCACGCTTCGTGAGCGTGCAGAACGAGTACAGCATGCTCAAGCGCGGGCCGGAGGCCGAGGTGTTGCCTGCCTGCGACCGGCTGGGCATCGCCTTCCTGCCATACTTCCCGCTGTTGAGCGGCATCCTCACCGGCAAGTATCGGAAGGGGCAGTCGCTGCCCGAGGGAACACGCGTCACCGGCAGCGAGCGCTGGCGGGCGATGCTCACGGACCCGGTGCTCGATCTGGTGGAGGAGCTGACGGCCTACGCCGGCGGCCATGGCCGCGAACTCATCGACCTGGCGTTCGCCTACCTGCTGGCCCACCGGCCGGTGGCCAGCGTCATCGCGGGCGCCACCTCGCCGGGACAGGTGCGGCGCAATGCCCAGGCGGGATCGTGGGAGCTCTCCGACACGCTGCTGGGCGAGGTGAAGGCGATGCTGGACGCCGCGGGCGAGCTTCTGCCCTGAGGGGCAGGCGAGCGACGGGCGGCGCGCAGGCAGGCGAAGGGATCGCCTCGCCCGTCCTTGCAGACGGTTAACCGATCGTGGCTAGGGTTGCCGGTGGAGGCAACGCATGCACGATCCAGACCGGGCCACACGTAGCCCTCGAGTCGGCGACGCCGCCCTTCCAGCAGACGTGGGCCGCGCACTTCCCCTGCGCGCCCCCCAAAGCCGGGACCGTTCGACGCTTGCCCCTCGCGGTCCGTCGAGGGGCGGGTGATGCGCCGCCTATCCCTGTGGGGTGCCGTTCTGTTCCTGGCCCTGCTCGGTGCCGGTGTCGCACTGGGGCAGACCGGCGGCACCACGGCGAGCAGCAACGCTCCTGCCTCGTCGACCGCGAGCAGCCACGCGTCCACGCCGGTGCAGATCGGTGCCCAGCTCTATGCCGCCAACTGCCAGACCTGCCACGGCAAGGACGGTAACGGTGGCAAGGACCGTGGCATCCGCGGCATGAACCGCATCAGCTTCTCGCGCTTCAAGTCGCTGATCCTGTACGGTCGCGAGCGCATGCCCGGCTACCTCAAGACCGGCCTCTCCACCTCCAACAACCTGGGCTCGCTCGGGTCCAACGGCTATCTCGGCAACAGCAAAGCGCCGACCGACCAGCAGATCCAGGACCTGCTCGCCTACCTTCGTACGCTCCCCGGGGCCTCCAGAGGCGGGTTCTTCGGCGGGGACGATTGAAGACGATCGAACGGGAGGCCGTGACGGCGGCCGCCCGCCGCTAGGAGCGGAGGTCCACGAGCGCGTCGCCTTCCGGGAAGGCGTCGCGCTCGATGGCGTTTGAGGGGCACGCGCCGCGCCTCCCCGGCTCCGGCCGGTGAGTGGCGAGGCCGCCGCTCACGAACCAGAGCGGCACGTGCCAGCCGTCCCACAGCAGGCCGAGCCGCACACCAGCCCCTAGGGGCGTATGGGCGTCCAGCAATCGCGGGAGGACGAGCCCCCGCCAGCCGGCCTCCTCGCCGAGGGGGCCGCTCACGAGGGCGACCAGGGCCAGGCCCGCCCAGCTCGCCGGCGAAAGGCCAGGGCCGCCCGCCGACGCGCCTCCGACCAGCCGGTAGATCCCAGCCGCTGCGAGGGCCGCACCCAGCGGAATCACGGCCGCTGCGTACCAGCGGGCGGGGACGTCGAGACGGGCGAACCCGCGAACCAGGCGCGGGGCGGCGCGCATGCCGCCCTCGGCGCCGAGCGCCACCAGCGCCGCCAGCGTCGCGGTGTCCACGAGCCGACCACGGTCGCCAGCAGCGTCCACCGGGCCGGAGGGCGGAGCAGGCGGCGGCGTCGCCTATGGTGCCGGCGCGGCGCCGGGCCCGCCCTCGACGGGAGCGAGGCCGACCGACAGGAAGTAGGTACCCGCCCCCGCTTCCTGCTGGTAGCGCTGCACCAGCTCGATCAGCTCGCGCTGCAGCTGCTTGGCGTGGGCGAAGTCCAGCTGGAGCGGCACGTAGCTCAGGTACACGGCGGGGGCGTCCGCCTGCAGGATGCGCTCGAAGATGCGTCCGGAGGGCTCGACCGGTCGGGCCATCGGCACGACCGAGACCCGCCCCCTCTCGTTCAGCTCGAAGCGGTAGCCCCAGTCGTGGACGTTCCACTCGGTGTCGGTCACCGCGTGTGCTAGCCCCTGCAGCAAGCGGGCGCGCAACGGCCGCAACAGGTTCTCGAAGGCTTCCTCCATGTCGGGCTCGGGGACCACCGAGAAGGGGACGAAGAAGCTCGTGGGCGCACGGTAGCGCCGGACCGCGCGTCCCGCGCGAGGCTGTTCCGCCGTGAGGTGCAGCAAGCCGATGCGGTGCATGCGTTGGACACGGTAGGCCATGTCCTTCACCGGCACGCCGACCTCGTCCGCGGCCTCGGCCGTGCTGCGCTCGCCCCGCATGAACGGCTCCAGGTAGCGGCGCCGGCCGTGGTCGAGCAGGATCTGGGTGGCGGTCGGTTCCGTCACCACCGGGGCCGGGCTGGGAGGGGTCCGCTCGGGCTTGTCCATGGAGCGTAGGGTAGCCTGGCGGCGCCGTGATCGGCCGTGTGGAGCCGGGTGTTCCCTACATGGGACACAAGAAGCGGCGCTCGACCTGCCGTGGGGGGCAGCAGGCCAAGCGCCTACTTCATTGTAGCGTGTCGCGCGCCTCCCGTGGGGCGCCGTAACACGCTGGCGCAAGCCGTCCCGGGGACGTACGGTCGAGCCCATCCACTGGCGGAGGTGGACGCCGGTCTCAATGAGCCGGCGTCCACCTGGCCGACATCGCGAACGCTCGAGAACACCTCGAGAACACCGAGTCACCTCGGCCGTCAGGTGGTCAGCGAGAGCAGCGTCAGGCGACCGAGCGGGATCAGCACGTTACCGTCGGAGAAGCGGACGGGCACGTGGATGACGAAGCTCTGGCCGTCGACAGCGTCCGACGAGCCGATCTTCACATCGGTGCTCCTGCTGGCGGCGTAGCCGAGGTCCCCGAACGACACGGCCAGTACCGTGCCCGCGAGGGTCGTCAGCTGGGTCGCTCCGGAGGTTACGGAGGCGCTGCTGGCCAGATCGGCGAGGGTCGTCGAGCCCCGCACGACCGAGCTGCGGATGAAGGTCGCTGTGGCCGACGGACTCGTCATGAAGGCGTTGAAGGCGCCACGGCCGACCTCGCTCTCGAGGTGGGCGAACGCCGCGTCGGTGGGTGCCAGCACGGTCACCGGCTGGGCCCCGCTCAGCAGGTCGGTGAGCCCGCTCACCTGAAGCGCGCGTCGGAAGCAGGCGTAGCTCGGCTTCGGCGCGTCGTTCTGGTAACAGATGCCGGTGGTGCCGCCGACGGAGCGGGCGGTCAGGTAATCGGTGAGGGTGCCGTTCGCAAGGCTCACAGCGCCGATGTCGACGCTGGGCTCGGAGGCGAGCGCGATCCCGAGGAGGGCGCCGAGGGCGACGGCGACGAGGGTTGCGAAGAGCACGCTTCGCTGCTTCTGGCGGATGACCATCATGATCCACTCCCCTTTCGAGGTGGCGTCGACGTGCGGCCGCGCTCCGACGTGGTGCCATTTCAGGACATGGCGAGCCCGCGTGGGTGGCAATGAGCGCCACTGGAAGCGACACGGGGACCCGGACATCAGGTGCTACAATCGGCCGCACATCCGTTGCTGACGACATCGGTTCGTCGCCGCCCGAGCGCAGGAGGAGGGAGGGCGTCCAGACGACGAAGGAGGAGGCGGTCTTCGGGCGCTGGTTGCAGAGGCGTCGGAAGCATCTCGACCTGACCCAGAAGGAGCTCGCGCGCCGCGTGGGGTGCTCGGTCGCCACCGTTCGCAAGCTCGAAGGGGACGAACGTCGGCCCTCCAAGGCGACGGCGGCCGCGTTGGCGCGAGCGCTGGGCGTGCCCGACGTTGAACACGCGGCGTTCGTGGGGTTCGCGCGCGCCGGGTGGGCCGATGATCCCCCGCCCAACCCGCGGCCCGACCTCGAGCGTCCATGGCGGAGGCTCGGATCGAACGGGCCGAGGGCACGTCCGGTCCCGGCGCCACCGCCTGCGGCGACCGCAACGCGCGCCGTGCACGTCCCGTTGCTGGGGCGCGAGGGCGAGCTCGCGCGCCTGGAGGCGGCCCTCGACGAGGCGCTCGCCGGGAGCGGGAGCGTGGTGCTCGTGGCCGGCGAGGCGGGCCACGGGAAGACCTTCCTGATGAGTGCTTTCGCCGCCCGGGCGCAGGCCGCCCACCCCGAGCTGCTGGTCGCGGTCGGCGCTTGCAACGCCTTCAGCGGCGGAGGCGATCCTTTCCTCCCCTTCCGCCAGGTGCTGAAGCAGCTCACGGGCGACATCCCCGACCTCCACGAGATCGAGCCGTTCGAACAGGCTCGCATCGCCCGCCTGCGGCGCTTCGCGGTCGAGGGCGGGATCACGCTCCTGGAACAGGGGCCGCATCTGGTCGACACCTTCGTACCCGGAGCACGGCTCCGGGCGCGGCTCGAGCGCGAGCGAGCCGCGGCGACCGCCCCATGGGACGCCGCACAGGCAGTCAGGGACGCACAGAACCAGGCCGGCACGGGGACGCTCGCGCAGGGGGCGCTGCGCAGTGAGGCGACGGCCGTGCTCACCACGATGGCGCGCCACGCGCCGCTGCTGCTCCTGCTCGACGATCTCCACTGGGCCGACCCGAGCTCCCTCGAGCTGCTGCTACAGCTCTCTCGGGCTGTCCCCGCGCATCCCGTGCTCGTGGTGGGTGCTCTGCGACCGGTCACGGCACGCCATGCCGAGGGCGACCGGCATCCGCTGGCGTCGAGCGTGCACGAGCTCGAGCGTCAGTTCGGCGACGTCGTCCTCGATCTCGGCCGCAGCGACGGGCGCGCGTTCCTGGAGGCGCTCCTCGACTCGGAGCCGAACGCGCTTGGGCCTGCGTTCCGGGAGGCGTTGTGGCGCCAGACCGCGGGGCAGCCGCTGTTCACCATCGAGCTGTTGCGTGCCATGCAGGAACGCGGCGACCTCGTTCGCGACGCGGACGGCCGCTGGGTCGAAGCTCTGGAGCTTCGCTGGGACGCACTTCCGGCACGCGTGGCGGGAGCGCTGGGCGAGCGCATCGACCGGCTGCCCCCGTTCGCGCAGGAGGTGCTCCGGGTGGCGAGCGTCGAGGGCGAGGTGTTCACCGCCGAGGTCATCGCCCGCGTGCTCGGGGAGGATCCCCTCACCGTGGCGCGTGCGGCGGGCACGGAGCTGGCCGCCGACCACAGGCTGATTGTGCCGGAGTCCGTGGCGCGCGGTGCCGACGGCCGCCTCTCGCGCTACCGTTTCCGCCACAACCTCATCCAGCGCTACGCCTACGACCGCATCGACATGAGCGAGCGGCGATACCTTCATGAGGCGGTCGCCGACGCCACGGTCGAGGCGTTCGGCGACGAGGCCGATCCGGTGGCCGTGGCGTTGCACTACGCCCGGGCCGCCGCACCCGAGCGGGCGGCGCCGTTCCAGCGGAGGGCCGCGCGGCGGGCGCGGGATGCCGGTGCCCTCGTCGACGCCGCCGACGCCTACCGGGCGGTGCTCGAGAACGGCGCGCTGCCGGGGCGTCACGCCCGCGCCGAACTGCAGCGTGAGCTGGGGGACGTGCTGGCGCTCCTCGGCGAGCGTGACGCGGCGCTCGGCCTGCTCGAGCAGGCCCTGGCCGGGTTCGAGGAGACCGGCGATCGGAGGGCGGCAGGCAGCGCCCAGCTCGCTGTTGCCCGGCTCATCTTCGACCACGACGCCCACCTCGGTCGAGCCGGCCCCGCGTTCGAGCGGGGCGTCGCCCTCCTCGAGGAGGGGTGCGAGACGCCGGAGCTGGCGCGGGCCTACAGCGCCCTCGCCCTCAACCATCTGATCCTGTCCAACGGCCGTGAGGCCCTGGGGTGGGGGGAGCGGAGCCTGGCGCTGGCCGATCGCCTGGGGGCGGAAGGCGTGCGCTGGCACGCCTCGATGACGGTCGGGGTGGCGCTCGTCACGCTGGGCGGCGAGCGGCGTGAGGAGGGCCTGGCCAGGGTCGAGGAGAGCTTCCATGCGGCGGAGCGGTTGCGCCTGTTCGAGGACGCCCACTACGCCGTGCTCTGCTACGCCGATCTGCTCGACGGGGTGGGGCGGCGGGAGGCCGCCGAGACGTGGCACCGCGAGTGGGTCGACTTCGCGGTGCGTCACCAGCTCTTCGAGAAGGAGGTGTTCGCTCGTGCCCAGCTCCAGCTGATCCTGTGGAAGTCCGGGGCGTGGGCGGAGGTGTTCGAAGCGCAGCCTCGACTGCGGGCCGTGGCCGGCGTCCATGGCAGGGCGGCGCTCGCCGCAGCCGTGTGCGAGCTCGGGGTGGGACGCACCGTGGAGGCGATGGCCGTTCTGGAGCCGCACGTGTCCCGCATGGACGACCGCATGGAGCTCCGCATCCTGGTCGGGGCGCGAAGGGTGCTGCTGGCCGGCGCGGCGGCGCAGGGGTCCGTCGAGGCGGCGGACCGCCAGGCCGTGGCGATCCTCGAGGCGTGCACGGGCCGCGCGAGCGTTCCGGTCGACGCCAGCGGGCCCGTACTGGCGGCGATGCGTTGGCTACTGCGCGCGCCCGGCGGTGATGCCCCGGAGAGGGCGCATGCCGGTCAGGCCGCGCTGGAGCAGATCGAGCGCCAGTGGGGCTCGCCGGCATCGCGCGCGGCCGTGGAGGAGGGCCGCGCCATGCTGCGGGGCACAGAAGACGGTCCTGCGGCCGGGGCCGAGGCGCTGGCGGTCGCTGCCGCGCTCTGGCGGGAGGCGGGTCGACCGCTCGACGAGGCCCGGGCGCGGGCCGCGGCTGCCCGAGCCTTGGGCGAGCTCGGCCGGGCCGAGCAGGCATCGGCCGAACGGGCGCGCGCCGATGCGCTGCTCGGCGGCCTGGCCGCGCAGATCCCCGACCCCGAGCGCAAGGCGTCCTTCGCTCGGGTGCGGCACGCGATGCTCGAGCCCGCGCGTTCTGACCCTGCGGTCCCGCCCCTGCCGTGATCGGGCACCGTCACACGGAGCCGCGCCAGCGGCGTTCCGGAGCGCCCGACTCGCTCTCCGCGCGGCGGGCGCCGTCGGGCGCGAGGCCCGCCCGAGCGTAGAAGCGCTCGGCGGCGCGGTTCCCTTCGAAGGTCCAGAGCACCAGGTGGCGGTGCCCCATCGCGGCCAGCCGCTCCCGGGCGGCGGCGAACAGGCGTCGGCCGAGCCCCTCCCCGGTACGCTCGGGTGCTACGTAGAAGCCGTAGACCTCGCCGTCCGCTTCGCGGGCCCGGTCGCTATCCACGGTTGGACCGAAGCGAACGAAGCCGACGACCGTTCCGTCCGAGTCCGCCACCAGAATCCCGTGATCGTCCGGCCGGTCCGCCAGGTAGCTCCGCCACTCCGTCTCCTGATCGCTCGCGGCGCGACGATCCAGGAACGAGGCTTCGAGGAGCCCGCGGTAGCCGGTGCTCCAGCCGCGGCGCGCGATCGACGCGATGGCGGCGGCATCGCGCGGTCCTGCGTCCCGGATGAGCAACGGCACCTCGCCAGTGTAGGGAGACCGAGACCCGGTCGTGGCCCGTCTCCTCGGACACGGGATCGCCGTTCCCGGTGCCGCGGCGAGCGACCGGTGGCACGCCCGGGTGGGGTGCGGGGCGGGTTACGAGGCGGGGCGACACGGACCTCCCTCAGGGCAGCGACCCCGACGGCCGGATCAGCTGGAAGTGCAGGTGGGTGGCGCTGGCCAGGCTCTGGGGCGTGACCCCCGCAGGCAGGCTGTAGGCGTCGGCGGCGTTCTCATCGACGGTGTATCCGAGATCGGCGAACGACGCGATCGTGAGGCGGCTGAGCGGGTTGGTGCCGGCGTTCAGGTAGCCGGTCATGAGCTCGTTGCCGAAGATCGCTTCGCGCCAGTGCGCGTCCTCGGTGCCGGGGCCGCAGTTCGTCATCGGGTTGCCGCTGGCGTCCAGGCAGTTCTCCACCGGGACGCCGCCGCTCCCGCCCAGCGCTTGCCACGCTTGCTCGGCGTGAGCACCGATGAAGCGCGGGTTGGTCGTGCCTGCGCCGCTCAGCAGGGACCCCCACACCGTGCCGAACCCCAGCACGTGTCCCATCTCGTGCAGGATCGTGGCCTGCAGCAGCCCCTGCTGCTGGAGCATGGCGAGGTCGGCCGAGTCGAACTGCATGATGCCGAACGCTGGCAGGCCGTCCGAGCTACGAACCCGGCACGGTCCGCCCTGGCCCAGGATGCCCCCCGGGCCGTCGATGGTCACCGCCTGGACGGCGATCCGGAGGTCGTCGATGACGCCACTGAAGGTCGAGGTCGGCAGTCCACCACAGGCGCCCTGCGGGATGGTGACGTTCAGGTCGGGCAGCCCCTGCGTGATGATCTGCGACCAGCGCGCGGCAGCGTCCTGGAAGGCGGCGAGCTCTGCGGTGGTCAGCGACGACTCGATGTCCAGGGTGATGTTGAAGGGATCGGACGTCGATGTCGTGGCGTAGGTGAGGGCGATCGTGGCCGAACCCTGGTTCCCCGCCGCGTCGGTGGCCACCACCGCGACGGTGTTGGCGCCCTGGCTCAGCGGCCCGACCGAACACTGGAACGTGCTCAGGCCGGAACAGCTCTGCCACGCGCCGCCGTTCAGTCGCGCCTGGACCCGCTGCACGCCCACGTTGTCGCTGGCCGTGCCCGTCACGGTGACGGTCGAGGACGCGACGGTCGCGCCATCGGACGGGCCCGTCAGGCTCACGCTCGGAGGTCGTGTGTCGGCCGGCGCGGTGGCGGTGAAGGTGGCGGAGACGCGCTTGTCCGCGTTCATGGTGAGGGTGGCGGGGTTGGCGCCGCCGCTGAGGTCGCCGCTCCAGGGTCCGAAGTGGTAGCCGCTGTCGGGAAGCGCAGCGAGGGTGACGTCGGCTCCGTCGGGGAAGCTCTGGTGGTAGGGCAGGGTGTGGGGCGTGCCGTCGACGCTGACCCGGCCGTGACTCCCGTCGAGCGACAGGGTGTGCATGGCCGGTGGCGAAGACTGCGAGCACGCCGCCAGTACCAGCACCGAGAGGAGGGCGAAGACCCATCCGAGCGGACGGCTCATGGGTGGCTCCGGGTGTACGAGGCGGACCGGTCGACGGCGCTGCGGTGATGTCGTGGAGGAAGGAAACGGGCGCTTCGGGACGGTCTCGCCGCATCTGCGAAGGCGAGATCCATGCTCTGGAGCCTACCGGGAATCGGGGAAGGCATACAGCGGATGCGTTACTCCGCTCGCCGGACCCGTGGAGTTGCGCTGACCCTCCTCAGCCGCCGGTCACGATGGACGAGATCAGCTCGAGCAGCACCACCAGCGCCACCACCGCCTGTGCCAAGCGGCGCGCCGCCGCGTAGTGCGCTCCGGCAGTCAGCACCCGTACCGCCGGCAGCAGGCACAGCACCACGACGCCGCCGAGCATGAGGCGCTGACCGCGCGCCGAGAGGTCGAGCGCGCGCGGGTCGAGGGGTCGGGGTGCGGTGGTGAGGGCCAGGACCAGGCCGACGATCATGAGGGTCAGGGCGAAGGCCGAGAGACCGCGGGACACGCGCCGCATGCTGCGGCCGATCTCGGCCTCTTGCCGGCGCGTCTCGCCCTCGGTCATGCGCCCCCTCGCAGTCCTCGCAGCAGCATCTGGACGCCGATGCCTAGAAGAAGCACGATGAGCGCCCAGCGCAGGGCGCCGACCTTGATGCGCGACTGCACCAGGCTTCCCAGCACGGCGCCGAGGAACACGCCGGTCGCGGTCGGCACGGCGATGAACGGCCGCACGTCGCCGCGCCCGATGTAGACGAACACACTGGCCGCGGCGGTGATCCCGACCATGAAGTTGCTGGTGGCGGTGGCGATCCCGAGGGGGACCCCCATCACCGCGTACATGGTGGGCACCTTGATGAACCCCCCACCGACGCCCAGGAGCCCGGACACCATGCCGGCGAGCCCGGCCGTGCTCGACCCGGCCGCCCAGCGCCGGGGGGTGTAGTCGCGGCGGTACATCGCCTCGTCCCCGGAGCGCCGCAGGCTCTTCGTGAGGGTGTAGCCGGCGGTCGCGAACACGACCACCGCGAACAGGATGCTGAGCGCGCTGGCCGAGACGAACCCCGCCACCAGGCCGCCGATGACCGCGCCGGCAGCCGTGGCGATCTCCAGCCGCAACGCCAGCATCACGTCGGCGCCGCTGTCCTCGTCGGCGCTGGCGGCGACGCCCGCCGACGTCGCGATGACGCTCACCAGGCTGGTACCGACCGCGATGCGCACCGGGAGGTGGAACACCAGGGTCAGGGCGGGCACCAGGAAGATGCCGCCCCCCAGTCCCAGCAGCGCCCCGACGCTGCCGGCGAGGGCGCCTGTCCCGAAGAGGGCGAGCAGCACGCTCACGGGGTCTCGGCTCTCCCGCACGTGACCTGCTCCGGCGCATCGTAGTCGGAGCCCTTCGTCCCGAACGTGCAGCCGCCGAGGCCGGCCAGGCTGACGTCGATGCGCCGCGTCCACGGACGCCACAGCGCCTCCAGGAGCGGCAAATCGGTCGACCACCCACGCAGCACGGCGCGCTGTTGGCGCGCCAGGCGGAGCAGGCCCTGCGTCAGCGGGTCGGCGCTCGCCTGCTGGACGGCCGCGGCGACGAGGCTCTCCAACATGAAGCGGCGACCGCCGAACCGTACCGGGAGGTCGAGTTCGGCGCCGAGGCGGGTCAGATCGGCGCGGCACAGGAACAGCCCGGAGCGCGCCGGCACCGTCAGGTGGTCGAGGATCGTGTCGGATCCCTCCTCCTCGTGGTGCGGCGCCGCAGCGCTCGCTCCGGCGGCGGCCGGCGCTGGCGCCGCGTCGAACAACGCGCCTGCGAGGGGCACGAGCGTCTGCCGGGCCAGCCCCGCCGCGGCCCGGTAGAGGCCGCCGTCCACACGCTCGACGGTGTGCAAGAACGACGGCAGCCACGGCAGCAGGTGCTCGGCCAGCAGGATGCGTTGCGCGTGGCGCGCGCGCTCGGCGTCGAGTTCGGCGGGGCCAGCCTCCGCCTCCCGCTGCAGCAGCAGCGCCAGGGCGTCGAGCAGGACGGCCGCGTGGTCGGCGGCGACGCCGGGTTCGGGCTCGAGCCCGAGCGCCGCCAGCACGCCGCGTGTGAAGCCCGCCCACGCCCCGTCGATCGACGCGTCCGGCTCGACGAAGACCGAGGCGAAGGGGTAGGCGTTGAGCACGAAGACGTGGGTGTAGCGCGCCGCCGCCTCCGGGGTGGCATGCGCCCGGAGCGAGGGCACCGTGGCGGCCAGGGCGAGCAGGTCGGGGCCCGGCTCGCGTGCGAGCAGCTCGGAGAGCAGCCGGAGGTAGCCGGCCCGCTCCGCCGATCCGGCCTGTGCCGATCCGGCCTGTGCCGATCCGGCCCGTGCCGACCCGGCCCGTGCCCGCCTGCGCTCGCCCTTCGGGGCGCCGGCGTCAGTCATCGGCGACGACCCGGTCTTCCTCCGCCGGGAGCGCGTACGCTTCCGCGGCGGGGTGGAGCGGCCGGGGCAGCCAGCGGGGGCGCCGCGTGCCGTCCGGGCTGTGGCCGTGGGCTGGGCGGGTCTTGGCGAGCCAGGTTCGGTACGCCTGGTGGGCGAGCTCGGTGTCGACGTGGATGTCGCCGCTGCGGTCGCCGGGCTGGGCGCGCTCCAGCACCACGGCCTGGTGCCAGCAGTGCTGCCCGGAGACCGGGTCGGGGTGGACCTCGAAGGCGATGTTCTGGTGCACGCCGACGTCGCTCCACCAGATGCGGCGCGTGTCGGGGTCGCTGGAGGCGAAGGGGCGTGCGCCGTGCTTGCGCGTCATGCGCCAGGTGGAGCCGTCGCGCTCCAGCCCCACCACCGAGGACATGGTGCGGTTGCCGCCGCCGGCATCGTCGAGACGCCAGCGCCCGAAGTGGTGGGAGCACGCCACGATGTCGGGGCGGATCCCCTCGGTGACCCAGGCCGGCAGCACGAACCAGCCGATGCGGGTCCTCACCCGCACCAGGTCGCCGGTCTGGACGCCGAGCTCGGCGGCGCGCCGCGGATGCATCCACAGCGGGTTGGTGTGGGCGATCTCGTCGAGCCACTTGCTGTTGGCGCTGCGGGTGTGGATCTGTACCGGCAGCCGGAAGTTCGGCAGCAGCGCGATCTCGCCCGGGCCCAGGCGTTCCTTGTGGACGTGACTCTTGATGTAGGTGGGGAGCGCGAACTCGGGCCAGCCCCAGTCGCGGAGGGTGGTCGAGTAGAACTCGAGCTTGCCGCTGGGGGTGGGCCAGCCGCGCAGGGTGCGGCCGTCGACGTCGACGCCCACGGGGCTGCGGCCGTCGGGCAGCGCTTCGGCCTTGGGGCCGTAGGAGGCGCCGCCGCTGCGGGCGTACACGATGCCGTCCTGGACGACGCGGTCGGTGAGCTGCTCCTCGGGTACCTCCTCCAGGTAGCGAGCGCTGGGCTCGGTCGTCACCTCGAAGGCGCCGTAGCGCCGCATGTAGGCGAGGGGCGTCAGCCCCTCGCGCGCGGCCGCCTCCGGCAGGCCGGGGACGCCGTGCTCGAACAGGTAGCCGTAGTAGTCGTCGACGGTCATCTTGCGCACGGCCGCGGCGTCGGCCGGGGGCGCGCCCTCGGCGCCGCTCGGCGCCGCGTCGGCCGCCGGTTCGGGCCGGGACCGGTCGGCCGCTGGGGCGTCGCCCGCTGGGCCAGCGTCCCGCGTGTCCGAGGGCGCCTCGAAGTAGCGCCGGATCCCGAGCGAGCCGTCGGGATCGATCCGCCAGGACAGCTCGATCCAGAACTCGTTCTCCTCCCACACCTCGCCCGGATTGACGTCGCGGGTGTCGCGGAAGGCGCGGCCGGTGCGCTCGTAGTGGGCGCGCATGACGGGCTGGCGGAAGCCGATCCACTGGGCCCGGCCGGTCTCCTGCGACTGCACGTCGTGGCGCTCGCTGGCGTGCCCCATGGGCAGCACGTAGTCGGCGTACCAGGCGGACTCGTTCCAGGTCGGCGTCAGCGCGACGTGGCAGCCGATCTTGCGCTCGTCGGTGAGGGCCTCGAGCCAACTGAAGCCGTCCGGGTTGGTCCATACCGGGTTGTAGACCCGGGTGAAGTAGACGTCGATGGTGCCGCGCCCGTCACGGAGCAGGTGGGGGAGCAGGTAGCTCATCTCGAAGAAGGCCAGCGGGTACTCCTCCGGCATATGCAGCTCCTGCCACCAGCTCGGCCCCGGCGCGGGCTTCGGCGGGGCGGGCACGTGCTTGGTCCAGCTGTTGGGCCAGAAACCGCCCGGGGTCCCGATCGAGCCGGTGAGCGCGTGCAGCAGCATCAGGCAGCGCGCCACCTGCCATCCGCCCTCGTTGCCGGCGCCGGCGCTGCGCCAGTTGTAGCTGGAGAAGCGGGTGCCGGCGCGCGCCACCAGCTGCGCCAGCTCCTCGATGCGCTCCTGCGGAACGCCCGACTCCTCGGCCGCGAAGGCGAAGGTGTAGTCGCGATAGAGCTCGACGAGGACGCTCTCGAACGTCTCGAAGGTGGGCTCGAGCTCGGGGCGCTCGGCCCGCAGGTACGCCTCCCAGTTCCACCAGCGCCGCACGAAGTCGCGGTCCCACGCGCCGCTGACGATGAGGTGGCGGGCGACGGCCAGCAACACCGCCGCTTCGCTGCCCGGATAGCTGGGCAGCCACAGGTCGGCGCCGGAGGCGGTGTTGCTCAGGCGCGGGTCGAACACCGCCACCTTCGCGCCGCGGGCCCTCGCCTCCACGATGCGCTGGGCGTGCGGGTTGAAGTAGTGGCCGGTCTCGAGGTGGGCGGAGAGCAGCAGGATGAAGTCGGCCCCGGCGAAGTCGGGGGAGGGCCGGTCGATGCCGCTCCAGAAGGCGTAGCCGGCGCGGGCGTTCGAGGAGCAGATGTTGGTGTGGCTGTTGTGGCCGTCGATCCCCCAGGCCTGCAGGACGCGGCTCGTGAAGCCGTCCTCGCCCGGCCGGCCCACGTGGTAGACGACGTGCCTGCCCCGGTGCTCGACGAGGTCCTTGCGGATGCGTGCGGCGATGTCGTCGAGCGCTTCGTCCCAGGACACGCGCGTCCACTGCCCGGCGCCGCGCGGGCCGGTGCGCTTGAGCGGGTAGAGGAGGCGGTCGGGGTCGGTGATCTGGTTGTGGGTCGCGGGCCCCTTGGCGCAGTTGCGGCCGCGCGAGCCGGGATGCAGCGGGTTGCCCTCCAGCTTCCGGATGGCCCCGCTGTCGTGGTCGATGTAGGCGAGCAGGCCGCAGGCCGACTCGCAGTTGAAGCACAGGGTCGGGACCAGGTCGTAGCGGCGGCCGTCCTCGGCGCCGTGGGCGACGGGGTCCTGCCAGTCGTCCCATGCGGTCGAGGGCGGGTGGCTGTCGAGCCCGATCTCGCTGGGCCCCGGGAACGAGGTGCGGTGCCCCTCCGGCGAGGCGTAGCGCGGTCCGGCGTCGCTGACCAGGCGTCGAGGCCGGCCGCGCAGGGCGTCGAGCAGTCGCATGCCGAGCGGACGGTCGGGCTGGGATCGGTTCGACGTGGGCATCGCCGACCTCCTAGGCGAGCGGGACGGCCTGACCGGCCTGGACGAAGGCGTGCTCGAAGGCCAGCAGGCCACCGAGGGCGAACAGCGATGCCAGCGCCAGCACGAGCGCCCCGCCGCTGGCCAGGCACAGCGCCGCGGGCACCACCGTGCCGAGGCCGAGCCCCCACCAGAAGGTCGTGCGGAAGGCGCCGTGGGTGAGCTGGTGCTCGGCGGCGCGGGCGTGGGCGGTGCCGTTGGGGAGGGCGAGCTCGCTGGCCACCATGAGGCCGTGCGCCGCGACGGCGGCGAGCAGGAACCAGCGCAGCGGGGCCAACACGCTCACGGCGCCGGTCAATCCGGCCGCGAGGAGCAGTGCCGCGCTGCCGGCGAGCACCGCCTGGACCGCCATGTGGCTGGGGAGCAGGGGACTCTGCCACAGGTCGCGCGCCTTCGCCTGCGCGAACAGGTAGGCGGTGTAGACCGCCGTCGCCAGCGCCGTGGGCATCACGATCCAACCGAGCGCGCGTTGCAGCCCGCTGGCGCCGGCCAGCGAGGCTGCCAGCCACAGCACGATGAGCGTCCCGAAGGCGCCGATGATGAACGCCCCGCGGACCAGCCAGGAGCGCCACTGAGGCCGCGTGAAGATGCGGTAGAAGCGCAGCGGGTGCGACAGGTCCCAGATGAGCAGGGCCCCGGTCGCGGCCAGGAAGACGCCGGCCGTGAGCGGGGCCACCCAGCGTGCCAGGACGCCGGTCGGCTCGAGCCACCCGAAGGCGAGCGCCAGCACGGCCATGAAGAAGACGCCGGAGGCGATCGACTTGGTCCAGGTGTAGAGGCTCACCCGCCCGTCCCACGGTCGCTTGTGCGCGACGTCGTAGGTCACCATCGCGGCGGCGGTGTTGCTAGTGTTCCCGCCGGGCGGCAGCCGGCGGCCGCCGTGGCCGGCGAGGTCGTGCGGCTGCTCGCTCCACTGGTGCAGCCCACCCGGCGGGGTGGCGGCGGACAGCGGGTCGAGGGTCGCCTGGTCGATGCCCA
>JARRMM010000038.1:16484-18481 GCA_037386005.1 Deinococcales bacterium | reverse complement strand
CTGCCCAACTTCGGCGCCTCGGAGCGCCTGCACGGCGAGCTCACCATGCGCGCCTACGGCCAGGCGATGGCCGCCTTCCTGAGCGCCCTCGACCTGGACGGCGTGACGCTCGTCGGCCACAGCCTCGGCGGCGCCGTCGCGCAGGCCTGTGCCGCCCTCGCGCCGGAGCACGTGGCGCGGCTGCTGCTGATCGACTCCCCCGCTCCCAGCGGCTTCCACGCGCCGGAGGCGAGCCTGCGGGGCGCCGAGGTGCTCGCGGCGGAGCCGAGCGAGGACGCCCGCCGCGCCATGATCGCGCAGGCGCTCCCGGGCGTGATGCCGACGCGGCGACCCCCCTACTTCGACGAGCTGGTCGAGGAAGCGCTGCGCATCCCACCCGACGCCATCGTGCCGAACGCGAACGCGCTCGAGACCATGGACCTGCGGGACCTCGTGGGTGCCTACCCCGGACCGGTGCTGGTGCTCCGAGGCGGACGCGACGCCCTCGTGACCGAGGCCATGGCCCGGGCCACCGTCGACGCCTACGGCTCCCAGCGCAGCCGCGCCGTCACCTGGGAGGACGTCGGCCACTCTCCGCAGATCGAGGCTCCCGACCGCTTCGCCACCCTCCTCCTCGAGTTCGCGATCGGCCGCCAACCTGGGGGAACCGCCATGACCTGACCTCGCCGTACCCCGAGGAGGAAGCCCGCCCGTCCACCCCCCGACCCCCCGGCGGCCGCACGGCGGCCGCCCCACCCCCAGGAGGCAGCATGAAGCGTTTCGCATTCGTCCTCGTCGCCGTCCTCGCGTCGCTGGCTCTGGCCCAGCCCGTGACCATCGGCATCCTCTCGCCGCTCACGGGCGGCGCGGCCGGCACCGGCCAGGCCCAGAAGGAGGGCTTCGAGCTCGCCCTCCAGGAGATCAACGCCGCCGGCGGCGTGCTCGGCCAGCCCCTCAAGGTCATCTACGCCGACACCCAGGCCGACGGCAAGACCGCCGTGGCGGCCTTCGAGAAGCTCATGACCGAGGACAACGTCCAGTTCATCGGCGGCGGCTACAGCTCCGGCGTGACGCTCGCCCTGGCGGAGTCGTTCAAGACCTTCCAGCCGATCGTGAGCTGGATCGGCGGCGCCGTGTCCGGCGTCGGGATCGACAACTTCCAGGGCATCGAGGAGATCCTCGGCAAGGAACCCTGGTTCTTCCACATCCACCCCTGGGACTACCAGAACACCGAGGCGTCCACCAACTTCATCAAGGACAGCGGCGTCAAGACCGTGGCGCTGCTGCACGAGGACTCGGCCTTCGGCGGCCCCGGCGCGCAGGAGGCGCAGAAGCTGCTCGAGGACGCCGGCCTCAAGGTCACCATCAACGAGGCCTTCAAGTCGACCCTGTTCGGCGGCACCGGCGACTTCCGGGCGGCCATCAGCAAGGCCGCGGCCACCAAGGCCGACATGCTCTACTGGATCGGCTACGACTCCGACGTGGTGCCGATGATCAGCCAGACCCGCGAGCTGAACTACACGCCGCAGCAGATCTTCGGGGCCCCTCCGGGATGGCCGACCGACTTCGCCAAGGCCCCCGAGGCGCAGTGCGTGACCGGCCTCATCGGCTTCATGCCGAACCTGCCGACCCCCGAGGCGATGGCCTTCACCAAGAGCTTCGAGGCGATGTTCCACAAGGCCCCCGACAACTACATGTCGGCCCTGGCCTACGCGCAGCTCTGGTCCTACGCCGACAGCATCAACAAGGCCGGCACCACCGACCAGCAGGCGGTCATCAAGGCCATGGAGAGCCTGACCTTCAAGTCCCCCATGGGCCCCTGGAAGTTCCACGACTCGCAGATCACCCATCACCAGGGCTTCGGCGCCGACATGTGGCTGGTCTTCCAGTACCAGAACGGCCAGCGCCAGATCGTGTGGCCCACGAGCAAGGCGACGGCTCCGCTGGTGAGCTGCCAGGCCCACTGACCTCCGTCCGCGGACGCCCTGCGGGGCGCCGCGGCACGACCCGGGCCCCGC
>JARRMM010000038.1:0-16472 GCA_037386005.1 Deinococcales bacterium | reverse complement strand
GTGGGCCGGCGCGCGCCGGCCCACCGCCCCCGGGCGGAACCACGGGAACCGGATGCCCCCTCTCCAGCGACCCTTCCATCCATGGACCTGACGCTCCTCGCCCAGGGGCTCGTCTCCGGCGTGCTCGCCGCCGGACTGTACGCGCTCGTGTCGGTCGGTCTGGCCCTGGCGATCGGCGTCATCGGCGTGATCAACTTCGCGCACGGCGAGTTCTTCATGATCGGGGCGTTCCTCGCCTACCAGCTCTTCGTGAGCCTGGGCTTCGACCCCCTGCTCTCCCTTATCTTCGTGGCGCCCGCGCTATTCCTCATCGGCGCCGTGATCTACCAGTCGACCATCCGCTACGTGCTGGAGGCCCCCGAGCTCAACCAGATGCTGCTCACCTTCGGCCTCTCGATCGTGCTGCAGAACCTGGCGCTGCTGATCTGGGGCGGCGACCCGCGCTCCATCAGCGGCGTGCCCTACCGCTCGGTGGGGTTCCAGGTCGCCGGCGTCAGCATCGGGCTGGTGCCGCTGGGCAGCTTCGTCATCTCGTTGATCCTGGTCACCCTGCTCTACACGGTGCTCGCCCGCTCCAGGCTGGGCCGCGCCATGCGGGCGGTGGCGCAGAACCGTGTCGGCGCCAGCCTGGTCGGCCTCGAGGTGGACCGCATCTACCTCGTCGCCTTCGCGCTCTCCGCGCTGCTCGCCGGGATCGGCGGGGTGATGATCGCGGTCATCCAGTCGCCTACGCCGACCGTCGGCTTCGCCTTCACGCTGAAGGCGTTCGCCATCGTGGTGCTGGCGGGCCTAGGCAACATCCGCGGTATCGTCTGGGCCTCCCTGGCCGTGGCCGTCTCGGAGTCCCTCGTGGCCACCCTGGTCCCCAACGGTGACGCACTCCGGAACGCGGTGTTCTTCGCCATCATCTTCATCGTGCTGGTGGTGCGCGCCTGGAGGACGGCATGAGGCGCGCGCTGCCCGATCTGCTCTGGACGCTGCTGCTGGCGGCGGTGGTGGCCATGGGCCCGACCGTCCTCAAGGCGCTGTTCGACCAGGCATCGGTCAGCTACCTCTCCATCGCCTCCAACGCCATGAGCCTGGCCGTGCTGGCGCTCTCCTGGGACCTGCTGGCCCGCACCGGCCAGCTCTCCCTGGCCCACGCCGCCTTCTACGGGGCCGGGGCCTACACCGCCGCCGTGTTCGCCAAGCTGGGTGGGGTCCCGCTCGGGCTGCTGCTGCCGCTGGGCGGCGCGGTGGCCGCCGTGCTGGCGCTCGGCCTGGGATCGGTCACCCTGCGGCTCAAGGGGATCTACTTCGCCATCGCCACCCTGGCCTTCACCGAGGTCCTCAAGGCCGTGGTGCAGGAGCTCCCCACCGGCCTCGCGGGCGGTGCGGCCGGGCTCAACGTGCCGCCGCTGTTCCGCCCGCACTTCGTGCCGGGCCAGATGCAGCGCTGGGAGATCGCCTTCCAGCGCAACGAGGCCTACTTCTACGTCTACGGCGGCCTGCTGATCCTGACGATCCTCGTCTCGACGGTGGCGCAGCGCACGCGGCTCAAGGCCGCCTTCACGGCGGTGCGCACCAACGAAGCGGTCGCCGCCGTGATGGGCGTCCGGCCCGCCCGCGCCAAGCTGCTCGCGTTCGTGCTGTCGAGCGCGCTGGTGGGCATGCTCGGCGCGCTCGAGGCGATGCGGCTGGGGAGCGTCATCCCGGACGGCACCTTCGCCATCTCGACCACCGTCTTCGCTCTGGTCACGCCCATCTTCGGCGGCCTGTACACCACGCTGGGCCCGATCCTGGGCGCCGGCGTGCTGTCGGCGGTCGAGGAGACCCTGCGGCGCACCTTCGCCGAGGGATACCTGATCGGCTACGGCATCGTGCTGGTGGCCTCGATCCTGTTCATGCCGCGGGGCCTGGTGGGCCTCGTGACCCGCCTCGCTCGCCGGCGGCCAACGCCGCCGCCGGGCGCCGCCGACGCCGAGGAGGCCGGCTGATGCTGCGGGTCGATGGCCTCGAGAAGCGCTTCGGCGGTCTGGCCGCGGTGCGTGACCTGAGCTTCGAGGTCGAGCGCGGCGAGATCTTCGCCATCATCGGTCCCAACGGCGCGGGCAAGACGACCACCCTGAACATGATCTCCGGCCTGCTCGCGCCGACCGCCGGCCGCATCCTGCTGGGCGAGCGCGACGTCACCTCCGCGAGCAGCGCCGAACGCTGCCACGCCGGCCTCGGGCGCGCCTTCCAGGTGGTGCAGCCCTTCCCCGAGATGACCGTGGAGGACAACGTCATGGTGGGAGCGCTGTACGGCAAGCGGGGCGTGAGCTGGGCCGAGGCGCGCCGTCGCGCCGACGACGCCCTCGAGCGCTCCGGCCTGGGACCCCTGCGGCACGTCCCGGCCGAGGAGCTCACGCTCCTGCAGGAGAAGCGGTTGGAGATCGCCCGCGCCCTCGCCACGGACCCCACCGTGCTCCTGCTCGACGAAGTGATGGCGGGGCTCCGCCCGGCCGAGGCGCGGCAGGCCGTCGCGCTCGTGCGCGAGGTACGCGAGCGCGGCGTGACGGTGGTGTTCATCGAGCACGTCATGCCCGTGGTGCGCGATCTCGCCGACCGCGTGCTGGTGATGGACTACGGGCGGCCGCTGGCCAGCGGCAGCTACCAGGAGGTCACCGCCGACCCGCGCGTGGTCACCGCCTACCTGGGCCAGGACGACGAGGAGGACGAGGCATGACGCCGGGACGCGAGAGGACGGCCGCGCCCGCGCTGGAGGTGCGCGGCCTGGAAGCCGGCTACGGCAAGATCCAGGTGTTGTGGGGGATCGACCTCACCGTCGAGGAGGGCTCGTTCGTCACCATCATCGGCGCCAACGGCGCCGGCAAGACGACGATGCTGCGCTCGGTGTCGGGGCTGATCCGGGGGGTGCGGGGCACGGTGCGCGCCTTCGGCGAGGACCTCCGCGGCCACAGCCCTGCGCGCATCGTGCGCGCAGGCGTGGGGCACGTTCCGGAAGGGCGGCAGCTGTTCCCGCTGATGAGCGTCGCCGAGAACCTCAGCAGCGGCGCCGACTACCTCCCCGGCGCAGCGCGTGAGGCCCGCGCCACGCGCGAGATGGTGCTGGAGCTGTTCCCCAGGCTGGCCGAGCGCCGGCAGCAGCTCGCGGGCACCCTGTCGGGCGGCGAGCAGCAGATGCTGGCCATCGGGCGGGCGCTGATGAGCCGGCCGCGCCTGCTGCTGGTGGATGAGCCCAGCCTGGGGCTGGCCCCCGGCCTCACCAAGGCGGTGTTCCGGGCCCTGAAGGCGATCAACCAGGGGGGCGTCACGGTGGTGCTGGTCGAGCAGAACGTGCAGCGTTCGCTGGCGCTGGCCGACCACGCGTTCGTGCTGGAGAACGGCCGCATCGTCCAGGAGGGGAGCGGGCACGAGCTCCTGAACGACCCTGCGGTGCGCGAGGCGTACTTGTCGCTGTGAGACCGCTGTCGGCGGCGCGTGCAGTCCCCAGCGTCGAGCACGTCGCGTGATCGCCCGTGGGCCGGGGCCCCGGGGACATCTGCCCGTTGCGGGCCACGGCGCTTCGTCCTAGATTGCGTGTGTTCAGCGCCTCCGGGTTCCGGCATGGGGGGAGGCGGTCGTCGCGGGCACGGCCCAGGCGTCCTTGGACGTAGGGCTGCCCGCCCTAGGGGGACCGCGTTGGTCACGGATCGGCCACCCATGAGGCTCCGTGAACCGCCTGCGACCGCTGTTGCGAGCGGGATGTCGCTGTCGTGGACCTCCAACACTCCGTCGCCGGCGCGAACGGCCGCTCCGGCCCCGCGGCCGACCTGCAGCATCCGTTCCAAAGGGAGATTCGGGGCCATGGATGAGCCTCGCTGCGCCGGCGTGTGCGCCGGCCCGGTCCGAAGGGCTGATCCATCGTCCCCGTAGGGGAGGTTCATGATGAGGAAAGCAGCCACACTCGTCCTGACCGCGCTCGTGACAGTCGTCTTCGCTCTGTCCGCAGCGGGTGCGCAGGGGAGCCCGTCGACGGGTCCGCACGTCGCCTTCCTTCTGCCCGAGAACGTCCTGCCCCGCTGGGAGGGGTCCGACGCTCCGATCTTCAAGCAGGCGCTCGAGAAGCTCGTGCCGGGCGTACAGATCGACGTCCTCAACGCCCTCAATGACGCCAGCACCCAACAGGCGCAGGCCGAGGCCGAGCTGACGAAGGGGGCCCGGGTGCTCGTGATCGCGGCCGTGGACCAGAAGGCGGCTGCGGTCATCGTCAACGCCGCCCATGCCCAGAACGTGCCCGTCATCGCCTACGACCGGCTGATCCGCAACGCGCCGCTCGACTACTACGTCTCGTTCGACAGCGTCGCGGTCGGCAAGGCCGAGGCGCAGTGGATGGTCGACCACACGGCTCAGGGCGCGCGACTGGTGATCATCGACGGCTCGCCCACGGACGACAACGCGCACCTCGTGAACCAGGGTATGCACGAGGTCCTCGATCCCCTCTTCGACTCCGGTGCGCGCGTTCTCGTCGCGGAGCAGTGGACGCCCGGATGGGATCCCACCAAGGCCCAGAACGAGATGGAGCAGATCCTCACCCGGGCCAACAACGAGGTCGACGGCGTGGTGTCCGGGAACGACGGCATGTCGGGCGGCATCATCGCGGCGCTCAAGGCGCAGGGCCTGGCGGGCGAGGTGAAGACGACCGGCCAGGATGCCTCGCTCGAAGGGGTACAGAACGTCCTCCTCGGCTACCAGGGCGTCACCGTGTTCAAGGACTTCCGCCTGCAGGCCCCGGCAGCCGCCGAGATCACGGCCGCGATCCTGAACGACCAGACGCCCTCGAACATCAACGACTCCGTGAACAACGGCCAGGTCGACGTGCCCTCGGTCATGCTCCAGGTGGTGCCGATCGATCGGAGCAACGTCAAGACGCTGGTGACCAACGGCTGGATCGAGAGCCAGCTCGGCGGCCTGGACAAGGTCTTGAGCGGGCTTCCCGACAGCGTGAAGCAGTACGTGCAGTAGACGAGGCAACGATGGCGACCGATCGCTCGGCGGACCCTGCGGGGGGTGGCGCTCACGCTGCCCCCCGCGCCGACAGGCCGATCCTCGAGGCGAGCGGCATCTCGAAGCGCTTCGGAGCCGTCGAGGCGCTGCGAGAGGTCGACTTCGAGGTCTACGCGGGCGAGGTCGTAGCGCTGGTAGGCGACAACGGCGCTGGGAAATCGACGCTGATCAAGTGCATCGTCGGCACGCACCCTCCGGACGAGGGCACGATCCGCTTCCAGGGCAGCGAGGTCCACATCCACGCGCCGAGCGACGCGACCCGCCTCGGGATCGAGACCGTCTACCAGGATCTCGCCCTCTGCGACAACCTCGACGTCGTCCAGAACATGTTCCTCGGCCGCGAACGCGTGTCGCGCAGGTTCCCGCCGGTGGTGGAGAGCCTCTCGGAGGCCGAGATGGAGAGGCGCTCGCTGGAGGCGTTGGAGACGCTCGACGTGACGACGATCTCGAACGTGCGCGAGCGCGTCGCGTCGCTCTCGGGAGGCCAGCGTCAGTCCGTGGCGATCTCGCGGGCCGCGATGTGGAACTCCAAGGTGGTGATCCTGGACGAGCCGACGGCCGCCCTCGGCATCGCGCAGACCAAGCAGGTGCTCGCGCTCGTGCGGCAGCTGCGCGAGCGTGGGCTCGGTGTCGTCGTGATCTCGCACAACCTGCAAGAGGTGTTCACGGTGGCCGACCGCATCGTCGTGCTCCGGCTCGGCCGGCGCGTGGCGACGTTCAGGCGGGAGGACACCACGCCCGAGGCCGTCGTCGCCGCCATCACCGGGGCCCGGGGGGATGACGGGCGATGAAGCCAGGCCATGCCGGAGATGCGGACCGGCCCGCGGAGGGAGGCTCCGCGCGAACGGCGAAGAGCGTCCGCGCGAGGCTCGCCGGCGCCCTCGTCGAGCGCTGGCGCCACGGCGAGCTCGGGGCCTTGCCGGTCGTCCTCAGCCTCGTCGTCATCGCGATCTATTTCCAGGCGCAGGTCCCGGTGTACCTCTCCGCGCGCAACATCTCGAACCTCATCGTCCAGATCGCCGCGACCGGCTCGGTCGCCGTGGGATCCGTGCTGGTGCTCCTCCTGGGCGACATCGATCTGTCCATCGGTTCGGTGACCGGTCTGTGTTCGGCGGTGCTGGGCGTGTTGATCGTCAACGCCGGCGTACCTTGGTGGCTCGCGGTCCTGGCAGCCCTCGCGACCGGGGCCGCGATCGGCGCCTTCCAAGGCGCATGGACCGCACTGGTCGGCGTGCCCTCGTTCGTCGTCACCCTCGCCGGGTTCCTGGCCTGGCAAGGCGTTCAGCTCCGCGTGCTGGGATCGACCGGCACGGTCAACGTGTTCGAGCCGCACATCGAGAAGATCGCGCAGTCGTTCCTGCCCCCGGTGTGGGGCTGGGTCCTTGCGCTGGCGGCGGTCGCCGCCTTCGTCATGACCCTCTGGAGCGATCGCGCGGCCCGCGTGCGAGCCGGCCTATCGGTCGCTCCCCGCCTCGGCATGGCCGCCCGCATCGCGCTGATCGTCGTCGTCGCCGGCGCCGCCGTCGAGCTGCTCAACCGGTTCAACGGGGTCCCGACCGTGGGGGTCATCTTCTTGGGGCTGGTCGTCGTCTTCGCCTACCTGACCACACGAACACGCTTCGGACGCTACGTCTTCGCGGTCGGCGGCAACGCGGAGGCCGCTCGGCGCGCGGGCATCGACGTCACCCGCATCCGCGTCATCGTCTTCGCGATCTCGGGCCTGATGGCGGCTGTCGGCGGCATCATCTTCGTCTCCCGGCTGACGGCGGCGAGCACGCAGACCGGCGGAGGGACCTTCCTGCTGGAGGTGCTCGCAGCCGTGGTCATCGGCGGGACGAGCCTGTTCGGCGGCCGCGGCAGCGCATGGTCGGCGCTGCTGGGAGCGGTCGTGATCGGCAGCATCGCGAACGGCCTCAACCTGATGGCGCAACCGCCCGAGATCAAGTACATGGTCGAGGGCGCCATCCTCCTGGCTGCCGTATCGATCGACGCGGTAGCACGCCGCAACCGAGCCACAGCAGGACGTTGAAGCCGGCGCGGGCGGCGTACCTGTCGCTCTGCAGGAGCTCAGCGCCGCGTGCGCCCACGCGGGTCCAGCACGTCGCGAAGCCCGTCCCCGAGCAGGTTGAACGCCAGTACCGTCACCAGGATGGCGAGGGCGGGGGCGGACGAGGCCCAGGGGGCCTCGTTGATGAAGTTGCGCGTCTCCGAGACCATCGCTCCCCACTCCGGCGTGGGCGGCTGCGCTCCGAAGCCGATGAAGCCCAGCCCGGCCGCGGTCAGGATGGCGCTGCCGATGTCGAAGCTGGCCTGCACCAGCAGCGGCGTCAGGGTGTTGGGCAGCACGTGCAGGAAGGCCTGCCGGAAGCGCGCGGCCCCCAGCGCGCGCGACGCCTCGACGTAATCGAGCGTCCTCACGGCCAGGACCTGCGCGCGCAACAACCGGGCGTAGTTCGGCCACGACACCGCGGCCACCGCGATCATGACGTTGCCCAGGCTCGGCCCCAGCGCGGCAGAGATCGCCATCGCCAGGATCAAGGCCGGGAACGCCAGGAAGATGTCGGTCACGCGCATCAGCAGCTCGTCCCAGAAGCCGCCCAGCATCCCTGCCGCCATCCCCACCGCCCCTCCCACCGCGAGCGACACCGCGACCACCACGAAGCCGATGCGGAGTGAGATGCGCGAGCCCCAGACCACGCGCGACCACACGTCGCGACCGAGCTGATCGGTGCCGAACCAGTGCTGGGCGCTGGGCCCCTGCAGCCGGTGCCCGAGGTTCTGGAGCAACGGATCGCCGGCCAGCACCGGCGCCAGCAGCGCGATCACCACGAGCACGACGGCCAGCGCCGTCCCGAGGACCGTTCCGGGATTGCGCAGGAAGCGCCGCGCCGGCTTGCTGCGAAGGAAGGCGGGCGCGGTCATGCGTAGGTGATCCGCGGGTCGAACACCGCGTAGAGCACGTCGACGAGGAGGTTGATGAGGCTGTAGGCCAGCCCCGCCACCAGGGTCACCCCCATGACGGCGGGGAAGTCCAGCCCGATCGCGCTGGAGGTGGCGTAGGAACCGATGCCTGGCCAGGAGAAGATCGTCTCGGTGAGCACCGCGCCGGTGAGCAGGCTGCCGAGCAGGCTGCCCATGACCGTCAGCACCGGCAGCGCGGCGTTGCGAAGGGCGTGCTTGAAGGTCACCACCCGGCCTGCCAGCCCCTTGGCGCGGGCGGTGCGGACGTAGTCCTGGGAGAGCACCTCGAGCATGGCGCTGCGCACCATGCGCGCCAGGAGCGCCGTCGAGAACGCCCCCAGCACCGCCGCCGGCATGATCAGATGCCGCAGCGCGCTCCAGAACACCTGCCACTCGCCGGCGAGGGCGGCGTCGACCACCATCATGCCGGTGATGCGGTGCGGCTCGATCAGGTAGGGGTTCAGCTCCCCGGGCCCCGGCAGCCAGCCGAGGCGCGAGTGGAACAGCTCGAGCGCGAGGATCGCCAGCCAGTACACCGGCGTGGCGCCCCCCACCAGCGCCAGCGTCCGCACGATGAGGTCGAGCGGGCGGTCCTGGTAGAGCGCGGCGATCACCCCGAACGGCAGGCCGAAGAGCACCGCGAACACCATGGCGCCCAGGGTGAGCTCGAACGTGGCCGGGAAGAAGTCCTTCAGGTCCGACAAGATAGGGCGCTGCGTACGCAGCGAGTTGCCGAGGTCGCCCCGGAAGAGGTCGACCATGTAGCGCAGGTACTGCTGATAGGCGGGCAGGTCGAGGCCGTACTTGTGGCGGTACGCCTCGATCTGGGCGGGCCGCGCGTTGCTGCCCAGGGCTGCCGCGGCGGGGTCGGCGGGAACGATGTGCGAGATGAAGAAGGCGGCGAACCCGACCCCCCAGACCACGAAGATCAGGTACCCCAGCCGCCTCAGCAGGAAGGAGAGCACGTCACCTCCGGCGGTGCTGCGGGCGCGTGGGAGGGGCCGGAGACCCCTCCCACGCGTGTATCACAGGCTTGGTTCCAGCTCAAGGCAACTTGCTGATGGCCGCGTAGTCGACGTCGCCCTGCGCGCTGCGCGCGAAGCCCTGGACCTTGGCCGTGGTCACGATGGGCACGTACGGCTGGTACAGGATGGCGTAGGGGCCGTTCTGCGCCACGTACTTGGTGAGCTGGGCGTAGAGCGCCTTGCGCTGCGCGGGGTCGGTGCTGGTGGCCGCCTCGGTCGCCAGCTTGGTGCCCTCGGCGTCGTTCCATACGTTGCGCCAGGCCAGCGACTTGGCGTTGTAGTCGGCCAACGGGCTGGCGTTGCCGTTCGGGTCGGGGTAGTCGGGGCTCCACTCGGCCAGCACGAGCTGGGCGGCCTGCTGCCGGTAGATGGTGTAGAGCTGCGCGCTGGTGGTCTGCTTGATGTTGGTGGTGATGCCGATCTTCGCCAGGTCGGACTGGATCTTCGCGGCCAGATCAGCGCACGGCACACCGCCCCCGCACGCCCCGGTGGCGACGAGGAACTCGACCGTCATGCCGCCCGACTTGCCCGCCTCGGCCATGAGCTGCTTGGCCTTCTCGAGGTCGTACGTGTAGTACTGGGTGGTGTCGGCGCCCATCAGGCCGTAGGGGATGATGGTCTGCATGGGCCTCCCGAGGCCGCCCAGCAGGTCGTTGATGATGCCCTGTTGGTCGATGGCGTAGCGCACGGCGTCGCGCACGCGGTTGTCCGCGAAGGGCGCGCCAGGCCCGGAGTTCATGCCCAGATACTGCATCCGGAACGAGTCCGTCTTGATCGTCTTGAGGTTGGGATCGGTCGCGGCCTGGTTGAAGGCGTCGGGCGTGAAGTTGTAGGCCACGTCGATCTCACCGGAGGTGATGGCGGCGCGCTGCGCGTTCGACTCCTGCATGTAGCGCAGGATGACGCGCTTGATCGAGGGCGGGTTGGGATACTCGGGGTTGGCCGTCAGCACCACCTGCGAGCCGCGGTCCCAGCGGTCGAGCATGTAGGGGCCGGAGCCGGCCGAGTGGTCGTTGAGCCACTTCTGCCCGTAGTCGTTGCCGTCGATGTGCTTCTGCACCTCGGTGGCGTCCATGACGCCGCCGATGTTGAAGGTCAGCATGTTGAGGATGATCTGCGGGTTCACGCCCTTGGGCAGGGTGAGCTGCACGGTCTTGTCGTCGAGCGCCTTGGTGGAGCCCACCTTCATGCCCGCCACGTCGGTGAACAGGAAGGCCGAGGGGCCGTTGATCTGGATGACCCGGTCGAAGGACCACACCACGTCCTGCGCCGTCACGGGACGGCCGGTGGAGAACTTCGCGTCCTTGAGGTGGAAGGTGATGGTGGTGCCGCCGTCGGCGGTGCTGGCGATGTCCCAGCTGCTGGCCAGTCCCGGCACGACCTTCGACAGGTCGGTGCCGTCGAACTGGACGAGTCGCTGATAGATGTTGTCGTCGATGGGGGTCGACGAGAACTCGTAGGCCACGCCGGGATCGAGCGTGATCAGGTCGGTCCAGTCGCCGCCGATCACCAGCGTCTGCTGCTGAGCGGACTGCGCCGAGCCGAACGTCAACAGGCCGGCGGCGAGCGAAACGAGAACCACCCATGCGATGCGGAATCGTGCCATGGTCCCTCCTTGATGGTGTAGTCCGCCCATCTTACAGGAGCGCGGTCGTGGAGCAGGGTGCAGCCGGTTCACGATGGACGTCGCCCGCACGTTCCGGACCCGGCGCCGACGCCCCGGCAGGGGCTAGGTCCAGTCGAGGATGACCTTGCCGGAACGGCCCGAGCGCATGGTGTCGAAGGCCTCCTGGAAGGCATCGACGGGGAAGTGGTGGGTGATCACCGGAGCCAGGTCGAGCCCCGACTGAAGCATGCCGGCCATCTTGTACCAGGTCTCGAACATCTGGCGGCCGTAGATGCCGCGGACCTCCAGGCCCTTGAAGATGACCTGGTTCCAGTCGATGGCGATCGGGCGGTCGGGGATCCCCAGCAGCGCGATCTTGCCGCCGTGGTTGATGGTGGCGAGGATCTGCTCGTAGGCGGCCGCGGCGCCCGACATCTCCATCACCACATCGAAGCCCTCGGTCATGCCCAGGTCGGCCATGACGTCCTTCAGGTCGGCGTCCGGCCGCGAGACGTCGAGGGTACGGTCCACCACGCCCATCCGCTCCGCCATCGCCAGGCGCGCCGGGTTGACGTCGGTGACGACGATGTAGCGGGCGCCTACGAAGCGCGCCACCGCCGCGGCCATCTGGCCGATCGGCCCGGCGCCGGTCACCAGCACGTCCTCCCCCACCATGTCGAAGGCCAGCGCCGTGTGCACGGCGTTGCCCAGCGGGTCCAGCACCGCCGCCCAGTCGTCGGGGATCCCCGCCGGCACCTTGAAGGCGTTCCCCGCCGGGAGCACGAAACGCTCGGCGAAGGCGCCGGGACGGTTGACGCCGACGCCCTGCGCGTTGCGGCACAGGTGCCGCCGGCCGGCACGGCAGTTCCGGCAGTGGCCGCAGGTGATGTGCCCTTCGCCGGAGACGCGGTCGCCGGGGGCGAACCCCTGCACCTCGGAGCCCACCGCCTCCACCACGCCGACGTACTCGTGGCCCGTGATCATCGGCACCGGGATGGTCCGCTGCGACCAGGCGTCCCAGTTGTAGATGTGCACGTCGGTGCCGCAGATCGAGGTGTGGGTGATGCCGATCAGCAGATCGTTCGGGCCCATCTCCGGCTCGGGGGCGTCGATCATCCAGATGCCCTGCTCCGGCCGGAGCTTGGCGAGCGCCTTCACGCGATCACGCCCAGGGCGCGGCCGACGCGGGTGAAGGCCGCCACCGCGCGCTCGAGCTGCTCGCGCGTGTGCAGCGCCGACATCTGCGTGCGGATGCGCGCCTGCCCCTTGGGGACCACCGGGTAGGAGAAGCCGATGACGTAGATCCCCTCCTCCGCCAACAGCCGGTCGGCCATCTGGGTGGCGAGCGCGGCGTCCCCGATCATGACGGGGATGATGGGGTGATCCTCGCCGGCCAGGGTGAAGCCCGCCTCGGTCATGGCCTTCCGGAAGAAGGCGCTGTTCTCGCGCAGGCGCCGGCGCAGGTCGTCGGAGCCCTCCAGCAGGTCGAGCACGGCCAGCGACGCCGACACCACCGCCGGCGCCACCGAGTTCGAGAACAGGTAGGGGCGGCTGCGCTGCCGCAGCCACGTGACGATCTCCTTGCGGCCGCTGGTGTACCCGCCGGAGGCGCCCCCGAGCGCCTTGCCGAGCGTGCCGGTCAGCACGTCGACCCGCCCCAGGACCCCGCGCAACTCGTGGGTGCCGCGCCCCTTCTCGCCCAGGAAGCCGACCGCGTGGCTGTCGTCGACCATCACCATGGCGTCGTACCGGTCGGCCAGGTCGCAGATCGCTTCCAGGTCCGCCACGACCCCGTCCATGGAGAACACGCCGTCGGTGGCGATCATCCTGTAGCGGGCGCCGGAGGCGGCCTGGAGCTGGCGCTCGAGGTCCGCCATGTCGTTGTTGGCGTAGCGGAAGCGCTGTGCCTTGCTCAGGCGCACGCCGTCGATGATGCTGGCGTGGTTGAGCGCGTCGCTGATGATGGCGTCCTCCGGCCCCAGCAGCGCTTCGAACAGACCGCCGTTGGCATCGAAGCACGAGGAGTAGAGGATGGTGTCCTCGGTGCCGAGGAACTGGCTGAGCCTCGCCTCGAGCTCCTTGTGGATGTCCTGCGTGCCGCAGATGAAGCGCACCGAGGCCATCCCGAAGCCGCGCTCGCGGATGCCCTGCTGCGCCGCCTCCATCACCGCCGGGTGGTTGGCCAGGCCCAGGTAGTTGTTGGCGCAGAAGTTCAGGACGCTGTCGCCGCCCGCCACCGTGATCAGCGCCTGCTGCTGCGAGGTGATGATGCGCTCGTCCTTGTACAGGCCGTCGCGGCGTAGCGCCTCGGTCTCGCTACGGAGGTGGTCCAGAAATGCGCGTGTCATGTCGCTCCTCCTGCCCGCGTCGGGGCCGGGCGCCCGACGCGCCCGTCTGACCCCAGGCTACCGCCGCCGCGCAGGCGAGAAGGGTTGTCGCCGCCGGTGTCGAGTCCCAATATCGAACCCCGGCGCCGAGGCCCAATCCCGAACCCCGGTCGCTGCCGTCGAGCGCGGGCCGAGGGACGTCAGCCGGAGAGGGACAGCCGCCACCCCTGGAAGCGCGCCAGACGCAGCGGGCCGTTGCGCGACAGGACCCCCCACCAGCGGTCGGGGCTGGCCTCGATATCGTACAGCCGGCCCGACAGGCTGACCCGGTCGTCGACGAAGGCCTCGAGCACGGTGTGGTCCAGGAACGCGCGCAGCCGGATCCGGTCGCCGGTCCGCGTGGGCAGGGCGACGCGTTGGAGACCGAGCTCGGCGGGATTGGTCTCGGGCATCAGCCGACGCAGCGTGAGCCAGCCCCGGTCGAGGTCGAGCTCGAGCGCGTAGCCGCGGGTCAGGGCGCGGTCGCAGCCCAGCAGCAGGCCGAAGTGGCGGGCGGCCCCCACGTCGATGGCGACCTCGAGGTCGAGCTCGGCCTGCAGCGGCAGCCGACCGAGCAGCCGGAACCCCACGTCGCCCGCGTCCGGGCCGTTCCCGTCGACGCGGAGCGTTGCTCCGCCGTCCGGTTCGCGCTCCCACCGGCCGTTCCCGGCGCCGGCATGCGGCTCGATCGTGAGTGGCTGGCGCCTGAGGCGTTCGAGCTCCGGCACCGGCCAGACGCGCAGGGCGCCCTCCCGGTCCAGCGCGACCTCTCGCGGCAAGGCCATGACGCCGCCCCACTCCCAGGGGCTGCTGTCGCTGGGCGGGCCGGCCGGCGCCCTCCGCCCGAAGAGGAAGGCGAAGAGCAGCCTGCGCTCGCGCGCCGCCAGCACCGTCTTGGCCGCATAGAAACGGAAATCGTCGAGCTGTGGGGGGTCGGCCGGACGGAAGCGACCGTCCTTCCCGCGCCGCCGCAGCTGGACGCCGAAGTCGGAGTACAGGAGCAGCTCCTCGTCGCCCTGCCAGATCAGGTCGGGGCACTCGCAACGGTGGACGTCGCCGGGGTAGTAGAGCACCCCCTGCGGCTCCCACGACGCCAGATCGGTCGAGCGGAAGTGGGCGATGGCCCCCCGCAACGCTGCCGGAGCGCCGGCCAGGTCGGCCGTCAGCAGCAGGTGGTAGCCCGTGTCCCCCACGACCACCTGCGGGTCACGCCAGGCCGCGTCCGGGCCCGTCGCGAAGGGCGAGCTGGGCAGCACGAGAGGGTTGCGCGGGTCCCGCCGCCAGTGCACGAGGTCGTCGCTGAAGGCGCGGCACACGCTCTGCTGACGGCCGCCCGCCTCGCCCACGCCGGTGTAGAAGATCTGGAAGCCGTCGCCCACCCGGATCACCGACCCCGTCCAGCACCCGAAGGCGTCGGGGCCGCCGGGCTCCGGCACCAGGGCGTCCGGCAGGCGCTCCCAGTGCAGCAGGTCCCGGCTGGCCACGTGGGCCCAGCGCATCGCCTCGAAGGCGCCGTCGCCCGGCGAGTTCTGGAAGAACACGTGCGTCACGCCGCGCCACTGGATGGGCTTGGGGTCACCGAAGAGCCCGGCCTCGGGTCGGTAGTGCCACCCCACGTCCACCGGCACCCCCGGCAGGGCCTCGTCGCTCAACCCTTCACTCCGCTGCTGGCGATCGACTGCACGAACCAGCGGTTGAAGATCAGGTACACGATCAAGACCGGTACCGTGATCATGGCGGCGAACGCCATGATCTGCCCCCACTCGCGCGGCTGCTGGCCGAAGAACTGCTGCATGGCCAGCGGCAGCGGCCGGACCTCGGTCGAGCGCGCGACCATCACCGGCCACAGCAGCTGCCCCCAGTACCGCAGGAACAGCAGGATCGATGCGGTCGCCATGACCGGGCGCGACAACGGCAGCAGGATGCTCCAGTAGATACGCCAGCGACTGGCGCCATCGACCACCGCCGCCTCCTCGATGTCCCGCGGCAGGTTGATGAAGAACTGGTAGAAGAGGAAGATCGAGAACGCGTCGGCGACGAACGGGATGATCTGGACGTAGAGGGTATCGAGCCAGCCGAAGCGGTTGACCATCAGCAGGAGCGGCACCGAGATCGACTCGAACGGGATGATCATCAGGGCGACCACCACGCCGACGATCAGCGCACGCCCCCGGAAGCGCAGGCGCGCCAGGGCGTAGGCCGCCATGCTGTTGACGAACAGGCCGACGCCCACGATGGTGCCCACGATGATCAGCGAGTTGCGCATCGCCACGCCGAAGGGGAGGTTGGCGAAGACGTCGCGATAGTTCTTGAGCGACACCACGCTGGGCACGAACGCCATGGGGCTGGCGAGGTCGCGGATGATGAGCTGATCGTCGGGCTTGAGGCTCGAGACGATCATGATCACCACTGGGAACAGGAAGAACGCCGCGAAGGCGATGAGCAGCAGGTAGTTCCCGAGGGTGCCGGCAAACCGGCTCAGGCGCGTCATACGTTCCTCTCCTCGGGCAGCAGGCGCCGCTGCAGGAGCGTGATCGCCAGCACGATCAGGAAGAACACCACGGTGAGCGCGGAGGCGTAGCCCACCTTGAGCTGCCCGAAGCCCACCCGCTCGATCTGGTAGACGACGGTCTGGGTGGCGTTGAGCGGGCCCCCGTTGGTCATCACCTTGACCTGATCGTAGAGCCGGAACGCCAGGATCGAGGTGGAGATGATGACGAAGACGCTGGTGTTGCGCAGCCCCGTGAGGGTGATGTGTCGGAACGACTGCCATCGGTTGGCCCCGTCGATCCGTGCCGCCTCGTAGAGCGTCTGGGGGATCTCCTGCAGGCCCGCCAGGAAGATCACCATCTGGAAGCCGGCGCCCTGCCAGATCGACAGGATCATGATGGCGAGCAGAGCCGTGTGGGGGTTCTGAAGCCAGTCGATGGTCCCGGTCAGGCCGAAGGTCACGGTATGCAGGAACTGGTTGATGAAGCCGTGGGTGGGGTTGTACAGCAGGAACCAGATGGCCGACACCACCACCATGGTGGTGACGACAGGGCTGAAATAGATGGTTCGGAAGATGTTGGTGGCGCGGATCTTCTGATTGACGAGCATCGCCATGGCCAGGGCCAACGCCGATTGCACCGGCACCACCACGCCCGCGAACACGAAGTTGTTCGTCAGTGCCCGGAGGAAGACCGGGTCCTGCAAGATGCGCTGGAAGTTCCGCAGGCCAACGAACTCGGTCGGAAGCCGGGGGTTGGGGATGAGGCGCTGATCGGTGAACGACAGGCCGATGGCGAGCAGGAACGGTACCACCAGGAACGCCAGCAACAGCAGCAGCGCGGGCAACGTGAACAGCCATGCCGTCCGTGCCTCACGACGCTCCATCACGGTACTTCGGGTCTTCATCGCGTTGATCACGATAGCGCTCCGTCGTCGGGCGAGGGGCGAGCCGCAACCTTCCCGGTCGGACGCGCCCGGCGGGGCGCCAGCCATGGC
>JARRMM010000037.1:0-16507 GCA_037386005.1 Deinococcales bacterium | reverse complement strand
TTGGGGGGCGCGGCGCCGGTGCGGCTTCCGTCCTCCTGGTGGACGGGCCGGGGGGCCCGCCCAGGGAACCCTCGGCTCAGGCGGCGCGAGGCGACGATGCCGGCCGGGAGGCTCGCCGCGACCGCCGACGGCTGAGCGTCGCCGGGCCCCAGACGATGCACACGCCGGTCGCCAGCGCGATCCACAGCACGGTGGACAGGACGTTGGTGCCGGAGGTGGCGTTCAGGAAGTCAGCGGAGACCACCACCATGAAGTGGAGCAGCACGACCGCCAGGGTGCTGCGGCGGGTGTTGTTGAAGACCCAGGTGAACACCACCGTCAGCGGAAGGATCCCGACCATGAACGTCCAGAACCACAGCGACCAGGCACCTTGCTCGTACTGGTAGGTTCCCTGCAGGAAGAACAGCGGCAGGTGCCAGGCCCCCCAGATCACCCCCAGGACGAGGCTCGACCGCAGCGCACCCCAACGTTCCTGCAGCCGGTCGAGGGCGTAGCCGCGCCAGCCGAACTCTTCCGGGAAGGGCCCGATGAAGAACACGTTGAGCGCGAACGGGACCAGCGTCAGGGGTCTCGCGAGGAAGGGGGCCAGCGTGTCCCGGAACGGGGTCAGGCTCCCACCCGTGAGCACGTCGAGCAGCGCGGCCAGGAGCATCAGGGCCGGCGGCAGCAGCAGGGCAACGGCCAGCCAGCCCGCCGGGATCCTCCTCGGATCGAGCAGCCGGGACCAGTACTCGCGCCGCCCGTCCCGGTCGCGCGTGAGGTGCGTGAACGCGATGCCGCCGATCATGGGGCCGAGCAGGCCGAGGAAGGCGAACGCCGTCCCCAGCCCTGTCGTGACGCCGTGCCCTACGGTGATCGAGAGGCCCCAGAAGAGCCAGCTCCAGGTGAGGACAGCGGCGAAGAAGGCCCACGGGCTCGCCAGACGGTAGGGCGGCGTCCCGGCAGGGCTCACGGGTGGCTCCTCGGCGACAGCACGATCCGGTACCTCGGGGGCCGGTTGGCAGACCGTTTCGCCGCCAGCCGAACGCCAGGCGCACGTAACCGATGGGGCTCGAAGGTCAAGGTCATCACACTCCTCCTCGATCCCCAGCCTCGATGCTCCCTACTCGAACAGGAAGCGCGGGAATCGAGGTGACCCGACCCGTTGTCCGGCGCGTGCTCCGCTCGCCGATCGGTGTCCCGTCGGCGAGCGGAGCCGGTCAGGCCCGCCTACTCGTCGGTGACCGCGGCCTCGCCTTCCACGTGATCCGATAGGAAGGGCAGCACGATCGACCCCATGCGGGAGGGAAGCTGGTAGTAGGGATCGCCCCCGTACTCTTCGTAGCGGTGATCGATCCCGGCACGGGTCAGCGCCGCGGACAGCGCGCGCGCCCCAGTGACGCAGTCCGCATCGGAGTCGAAGGCACCGACGTCGAACCCGATCCCCTGGAACCGCGCCAGGTTCGGCCCGTAGCGCTCGAGCATCGCCAACGGCGAGTGCGCCTCCCAGCGCTGCCACACGGCGTCGACGCGCTGCGGCACGCCGTCGACGAGCTCGTAGGGCAAGTCCGCGTAGGTGGGCGGGCTGTCGACGTTGGGCGAGAGGGCCGCCGCCCTGGCAAGCTGGCTCGCCCCGAGGCCGGACGTCGGCACGATGCCGAGCGAGAGCATCTGCAGCGCGCTCGTGAACGCCGTGGCTGGCAGGGTGGTCCCCTTCAGCTCACCCGTGAGATCGATGTCGACGGCGCTCATCGCGTAGACGGCGCGGTAGGTGTCCGGGTGCTCGAGGGCCAGGATCAGGGCGCCATACCCGCCCATCCCGTAGCCGGCGATGGCCCGGCTCTCCGGCCTGGCCAACGTCCGGTAGTTCGCATCGACGTAGCTCACCAGCTCACGGCTGACGAACGCGTCCCAGTGACCGGTGACCGGGGAGTCGGCGTAGAAGCTGCCACCGTACCGGTTGTAGGCGTCGGGCGTCACGACGATCAGCGGTTGGACCGCGCCGCTCGCCAGCAGCTTGTCGAGCGTGCGTGCGAGGCCCCGGTCGACCCAGTAGGTGCTCTCCTGGCCGTAGCCGTGGAGAAGGTACAGGACCGGATACCGAGCGGTCGTGTCGTCGTAGCCAGGCGGGAGATAGACCGTCACCGCGCGGTCGGGCGTGTCCCCGAGCAGGTTGCCCTGCAACGCCACGCTGTGCACGACGACCGTCGTGACCGAGCCGCCGCCGAGTGCGGCGGGAATCAGCGCCAGCACGGCGCTTGCGACCACGATGAGGATGAATCGGATCCTTCCCATGGTGCCCCCCTTGGTCCGTCCCGAGATGCGGCCCGTTGGAGCGTGGTGCGAAGGAACGAAGCGCTTACGTCGCCGCGAGGAGCCTACGTCGCACGGCACGCCGAGTCGCTTCGGGCTTCGCTTCCTGATTAGCACCCACAGGGGCTACACGCGAGAGGCGATTGTCCTCCGCTGGCCGGAGCGCCCGGCTCAGCCCTCGCGTGCCTTGCTGGTGTACATGCTCGCGTCGGCCTGGCGCAGCAGCGTGTCCTGGTCCTGGCCGTCGTGCGGGTAGGCGGCGCTGCCCATGCTGACCGAGAGCGTCAAGCGACCGCCGTCGAGGTCGTAGGGAGCACAGACCGCGGCGCGCACCTTCTCCATCACGAGGAAGACGGCATCCGGCCCGGCGGCGTTGGTGAGGAGCACCGTGAACTCGTCGCCCCCCATGCGCGCGACCGTGTCGGACTTCCGCACGCACCCCGTCAGTCGCCGGGCGACCTCGCGCAGCACGGCGTCGCCGGCCTCGTGCCCGAAGTTGTCGTTGACCTTCTTGAAGTCGTCGAGATCGAGGTAGAGCAGCCCCACGTGTTCGCCGTCGCGCCTGGCGCGTTGCAACGCGACCTCGAAGCGGTCGTGGAACAGCGCCCGATTCGGCAGGTCGGTCAGCGGGTCGTGGAGGGCCATGTGGCGCAATCGCGCCTCCGCCTGCTTGCGCTCGATGACGGTGGCGACCTGCGTCGACACGAACTGCAGCAGCTCGAGGTGTTCCGGGCCGTAGCGTTCCTCACCGTCCGTCTGCACGGCCAGGGCCCCGACCACCCCTGCATGCGAGACGAGCGGCACGCCGAGCCAGTTGCCGGTGCCGGGAGTCGACGGCGCCGGCCGATGCCCGTCGCTGGCCTCATCACCTACGAGCGCGATGACCGGCTCCCCCGCCCGGAGGACCCTCGCGATCGGCGTCGCGCCGTCCGAGGCCATGGCAGGCGACACCTCCGCCATCGCGCCGGCCTCGTACGGGAAGGAGAGCGTCCCGTCGACCGCGTCGTCCAGGGCCACGAGGAAAGCGTCGGCCGGCAGCAGCTCAGCGATGATCCCGTGGATGATCCGGCCCAGCGCGGGGAGATCGTCAGCCTCGTGCGCGGCCTCGGAGAGCCGGTACAGGGCGCTCTGGCGACGAGCCGCACGTTTGATGGGGGTGACGTCGCGGGCCACGGCAAGGCGGAGGCCGTCGCGGCCCGACCAGCGGGCCGACCACATGATGTCCACGACCCGGCCGTCCTTGCGCACGTACCGGTTCTCGAAGTGCGTCTGCGGGTGATCGCGCATGATGTCGGCGGCGGCCGCCAGCGTGCGTTCGCGGTCGTCCGGATGCACCAGCTCGATCATGTTCCTGCCGACCAGCTCCTCGGGCGTGTAGCCGAGCAGCCGCTCGCAGGAGGCGCTCACGTACACGTACCGCCCCTCGGCGTCCACCACGCAGACCGTGTCGACGAGTAGGTCGAGAACGTGATCGAGGAAGCCAGGGCGGTCCATGGTCATGACGGCGTTCCCGAAGCCTACAACGAAGCCGGGCTGCGTTCCAATCGAGCTTGCACGCGCGGCCGTGCTACCCTCGCGCCAACATGACAACGTGAGACCGTGACCTCGTGGCCGCGCTGGCCCAGGGCCAGCCGGCATCCACGGCCGGAAGGGACGTCAGCGATGGGGGATACCGCGCGGGACGCAGCCAGGGCGGAGATGGCCCGGGCCGTCGAGGCCAACCTGTACGCCTTCGGGGAGGAGTTCGAGCGCCTGCAAGGGGTCGAGACGTACCGCGGCGAGGACATGCAGTGGTGCCTGACCGACGAACCCTTCCCGCTGTTCAACGCCGTCTTCGACATTCACCTCACCCCCGAATCAGCGGATCGGACCATCGCCGCCGTCCTGGCGCGCGCGAGGGAGCGGGGCGTGTCCTTGCAGTGGTATACGGGCCCCTCGTCGACCCCGGCCGATCTGGGGGAACGGCTGGAGGCAGCGGGTCTCCAGCCCGGCGGCACGTCGCCGGGCATGGCGCTCGAGCTGGAAGATCTCCGCGAGCCGCCGCCTCTTCCCCGCGGCGTCTCCATCGAGCGCGTGACGGACGAACGTACGCTGCGCCGCTGGTGCAGGGTCGCGATGGAGGGCTTCCAGATGCCCGACGCCGTGGAGACGACCCTGCTCGAGCTGTCCGCCGCCACGGCCCTCGCGCCCGATCCGTCGATGTACCACTACCTGGGCCTGCACGAAGGCCGTCCCGTCGCCTGCTCGACACTCTTCTACGGCGCCGGCAGCGCCGGTATCTACAACGTCGCGACGCTCCCGTCGGCCCGGAGGCGGGGCTTCGGTCGGGCCCTGACCTACGCACCCCTGGCGGACGCGCGCGCAGCCGGCCACCGCCTCGCCGTGCTGCAGGCGAGCGAGATGGGGGCGCCGCTGTACCGGGCGATGGGCTTCGAAGACGTGTGCACCCTGCGAACCTACGTATGGGCGGCCGGAACCGCCGACGTGTCCTGAAGGAGGCGAGCGTGGCCGAGGACGAGCCCGACCACCGGGGCCAGATCCGCATCCTGCGCAAGCGACTGCGGTCGATCCGGGAGGCGTAGCGACGCGAGCGCGCCCGCGACCTCGACGCTCACCCCCTGTTGAGGGAGGAAGGCTCCCGCCAAGACGAAGACGAGGACGCGCCACGTGTTCACGAAACCGGTGAAGAAACCGGCCATGAGTACGGCTAGGAGGCCCGCCGCCAGAGTTGCCGCGGTCGCGACCTGTCCTTGGGTCATCGGGTTATCTCTGGCGCCTGATCCTGCACGGGACGACGTCTCGTGCCGGCGATCGGTGGCGATGGCGACCGGCCCTCCGGGGCTGATCGCCATCGCCTGGTGGTGCAGGACGCGGTGCCTACTCGACGCTCGCCCCCTGGTTATCCGAGCGCCGCGCGGGTGCGGGTGGCGCGTTCGTTCCAGGCGGCGGCGTCCACGCCGCGTACGAGGAGCCAGATCATCAGGAGGAGCTCACCGACGAAGGTGAACTCGCTGACCGACACGCCGAAGCCGGGCGCCAGGAAGAAGGTGGCGACGTCCGTCAGGTAGCCGAAGCAGGCGATCATGAGGAGCACGCCGATGACCCTGGGGATGAACCCGGAACGGACGATGAGGTACCCCAGCGGAAGCAACCAGAGTCCGAAGAAGACCTGGGCGATCAGGTAGCCGGCCTGGTGGAGGTCGAGGAACGACAGGACCAGGGCGTCGAGCTGACCGGCGTCGAAGACCGCCAGGTGGTTGCCGCCGCTGAGGAGGTAGAGCGCGGCGAACTGGTTGAGCATGTTGAGGCAGGTGATGGTGACGGCGACCAGCACGAACGCCACCATCGCCCTGGCATGGAAACGGCCGATCGGCTCGAGCACCCGGTACAGGGCCAGGACCAGCAACACGAACGCCACCTGGCCGACGAGCTCGCTCACGATGCCGAGCCGGAACAGCGGCTGCGCCGCCAGGATGTTGGTGGCGGTCGCCGCGGCGTCCCCTCGTACGATGAGGCTCTGGCGCACGAAGAACTCGGCGAAGCCGCCGCACACGGCGAGGATCAGGTAGAGCAGGCCCGCGGTCCTCGCGGTGCTCTGGATGGACGTCGGTCGTACGGTGTCGATCATGCTGGTCTCTCCTTGTCGATGGAACCTGTGTGGAACGGGGTCTTCCTGGAGTGGGACTCGGTGCCTGCGGGTCGCCTCGCACCGCGCCGAAGAGCACTAGGGGCGGCTCATGATCCGACCTCCTCCTCACCGGAGGCCACTGCCTGGCCGTCCGCGCCTTCCGCCGACGCGGATCCGAGCCGCGCGACCGAGATCAGCGGCAGGCCCAGATCACGGATCTGCCTCAGGATCCCGTGGAGCGCCGCCTGGTCGATCCCCTCACCGACGAGCCGCGTGCTTCCATCGGTCTCACGCTCGACGGTGAACCCCTCGAACGACGCAGCCCGTCGGTCCTCCAGATGCCCGTGGATGCGGACCTCGTAGCGGGCCTCGCCGGTGGGGCCTGTCGCGGCTGCAGGTTCTGCGGTCATCGCGTACCTCTCTCGTGTCGCGGTGCGACTGGATCGTCCTGTCCGAATCCCGGTGTCGCGCGCTGAGGAGAGGGTAGGCAGGGACCTGGTGAGACGTCATCACCCGATGTGGTGAGAGCGTGGGTAGAAGAAGGTGACGAGAGGGCGGTGAGGCGGCGCCTCTCGGCAGGAGGCGAAGCGCTGGGTTAGAGCAGATCGAGGTCTCGGGCCCGCCGGACGGCCGAACGGCGATTGCTCGCGCCGAGCTTGCTGTAGACGTTCTTGACGTGGGTCCGCACGGTGTTGAGCGAGACGCGCAGCTCGCGTGCCATCTCGGGGCCGCTAAGCTCGGTCTCGAGCAGCCTCAGGACGTCCTGCTCGCGCTCGGTCAGGGCGTCGACCAGCGACCCGGTGGCCGCCGACCCGGTCGCGGCCGACCCGCTGGCGTGTGACCTGGTGGCCGGGGATCCGCCCCCGGCCGGCCCGAAGGCCGCCAGGAGCCGACCCGCCTGGCCCGTCGCGACCCCCCGCCGGACCGCCTCACGCAGCAGCGCCTCCATCGGGGGGCCCTCGTCCACGAACGTGCGCACGTGCCCCTCGGGCTCGGCTCTCCCCAGAGCGTCGGCCAGGGGCAGCAGCGCCGACGGGACGTCGTCCCGCGCCTGCCGCGCGAGCGCCTGCAGCACCAGAATCTCGATCGCGCTCCCCGTCCGGCCCCCTTGCTCCGCCGCCTCCAGGAGGCCTTCCAGCAGGCGCTCCGCCTCGTCGATGGCGGCGTCCGAGCGGTCGCGCCGGTGCAGCGCGAGGAGCAGCCTGGCAGCGACCAGGTGCTCGAACTCACGTACGAAGCCGAGGCCGTCCCAGGCGGGCAGGGCGCGCTCACGCATCCACGCCTGCGCCTCTTCGAGCCTGCCCTGCTCGAGCCACACCCGTGCGCGCAGCGCCGGTACGGGCCTGAGATCGGGCATCGGACTCCGGATGCGCAGACGCTCGGCCTCGTCGAGCAGCTCCAGGGCGCGTTCCGAACGGCCCAGACCCGCCTCCAGACGCGCCATCGCGCTGCGCAGCCGGGCCTCGTCCCCGGGGAGCACGGCGTGCTCCCCCAGCGCCTCGGCCTCGCGCAGGTGCGCGTCGGCTGCCTCCAACTCCCCCTGCTCCCGGTCCACCTGCGCCAGACCCACGTGCAGCTCGGCCATGCCGGGCAGCACGGGCTCCGGTCGTTCGGCGACGAAGCGGAGGGCCTCCTCGTGGATGCGTCGCGCGTCCCGCAGCCGCCCCTGGGTGAGCCGGATGTCGGCGAGCGCGAAGACCCCGCTGATGCCGGCGGCCGCCTGGCCAGCGGCACGCAGCCCCTCCATGGCATCGGACAGGATGCGATGGGCGTCGTCCAGATCCCCGTTCGCCCAGTGGGCGAGCGCCAGGATGCCGAGAGGGACGCCGCGCCCCACGTGGTCGGACGCAGGCAGCAGCCCGAGCGCCCGACGGGCGTGGGCCACGCTCCTCGCGGGATCGCCCGTCGCCAGCGCCAGGTAGGCCCGCGCCGAAGCCACGGTCCCCGGGAGCGAGCGGAGGGCGTCCTCATCGACGGAGGGGGGCTCCGCGTCGGCCGGCGGCCAGGGTCCGGCGGGCGGGGCGACCGAGGCCAGCCAGCGCTCGACCTCACCCAGACGGGCTTCCGAAGCCTCCAGCTCGCCGGCGTTCAGGAGGGCCCAGGCGTAGCCGGCACCCAGGACCGGCCTGGCCCGGACCAGCTCCTCGGGCAGCGCCCTCACCCATGCCAGCCAGGCGGCGGACTGGAAGGTGCTGTCCATGCTCCGCCACGAGCCCTCGATCAGGCGCGCCGCTCGCTCGTCATCGTCGCCGGTGAGCGCGTGGTGGACCGCGTCGGACAGCGATCCGTCGGCCTCGTACCAGACGCTCGCCCGCTGGTGCAGCGCGCGCACGTCGTCGGCCCGCTCCTGCCCCAGGTGGGCCTGGAGGACGTCGGCGAAGAGCGGGTGGTAGCGGTACCAGAGGCGCCGGTCGTCGAGCGGGACGAGGAAGAGGTTCGCGCGTTCCAGAGCGTGCAGCATCTCCTCGCCGCCCTGCCCGCGCGTCACGGCGTCGCAGAGCGGGCCGCTCAGGCGCTCGAGGATCGACGTCTCCAGCAGGAAGCGGCGGACGGGCTCGGGCTGGCGCTGGAGGACCTCCTCCACCAGGTAGTCGACGATGTACCGATGGTCTCCAGCGAACGCCCGGATGAACCCGGGGAGGTCGTCGCGTCCCCGCATCGACAGCGCGGCGAGCTGGAGCCCGGCGATCCAGCCTTCCGTGCGCGCCTCCAGCGCCGCCAGATCCTCGTGCGAGAGCTCCAGCCCCATCAGCCCGTTCAGGAAGGTGGCCGTCTCCTCGGCCGTGAAGCGCAGGTCGCGGGCACGCAGCTCCGTCAGCTGGCCGCGCGCCCGCAAGCGCGCCAGGCGGAGCTCCGGGTCGGCACGCGTGGTGAGCACGAGGTGCAACCGGGGCGGTAGGTGCTCGAGCAGCGCCGTCAGCGCCTCGTCGACCGCTCGGGCGTCGAGCAGGTGGTAGTCGTCGAGCACCAGAACGGTGTCGCGGCTCAGGGAGGTGACGTCGTTGAGGACCTCCGTCACCAGCCACGTCGTCGGCGGCGGTCGCGGCGACCGGAGGGCCGCGAGCACCTCGTCGCCGAGGCCCGGCTCGACCGTCCGGAGCGCCTCGACCAGGTACGTCAGGAAGCGGACCGGATCGGCGTCCGCCGCATCGAGCGTCAACCACGCGGCGGCCGGCGACCGGGCGCCGAGCCACGCGCTCACCAGCGTCGTCTTGCCGAAGCCGGCCGGCGCCGACACCAGCGTGAGCTTGCGCTGCGCCCCCTCGTCCAGCCGCTCGAAGAGCCGCGAGCGGGGCACCAGCTCGGCTCGATGCGGCGGGGCATGGAGCTTGATCGTCAGCACCTGCGCGCGCATTGTCACGATCCTGGTACCAGGATACACGGCGCGCTGCACACGTCGGGCCGCCGGGTCCACCTGCGACCGGCCCGACCACCTGCTGCGCGTCCGACCGCCGCGACGCTACGCGCGGCGCTCAGATGTCCGTCAGCTCCGCCACGGGCCCCACAGGGCCTCCTCGTCCGGCAGGGGATGCCTGTGGGTCTTGAGCGCCAGCAGGATCTGGCCGCGGTGGTGGGCGTCGTGCACCATCATGTGCACCAGGTAGGCGGCGCCGTCGGCGTGGGGCGACTCCTCCGAGCCGCTAGGATGCGCTTCTGCGGTGGCCAGCGCCGCCTCCGCCGTCCGGTCCCACACCGCCCGGATGCGCGCCAGGTCGGTCTCGGCCTCCAGCGCGCCCGGCGCGCCGCTCTCCGGCTCTCCGTGGAACAGGTCGGGCAGGGCCATCATCCGCTCAGGGTCGAGCAGGGCGCCCCAGAACTTCGTGGTAGCCGCCATGTGCGCCAGGAGCTGCGCCACGGTGGCGCCGCCTCCCGGACTCCGAGCGTCCAGCATCGCGGGCTCGAGGTGTTCGAGAAGCGCCTGGTTCACCGCCAGGTTGCGGTGCCACGCGGCGCGCACAGCGCCGTCTGGAACCGTACTGTCGTTCTTCACTGCGCCGACCTCCTGGTTCGTTGCATCTCGGCGAGGAGTGAACCACTGTAGACCACCCGTGGCGCGACGGCTGCGTCACCGCCATACGTGTCGATCTTCAGCCGGCTCAGCGACAGGAGCCGCGAGCGGACCGAGCGCAACCGTGACGCCGGATGGGCACGAACGCGACGCAGCGCCCCCGTAGTGCATGCATGACTCCGTACCATATCGGCAGTACTCTTCGCATCGGCAGGACCGTCAGAGCAGCTGCTATACTCGTGCAGGACGATATGTATGGCAACTCATAGCTCTTGGGGGGAACGGACCGCACTCGCGGTTCGCTGCCAGCCGTGTTGCCGGCACGAACGCGGCAGGGCCGTGCGTGTTTCGCGGACGGTGTGAAAGGAGCGAGGTGACGCACGTGAAGGCACACGACCACGGCTTCGTACGGCCTGCAGACCGCGACCAGAGTCGCGGCAGGCGACGAAGGCTCGGCGCCTTCCTGGCAGGGGTGGTGACCCTGGCAACGATTGGTACGCCCTGGTTCGCCATGGCGCAGGTCTCGGCTCCCGGCGCCGCACCACAAGCGACGCAGGTCACCGGCGACGCGAGGGTGGACACCCTACTGAGCGAGTAGGCGTAGGAGCTCCGCACCGTGCCACGGCCATCGCCCGGCGTCGGGTACCAGACGGTGACCGGGAGCAAGGCAGCTCCTTGGATGGTGGCGTTGCGTACGCCTACGCGATGGGGGCCCGGGCCGGCGTACGACGGCGCGTCGTGCCGGAGCTCGGGCCGGACCATCGTCGCCGCCTCGTAGACGCGCCAGGTTGCGGCGATCAGGACCAGACCCGCCGCGCTGAACGAGGCTCCGCGGGCGAGCCTCCGGAGGTGCTTCATGACCCTCTCCTTCCGGGTGGCGAGCCACCGCCCGGAAGGTAGCGGGGTCCCGGTATCGACCGGTACCCACGGAAGTATGGATGCGGGTACGGACCTCCTAGTGGAAGGCCGCGACGAGAGGGGAGGGATCCCGGCTCGAAGGCACGATCACCCCTCCACCAGCTGCCGTAGGTCGACGGCCCGGCGCAGCGCCGCCACCGTGAAGCTCGGGTACCAGCCGAACACCTGGCCGTCGACGCCGAGGGCGAGCCCCCCGCCCGCGAGGCGCCAGCCGTCCCCTTCGCGGACCGCGCTCGGTCCGAAGGCGTCCAGGTCGTCGGGGAGCGCGAAGGCGTAGGGTTCCGAGGCGAAGAGGAGCGCCGCCGGGCCGAGGCCCAGCGCCTCCTCCGGCGTCAGCCTGGGGTAACGGCCCCGTTCCTCCGGGACCAGGTTGCGCCACCCTGCCGTCTCCAGCACGCGCGAGATGTAGGTGTCGCGCCCGGCCGCCATCCAAGGGTCGCGCCACACCCAGTAGACGAAGCCCGGTCCCGCGTGCGAGGCGGACCGTTCCGCATCCCGCAGGGCGATCTCGGCGTCGAGCGCGCGCCGCTCCGCTTCGTCGGGGCTGGCACCGATCGTTCCCAGCTCGCGCCACAGCGAGGGCACGTCCGTCGGGGCGCGCGGGTCGCTCAGCCATACGGGCACCGTCCGCGCGACCGCCTCGACGCGCTCCCGCGTGTTCTCCTCCCGGTTCGCCAGGACCACGTCGGGCTCGAGCTCCAGGACACGCTCCACGTGCACGTTCTTGGTGCCGCCGACCACCGGGATCCCTTCGACCTCGGACCGTGGCTCGACGCAGAACGACGTCCTGCCCACCAGCGTGCGCCCCGCCCCGAGGTCGAAGAGCGCGAGCGTCAGGCTCGGCACCAGCGACACGATCCGCCGCGCCGGCGGCCGGAAGCCGGGACCCAGCCACGTCGATCGGGAAGGTTCCGTTCGGGACGAATGGATCACGACGCGCCTCGCATGCGGCCCCGGTCAGGCGCCGACGAACGCCGCCAGGTGCTCGCCCGTCAGGGTCGAGCGCGCGGCGACGAGGTCGGCAGGGGTGCCCTCGAACACGATCCGGCCGCCGTCGTGGCCGGCGCCGGGACCGAGGTCGATGATCCAGTCGGCGTGCGCCATGACGGCCTGGTGGTGCTCGACCACGATGACCGACGTGCCCCCGTCGACGAGCCGGTCGAGCAGGCCGAGCAGCTGCTCGACGTCGGCCAGGTGGAGGCCGGAGGTGGGCTCGTCCAGGACGTAGATGCCGCCCTTCTGGGCCATGTGCGTGGCGAGCTTGAGCCGTTGCCGCTCACCGCCGGAGAGCGTCGTGAGGGGCTGCCCGATGGTGAGGTAGCCCAGGCCGACGTCCGCCAGCCGCGCCAGGATCCTGTGCGCCGCGGGGTTCCTCGCCGGGCCCACCCCGAAGAACGCCTGGGCGTCGGTCACCGGCATCGCCAACACCTCGGCGATGTCGCGGTCGCCCAGCCGGTACTCAAGCACCGACGGCTGGAACCGCTTCCCCTCGCACTCCTCGCAGGTCGTGACGACGGAGTCCATGAACCCGAGCTCGGTGGTGATCACGCCGGCGCCGTTGCACGCCGGACAGGCGCCCTCCGAGTTGAAGCTGAACAGCGCCGGCTTGACGCCGTGTGCCTTGGCGAACGCCTTGCGGATGGGGTCGAGCAACCCGGTGTAGGTGGCGGGGTTGCTCCGGCTGGTGCCATGCACCTCGCCCTGATCGATCGCCACCACACCGGCGCTGGCGGGGACCGAGCCGTGCACGAGCGAGCTCTTGCCGGAGCCCGCGACGCCGGTGACGACGACCAGCACCCCGAGCGGGATGTCGACGTCGACGTTCTGCAGGTTGTTCGTCGTGGCGCCGCGGACCTCGAGTGCGCCCTGGGGCTTCCGCACCGTGTCCTTGAGCCGGGCCCGGTCACCGAGGTGGCGACCGGTCAGCGTGCCACTGCCGCGGAGCTCGTCCAGGGTGCCTTCGAAGCAGACGCTGCCCCCCGCCGTGCCGGCGCCGGGACCCAGGTCGACGACATGATCGGCGATCTGAATCGTCTCCGGCTCGTGCTCCACCACCAGCACGGTGTTGCCCTTGTCCCGCAATCGCAAGAGCAGCTCGTTCATGCGCCCGATGTCGTGCGGGTGCAGGCCGGTGGTGGGCTCGTCGAAGACGTAGGTGACGTCGGTGAGTGGGGAGCCGAGGTGACGGATCATCTTCACGCGCTGCGCCTCGCCGCCCGACAGCGTGCCGGAGGGCCGCTCGAGCGCGAGGTACCCCAGCCCGATCTCCACGAACGCGTCGAGGGTCTGCTGGAGGGCCGTCAGGAGCGGCGCCACCGACGGCGCCTCCAGGTTGCGCAGCCACTCGGCGAGGTCGCTGACCTGCATCGCGCAAGCGTCGGCGATGCTGACCCCCTGGATCCTGGAGGACCGGGCCGCCTCGCTGAGCCGTGTGCCCCCGCACGCCGGGCACGGCTGGAAGGTGACCGCCCGCTCTACGAAGGCGCGCACGTGCGGCTGCAAGCCCTCCTTGTCCTTGGAGAGCATCGACCGCTGGATGCGCAGGACCAGGCCTTCGTAGGTCATGTTGATCCCCGCGATCTTCATCCGGGTCGGCTCGCGGTGCAGGAAGTCGTGGAGCTCCTGCTCGCCGTAGTCGCGGATGGGCTTGTTCGGGTCGACGAAGCCCGACTCGGCGTACAGCCGGTAGTTCCAGCCGCCCGCCTTGTAGCCCGGGATGGTCAGCGCGCCCTCGGCGAGCGACTTGCCCTCGTCGTAGAGCTGCGCCAGGTCGATGTCGGAGACCGTGCCCCGGCCCTCGCAGCGGGGGCACATGCCGCCCGCGCGCAGGAAGGTGCGCTTCTCGGGCTTGCCCTTGCCCTCGCCGCGCTCGACCGTGATGGCGCCGCTGCCCCGGACCGTGGGGACGTTGAAGGCGTACGCGCTGGGCGAGCCGAGGTGCGGCTGGGCCAGCCGGCTGAACAGGATGCGCAGCATGGCGTTGGCGTCGGTGACCGTGCCGACCGTGGAGCGGGGGTCGGCTCCGAGCCGCCGCTGGTCGACGATGATGGCGGTCGTCAGGCCTTCGAGGACGTCGACCTCGGGCCGGGCCAGGGTCGGCATGAAGCCCTGCACGAAGGCGCTGTAGGTCTCGTTGATGAGTCGCTGCGACTCGGCGGCGATGGTGTCGAACACCAGCGAGCTCTTGCCCGACCCCGAGACGCCGGTGAAGACCGTCAGGCGGCGCTTCGGGATCTCGACGCTCACGTCCTTGAGGTTGTTCACGCGGGCGCCGTGCACGCGGATCCGGTCGTGGCCGTCGGCGGCGTGCAGGTCCGGCGCCCGCATGTCCGTCCTCGTCTCCTCGCTCACCGCACCTGCTGGATGCGGATGAGGTTCCCGGCGGGGTCACGCACGGCGCAGTCGCGGATGCCGTACGGCTGGTCGGTCGGCTCCTGAACGACCTCGACGCTACCGGCCTGCAGCGTCTCGAACACGCCGTCTACGTCGGCCGTGCCCAGGTTGATGCTGGCGAACGTGCCCTTGGCCATCATCTCGGCGATCGTCCTTCGCTCGTCGTCCGTGATGCCGGGGGTGGCCGCCGGCGGATACAGGACGATGGAGGTGCCCGGCTGGTCCGCCGGACCGACCGTGATCCAGTGCATGCCGCCGTACCCGACATCGGCGCGCACCTCGAAGCCGAGGAGGTCGCGGTAGAAGGCTAGGGAGGCGTGGGGATCGTCGTGGGGGAGCATGCTGGCGTGGATGGTGAGGTCCATGGCCGTCATTCTAGGGGCGGCTCGACGCCCGGCGCTTCTCGATTCCTGACCGTTCCGGCGTCGGGGAGTCCGGTCCGCACGGGCCCGCTCCTCGCCAGCCCGGCCCTGACGGGTCGCGTCACCTGCTTCGCCACGCACGGAGGCATCCCTGCGGTCGCGCGCGCCTCGCGCTCCCGGTAGTCGCTCGGCGTCATCCCGACCAGCTCCTTGAAGCGCGTGCTGAAGGTGCCGAGCGACGAGCACCCGACCTCGAAGCACACCTCGGTGACGTTGAGGTCGCCTCGGCGCAGGAGGGCCATCGCGCGCTCGATGCGCCGCGTCATCAGGTAGCTGTAGGGCGACTCGCCGAAGGCGAGCCGGTAGCGGCGGCCGAGATGCCCGGCCGACATGTGGGCGTCGCGGGCGAGCCCCTCGACGTCCAGAGGCTGCGCGTACTCCCGGTCGATCCGGTCGCGGACACGCCGCAGCCGCGCGAGGTCGCGCAACTGCCGCGCTTCGGCGGGGTTGCGGGTCACCAGGGCGATCATGCCACGGAGCGCCCGGGCCCCTGCGCACGGGTGCTACAGCTTCGCCTGCTCACGGTCTGGACGCACCCGGCACGGATCGACCGCCCGCGACGGAGCGGGCGTTACGCGCGGGACGGCGGCGGGGCCCGCGCTGCCGTAGCCTGAAGCGTGAGCGACGACACGCCGAACCCCAAGGTCCCGAACCTCAAGGTCGACCTCGATGACCCTGCCGTCCGGGAGCGCGTCCCCCCGGACGCCTACCGCGTGCTGCGCTTCGAGGCCACGGAGCGGCCCGGCTCCAGCCCGCTCAACCACGAGTGGCGCGCCGGCACCTATGTGTGCGCCGCCTGCGGCCACCCGCTCTTCCGCGGCGACGTCAAGTTCGACGCGCACTGCGGCTGGCCGTCGTTCTCCGACGCGCTTCCGGGGGCGTTCGAGACCAAGACCGACTACCACATCGGCTACCCCCGCACCGAGTACCACTGCGCCAACTGCGGCGGGCACCACGGCCACGTCTTCGATGACGGGCCGGAGCCCACGGGGCTGCGCTACTGCAGCAACGGGGTGGCGCTGCGGTTCGTGCCGGACGAGGGCTGACGGGCGTCCCGAGTGGCGCGTCGCGCGCTTCTACGCGCACCACCCCTTCGGCAGCTGCCTCGAGTTCATGGGGCGGCAGGCGCCCAGCGCGAGCACGATCTGAACCTCGCGAGGGGCCCCGCGGCTCGCGACCGGCTCACCACCTGACCGGCGGAACGGGTTCGAACACGTAGCGGTCGGGTGGGCTGGCCATCGTGACCGTGGGCGTGCCGGTCGCGTCGCGCGTGAGCTCGAGGTCGAGCCCGGCCAGCGGCGGGTCCGCCGCGAGGTAGCGGACGGCGCCGTCGTCGGCCGTGTAGCGCCACAGGTCGGTCTGGAACTCCCCCACGTCCGCGATGAAGCGGCCGTCCGCATAGCTCAGGGTGAGGTCCCCCAACGCCTCGTTGCGGTACGCACCGAGATGGCTCTTGACGGTATCAGGAGCGATGTCGCTGGACTCGTGCTCGGCCGCCTTGGCGAGGGCGTCGGCGGTGACCTTCAGCGCGTAGCGGAAGTCGGCTTCGCCGGCCGCGGTGTCCTGCCCGAACGCGAGATCGATGACGCGCCGGATCACCGCTTCGTTGAAGATGTTGCTGGCGCGCGCGTTGGTGAGCACCACCGCGCCCAGCCCCTTGTCGGGGAGCAGCGCCAGCCCCGAGGTGAAGCCGAAGGTGTTGCCGGCGTGCTCGATCTTGCGCAGCCCCTTGTCGTCGGTGACCATCCAGCCAAGCGCGTAGCTGGTGTCGGCCGAGATCTTGACCTGGGGCGTCCACAGGTGCTCCAGCCCGGCCGTCGAAACCACCCGCTCGCCGTTGGGCGC
>JARRMM010000036.1:21696-27127 GCA_037386005.1 Deinococcales bacterium | reverse complement strand
GAGCCCGCCGAGGACGAGCCCTGGCCCAACTTCCAGATCGACGGCTACGGCATGTGGCTGTGGGCGCTGTCCGGGCACCTGAGGGGCGATGCGGTCCCCGCCGATCTGGCGCCGGCCGTCGAGCTGGTGGCGCGCTACCTGCAGGCCGCCTGGCGCCTGCCCTGCTTCGACTGCTGGGAGGAGTACGGCGACGGCGAGCACGGCTCCACGCTGGCCGCTGCGGCCGCCGGGCTCGACGCGGCGGCGCGCCTGACCGGCGAGCGCGCCTGGCGCGACGCGGCGGATCGCATCCGGGACGAGCTGCTGGCGCGCTACACGACCTCGGGCCACTTCCGGCGCGGGCCGACCGACGATCGCGTCGACGGCAGCCTGCTCTGGCTGGGGGTGCCCTTCGGCGTGCTCGAGCCCGACGACCCCCGCGTGAAGGCGACCGTCGACACCGTGCGGCGCGAGCTGAGCGGCCCGGGCGGCGGGATCTACCGATACCGCGGCGATACCTACTACGGCGGCGGGCAGTGGTTGCTGCTCACCAGCTCGCTCGCCTGGCACGACGCGCGGACCGGCAACCCGGAGGCCGCGGCCGAAGCGCAGGCGTGGGTGCGCGAGCAGGCCACCGCCACCGGCGACCTCCCCGAGCAGGTCACCGGGCACGCCCAGACTCCGGGCATGGTGCAGCCCTGGCGGGAGCGCTGGGGACCGGTCGCCACGCCGCTGCTCTGGTCGCACGCCATGTACCTGATCGCCGAAGTGGAGACGCGCTGATGGAGCTGCTCCCGTCCAAGGCGACCTTCGCCCCCGGCGAGGCGATCGAGATCGAGGTCCGCGGGGCGACCGGTCCTGTGGGGCTGAGCTTGTGGCATCTGGACCGGCGCGTCGCCGAAGCGACGCTCCCGGCCGGCGAGACCACCGCAGGCTTCCCCGCGCAGCCGGAGGGCGGCTACGGCGTCGAAGCGGACGGCGTGCGGACCGCCGTCGACGTGTTGGCCGACCCGCTGGCGCGACCGCGTTACGGCTTCGTGTCGGACTACGCCGACGGCCGGGCCACGGAAGGCGTGGCGGACAACGTACGCCGCCTCCACCTCAACGCCGTGCAGTTCTACGACTGGATGTACCGGCACGCGGAGCTCCTACCGCCGCAGGACGCGTTCGAGGACGCGCTCGGCAGGAGGCTCTCGCTCGACGCCGTGCGCCGCCTGGTGCAGGCGGTGCAGTCGGCCGGCGCGTCGGCGCTCGGGTATGCCGCGGTCTACGCGGCGGGCCGCGAGGCCTGGTCGCGCTGGCGCGACCAGGGCCTGTTCCGGGCGGACGGGACGCCGTGGTCGCTCGGCGAGGACTTCCTCTGGAACGTCGATCCGACGAGCGAGCGCTGGCTCGCCCACCTCGCCACGGACCTCCGCGCCGCTATGGAACGCGTCGGCTTCGACGGCTTCCACCTCGACCAGTACGGCGCCCCGAAGCGCGCCCAGCGGGCGGACGGTACCGTGGTCGACCTCGCCCGGGCCTTCCCCGCCCTGATCGACCGCCTCGCCGACGAGCTGCCGGGGGCCCGCCTCATCTTCAACAACGTCCACGACGTCCCCACCTGGACCACGGCGCGCACTCGCCAGCACGCCACCTACATCGAGGTGTGGCCGCCGCACGTCCGCCTGCGCCACCTCGCCGAGCTGGTCGGCAAGGCGCTGGCGCTGGGCCCCGACAGGACGCCCATCCTGGCGGCCTACCTGTCGACGTACCGCGAGGACGAAGAGGCGGCGAGCGCCGCCGAGCGGCTGCTGCTGGCCACCGTCTGGTCGCACGGCGGCGGCGCGCTCCTCCACGGCGAAGAGGACGCCGTCCTGACCGACCCCTACTACGTCGACCACCACCGCCTGGGCCCCGCCAGCCTCGCCGCCACGCGGCGCAGCTACGACTTCGCGGTGCGCTACGGCGACCTGCTGTTCGACCGCGGGGCCGTCGACGTGACGCGGACGGTGCTCGGAGGCATCAACCAGGAGATTCGCGTGGAGGCGGCCGTGCCGGTGACCGTCGACCCCGAGCCCGGTGCGTTGTGGGCCCGGGCGGTGCGCACGCGGCGCGGCCTTCTCCTCAGCCTCCTCGATCTCTCCCCGCAGGCCGATGACCTCTGGGACGCCGGCAAGCGCCCCGGCCGTCCGCTGACGGGCGTGCGCGTGGCCGTCGAGCGCGTGGGCGGCTCGGCACCCGCGTTCCGGTTCGCCGAGCCCGACGAGCGGCCGGCCATGCTCGCGCTGGAGCCCGAGCCGGAGGGTCGAGACGACGTGGTCGAGCTGCCGCCGTTCGGCACCTGGGCCTTGGTGTGGATCCGCGACGACGAGGGCTGACCCCCGTCGGCACACGTTCGAACACAGGAGCGCCCCTCCCGCTGCCGTGCTCGTGAGCACGTCCGACCCGCCAGAGTATAGTTGTGCTACAGCTCCATCCCGATACCGTCCCGGCGGGTCCCGGAATCGCCCATGTCCAACGAAGGCTTCGGTCGACTCCCGCAGGAATACCTGCACCTGCTGCAGCTCGCGCACGAGCGGCACGGCATCGATGTCGTGCCGCTGCATGCGCTGTCCGGCGGTCGGACCGGAGCGTTCCTCTACCTCGTCAGCGTGTCCCACGGCGACCTGCACAGCCTCGACCATCTCGTCCTGAAGCTCGATAGGGTCAACGCCAAGAGCCGGCAGACCGAGATGGAGCGGCATCGCCTCGCGCTCGACCAGGCACCGGCCCCGTTCGCCAGGGAGCACATCGCGGATCTGACCTACGAGATCCGGGACGGGGACGCCATCGCTCTCTTCTACGCCGTGGCCGGACACTCCCTCCAGCGCTACCGGACGTTGGCGTCGCTGCAGAGTCCGAGCGAGCTGGAGTCGCTCTTCGAGGCGACCCACGATCAGCTGTTGCGGGCGTGGAACGCCGAGGCGGTCTTCGAGCGCGCGCTCCACCCGAGGGAGCTGCTCCAGAGGTGGCTGGGGTACCGGCTCGATCCCGACGGCCACGTCGGGTCCCTCCTCAGGGAGCACTTCCAGATCGATCCGCACACGGAGGGTCTGCTCGTGCAGGGCCAGGTCTTCCCCAATCCGCTCGCTTTCGGACTGGACGCCGCGCCCTGGGGCGGAGCGAGGCCGATCGATGCGATCATCGGCTTCCAGCACGGCGACCTGAACATCGGCAACATCCTGGCCGAGTTCTCGACCGAAGGGGCGTCCGTGGAGGGGTTCTTCCTCATCGACTTCGCGCTCTACAAGGCCGGGATGCCGCTCCTGTACGACCTTTCCTACCTGGAGATGTCGTACCTGACGCGCGAGCTGGACCGGGCGCCGCTGGAGACGTGGGTGACGTTCGTCGACCGCTTCGCGAGGAGCGGCCGCCCGGATCCGAAGGAGGTCCCCGTCGAGCTCGCCGGCGCGTGCACGGTCCTGAACGCCGGAAGGGCAGCCTTCGATCGCTGGGTCCGCGAGGCGCACCCGAGCCTCTCCGACGACCTCTGGGGGCAGTACCGGCTCGCCGCCGTCGCCGCAGGGCTGAACTTCTGCAACAAGGGCGCGCTCTCCACCGAGGCGAGGCTGGCCGCCCTCGTCTACAGCGCCGCGCACCTGAAGCAGTACTGCCTCCAGTTCGGGATCCCCTTGCCCGTCGACGTGCGCCCTCTCTACGATGCCGCGCGTTGGGCGGAGGGACGAGCCGCATCGTCCCTCGCGAGAGAGCGAAGGCATCTGCCCGCGGCACCCACGCCCTTCGTCGGCCGGGCGGAGGACGTGGCCGCGCTGCGCGACCCGCTGCTCGACGAACGCGCGCGCCTTCTCACCTTGACCGGACCGGGAGGCATCGGCAAGACCCGGCTCGCCCTGCGCGTCGCTGCGGATGTGACCGATCACTTCGAGGACGGCGTCTGCTTCGTCGATCTCGCTAGCGTCACGGCACCCGATGCGGTCCTTCCTGCGATCGCCGGGGCTCTCGGCGTACGGGAGGCAAGCGAGCGACCGTTGCTGGATGAGCTCGTGGCGACGCTGGACAACCGCAGGACCCTCCTCCTGCTCGACAACTTCGAGCAGGTCACGGCTGCAGCGGCACGCCTGATCCAGCTGCTCGCACGCTGCCCCGGACTGAAGCTCCTGGTCACCAGCCGCGAGGCGCTGCACCTCCGTGGTGAGCAGGTCTACCCGGTCGCCCCGCTGACGATGCCCGCGACCGACCTCGCCCGCTTGTCCGCCGAGCGCCTCATGGAGTACGACGCGATCCGGCTCTTCGTCGAGCGCGCCCGCGCGGTGGACCCCGCGTTCGAGGTGACCGACACCAACGCCTGGACGGTCGCCGAGATCTGCGCTCGCCTCGACGGCCTGCCACTGGCGATCGAGCTGGCCGCGGCCCGCCTGACCCTGTTCTCGCCGCAGGCGCTGCTGGACCGGCTGCGGAGTCGCTTGAAGCTGCTCCGCGGTGGCGCCGGAGACCTGCCGGAGCGCCAACAGACCCTCCGCAACGCGATCGACTGGAGCTACGACCTCCTCGACGATGGCGAGAAGCGGTTGCTGGCCGTCCTCTCCGCGTTCCAGGGCTGCACGCTCGAGGCGGCCGAGGCCGTGGTCGACGCCATCGATCACCGCGATGCCGCGGCGATGGACGCCCTGGGCGGGCTTGCGTCACTGGTCGAGAAGAGCCTCGTTCGCCGGCTCAGCGGCGCGGCCACCGAGCCCCGACTGGCGATGCTCGAGACGATCCGGGAGTACGCCGCCGAGCGGCTCGAGGAGGACCCCACGTTCGCGACGGCCGCCCGTCTCGCCCATGCGACGTACTACGCCGGCCTGGCCGAGCGCCTGGGGGAGCGCCTCGGCGGAGTGGAACGCGAGGCCACCCTGACCGACCTCGAAGCCGACGTCGGCAACCTCCAGAGCGCCTGGCGCCACTGGGTCTCCGTGGGCGACCTCGAGCAGCTCCACAAGCTCACGGACTGCCTGTGGCTGCTCTACGACTCCCGTGGCTGGTACCAGGCCTCGGTCGACCTCACCACCGACCTGCTGGGCGTCCTCGCCGCGACGCCCTCCACCCCGGAACGGGCCGAGCAGGAGATCCTCCTGCAGACGAGCCTCGCCCGGGCCCTGCTGACGGCGCACGGGTACACGCCGGAGGTCGAGCAGGCGTACCACCGGGCGCTGGAGCTCAGCGAACGGCACGGGGAGATGCCGCAGCTCTTCCCGGTCCTGCGGGGCCTCAGCACCTACTACAGCTACCGCGCGGAGTTCGACAAGGCCGTGGAGGTCGGCGGGCGCATCCTCGACCTGGCCGACCGGCTCGACGATGCAGGCATGAGGGTGGAGGGGCAGTTGCTGTGCGGGTACTGCCTCGCGTTCGACGGGCACCTGAACGAGGGGTTGCAGCACCTCGAGCGGGGCATCGCCGCGTCCGTGGGCGCGCCGCGGCGCGCCCGCAG
>JARRMM010000036.1:0-21649 GCA_037386005.1 Deinococcales bacterium | reverse complement strand
CGCGCCCGCAGGTTCCGGTTCGGAGCGTACGCGGAGGTCACGGCCCACATCGCGTCCGGCCTGGTGCACTGGCTCCTGGGCTTCCCGGATCGCGCGCTCGAGCGGGCAGACGCCGCCCAGCCCTTGGCGGACGCCTCCGGTCACCCGTTCACGCTGGCGTACGCACGGTTCCACTCGGGGCTGCTCCACCTCTGGCGGCGCGAGCCGGAGGCCGCCCTGGCACGCGCGCAGAGCGTCCTGGAGATCGCCGAGGAACATACCTTCCAGATCTGGACGGCGGTGGGCGCCTGCCTCCAGGGCGCCGCCCTGGCCGGCATCGGCCGAGCCGAGGAGGGGTTGGGGCAGGTTCGGGAGGGCATGGCCCGCTATCAGGCGCTCACCAGCCGCCCGCCGGTGTTCTGGCCCATGCTGCTCGCCATGGAGGCGAGCGTAGCGGGGCAGGCCGGCAAACCGCGGGAAGGGCTCGCCCGGCTCGAGGAAGCGATGGGCGGCGTCGAGCCGGACGCCCGGAACGTGCTCTTGTCCGACCTCTGCAGGCTACGGGCGGAGCTCGTCGTGGCGGCGTCCCCCGAGGAGACCGCGGAGGCCGAGGCCTGGCTGCAGCGGGCGCGGGTCATCGCCGAGAAGGCCGACGCGAGGCTGCTGGCGCTTCGGGCCGCGACCAGCCTCGCCCGCCTGCACCGGCAGGGCAGCCGCCTGGAGGAAACGCGCCAGGTACTCGAAGCGGCCCACCAGAGGATGACCGAAGGCTTCGCGACGGCGGACGTGCGCGATGCCGAGGCGCTCCTGCGCGAAGGCGCGTAGCGCGGCGCGCCGCTCGAGACGGAGCCCGGATACTCCAGTGAAGCCAGCACCCGACGGAAACGAACGCCACGACGACCCGGGCGTCGGCCCGACCGGCGCGTTGAGCCTGCGGGTCAGCGTGGCCACGCTCGTGCGTGTGGTGTTCGACGCGCCGGTGGGTGGACAGCCCCTCGTGGCGTTGGAGCGCACCGCGACCGCGCTCGCCGGGGGTCGACGCGGCGAGGTCGCCGTCGTCGCGAAGCCCTTCGGCGGCGGCGTGACCCTCACCGACCCCGGAGCGCTTCGGGAGGTCATCGGAGCCTTCCACTTCGACAGCGAGCGCTCGCGCCGGGAGCGCGACGCGCGGCTCCAGGTGCGCCCCGAGGCGTGGGAACGCGTGAAGCGGATCTGCCTGGACCACCTGCGGCCCGGCGAGACGAGCATCCTCGACCCCAGCCCGCACCGGGAGCTCGCCGAGGAGCTCCGCGACACCCTGGGGGCGGCGATCGGGCCGGAGGACTACCGCCTCCGACCGCTAGGGATGCGTGTCCAGGACGCGCCCCGTCCCTCCACGAACGTCCGGGCCCCGGGTCGCCCGACGGTGCGGGTCTACTACGTCTTCGAAGCGCGCTGGCGGACTCGCTCGGTGATCCGGGCGATGGTGGAGAACAGCCGCGCGACGTCCGATCGGGATCTGGCGATGGCGGCCCTCCGAGACGCCCAAGAAGGAGGGCGGGGACGGGCGAACGGCGTCCTCGTCCTCGAGCTGGACCGACTGCGGCGGGCGATCCTGGCCACGCCGACGGAGCACCGCGGCGCGCCGCACACGGTCGAGGGGCACCGGCTGGCCGGCAACGTGCCGGTCGTCTTGGACGACGCGGAGCTGCCCGGCTACAGAACGTACGAGCCCCCTGCGTCCTAGGCGGCCGTCCCCGGCACGGTTCCGCGCACGATCAACATCGGCTCCGTGTACACCTCCATCGTCTCCTTGACCGCGTTCGGGTGCTCGCGAAGGCGACCGAGGCGGGCCGTCTCGTACTCGAGCAGCTCGTCGAACTCGGCCGTCGAGAAGCCTCCCGCAGCAAGCTCCGCGCCGTACCGACGGCGTTGGTCCCGGAGGCGCGCGAGCTCGGCTTCATGCATGGCGATGGAGAAGTCGACCCCCTCGTCAGGTGCGATCCGGTCGTCGCCCGGCGCCACCACGGCCAGGTGCCCGTTCACGCGCACGTCGAGCAACCCTGCCTGTCGGAAGTGCCAGACGATGTCCTGGTTCACGACAGTGTGGTCGAGATCGAGGAGGCGCGGCCGCACGGTCCTACGCCACGCGCGAGCGAGGCCGTGGCGCAAGGCGTCGATCCGATGGTCCCCCGGGAGCCCCGTCCGGCCGTGGTAGTGCGGAAGGCGATCGGTCCGGCAGAAGCACACGACGCAAGAGACCGTCCCGCCGGCACGCGCCACACGCATCTGCTCGCGGAGCGCTCGACCGGGATCGTTGAGGATGCACATGAGCAGGTGGCTCGTGACCAGGTCGAACGAGCCGTCCGCGAACGGCAGATCGTACGCGTCCCCGTCGACGACGCTCATGCGGTCGAAGAGGGCGCTGCCGGCCACGATCCGCCGCGCCACGACCAGCATCGCCGGATCCGCATCGACGCAGGTCACGTGGCTGGAAGGATGCGCGCTCGCGATCAGCCTCGCCAGGTACCCGGAGCCTGAGCCGACGTCGAGCACACGTTGCCCAGGCACGGCGCCGATGTACTCGAAGAGGAGCGGCTGGAACTCGGGTCGGTAGCTGTACCGCCCGACGAGCTCCATCTCATCTCCGTCCCAGTGGCCAACGGCAGGCCGCGCACGCCGCGGCACGCGCTTCGTCATGGACTCCTCCTCGCGTGGTCCGGCCAGTCTAGCGCTCACGGGCCAGGTCGGATAGGACCGCAGCCGCGGACCCCTCGAAGCCGGCACCGGCCCACCCGGAGGTCTCGCGAGCCGGAGCGAAACGGTGCCGGGTTGGACGCTGCCCCTGGTGGAGCCTGCTAGGGGGACGGCACGGGTCGGGCGGTGACGTTCCGCCCCCTCACCCGGCAGTGCCAGGCGGAGCGCACCATCGCCCCGATACCGTTCCGGCTGTCGATCTGGAAGTCGTAGGTCCAACCGGTACTCGAGACGGGGACCGGGTCGGGGCGGGGCGTCACCACGCGCACGCTCCAGGGGAGGATCTGGTGCATCTTGACCACCCGCTCGCAGTTGGCCCTCACGTTCACCGCCGGCATGTCGTAGGGCCCGCCCGGCCCTGCCGACGTGCCGCCATCGGGCGACGGCCCCGGCCCACTCGAGAAGATCGCCACCGTCAAGGCGCCGACGAGCACGAGGCCGGCCGTCGCTTGCCAGGGAAGGCGCTTCATGGTTCCCCCCGATCGTGGTCCTGCCAGCGCCTGAGCCGTTCAGCGGCGGGATCGAGCCTTGCGCGCGCGCTCGACCCGTCGCAGGTAGGACCTGCGCCCACGATAGCGGGTCTCGACGAGCCTCCCCTCCCGAAGCAGGCGCGGCAGCAGGTCCGGATCGGCGTTCGCGCGAGCGAGCAGCGCCCGAACGGCATCGTCCCGCATCGGGTGGACCGCGGTGATGCTCAGGAGGTCGCGCTCCACGTCGCCGGTGGAGCAGAACGCGCTGCCCTCGTAGCCGAGGAGGCACTCCACGGACGGAAGCCGCTCGCGGAAGATCTGGAAGGCCCGGTTCACCGTGTGCTCGTCGGGCGGCCGCACCGTCGGCACGGCGGGCGGACGGGTCGGTATGGAGAGATAGGCCGTGCGCGGCCTCAGCTCGGCGAGGAACGCCGCCACCGCGGCGAGCTGTCTCTCGCCGTCGTTGACCCCCTCGACGAGCATGGTCTCGGTGACGAGAGCGCCGCGGAAGTCGCGCGCGAACGCCCGCGCGCCGTCCAGGATGCGCTCGAGCCTCAGCTCGCGGTGCGGGCGGTCGAGCACGTGCCACGTGTGCGGGTCGACGGTGTCGATCTTCAGCGAGACCCAGTCCGCCCCCGCGAGGTCGAGCCTGACCTGCTCCTGGTCGATGAGCGAGGCGTTGGTGATGACGGCGATCGGGATCCCCAGCGGGCGCAGCCCGAGGATCTCGCGGCCGAGGTTGACGTCGAGGGTGGGCTCCCCTGCTGGAACGAAGGTGAGCGCGTCGATGGCCTCACCCGCCTGCCGAATCGCCGCCACCCTGGCGCTCACCGCCGCCACGACGTCGCCCGGGTCGTAGAAGGCGCAACGGTCGATCCGCATCCGGAGGGTGGGCCCGAGCTGGCAGTAGATGCAGGCGTAGCTGCAGGTCTTGGGCGGGATGGTGTCGATCCCCAGGCTTCGCCCCAGCCGCCGGGAGGGCACCGGACCGAAGGCGATCTCCAGGTCGGTCGGCCGCATCGGCGTGCGTTCCTTGGGTGCGCCTTCCATGGACCGCCCTCCTCGCGTCCGAGCCTCTCAGCCCGGGCCGTCGTGCAGGCGCCGACCTCGAACGCCGTCCGGGCCGTGGGCCGCCTGGAACACCACCAGCAGCCTGGCCGGGCCCGAGCCGGCGTTGCGGAAGGTGTGCGGCCGCGTCGCTTCGAGCAGCAGGCTGTCCCCCGGCTCGAGGGGGTAGGCTGCCCCGTCCACCTCGTACTCGACCCGACCCTCGAGGCAGTGAGCGAACTCCTGGCCGGGGTGCCGGGCCGGCGGGCCGCCGCCGGCTCCGGGCTCGAGCGTGAAGAGGAAGGGCTCGAGCTGCTGGCGGTTCAGCCCCGTGCCCAGGCTCTCCATACGCTTGCCGTCGGCATCGTGACGGAGGCGCCGATCGTGGCCGACGTAGACGACGCCGCGGGCCCCGAGATCGTGGAAGAAGTCGACGATGGGCACGCCGAGCGCGCCGGCCAGAAGGTGGAGCGAGGCCACCGTGGGCGAGGTCTTGCCGCGCTCGATCAGGCTGATGGCGTTGACGGAGAGCGTGCAACGGTCCGCCAGGGCGCGGATCGACAGGCCGCGCTCCTCCCGCAGCGCCCGGATGCGCGCGCCCACGTCGAAGCCGGTGGCGTCCTCTGCTCGACGGGTCTCCACACCCGCATCGTACAATAAGAATGTATGGCCGCCCTAGTAAACTGTACACCGGGACGGCAGGCGGTCGCGCGCGGCGCGCCCCCGCACCATTGCCGCTCCCGGCCGCAGGGGCGAGGAGGTATCGACCATGAGAGGCCGCAAGAACGCCCTTCGGGGACGGCGGATCGGCGTGTTCGGCAAGGGGGGGTGCGGCAAGAGCACCGTCGTGGTCCTGCTGGCGCGGGCCCTTCGGCGGCAAGGGTACGAGGTCTGCGTCGTCGACGCCGACTCCACCAACGTCGGCCTGGCCGCCGCGCTCGGCTTCGCCTCGCACCCCGCGTCCCTGATGCAGCGGTTCGGCGGGACCGTGTTCAAGGGGGGCCCGGTGACGTGCCCGGTCGACGACCCGACGCCGCTCGCGCATGCGGCCATCGACCTGGATGCGCTCGAGGCGCCGTACGTACGCCAGGACGGCAAGGGGTTGAGCCTCGTCTCCCTCGGGAAGATCACCGAGGACGGCGTCGGCGCCGGCTGCGATGGACCCGTGGCGAAGATCGCGCGCGATCTCGACGTTCGGCGCGGCGGACGGCCGGCCCTCACGCTGATCGACTTCAAGGCCGGGTTCGAGGACTGGGCCCGCGGGGTCATCACCACGCTCGACTGGGCCCTGGTCGTCGTCGACCCGACCACGGCGGCCGTGGAGATGATGGGCAGGATGGACGACGTGGTGAACGAGATCCGAGCCGGAACACCCCCGGCCACGAGCCACCTCGGCGACGCCACGCTGGTCGAAGCGGCCCGCCGGCTCTACCGGAACGCCCGCATCCGCGGCGCCCTCTGCGTGCTCAACAAGGTGCCGGACGCGGAGACCGAGGCCTACCTGCGCGGCCGCCTGGCGCGGTCCTCGATCGAGCCGGTGGCGGTGCTGCATGAGGACGCGCCCATCGCCCGGGCCTGGCTGAAGGGCGAGCCCCTGGTGTCCGACCGGCTCGCCGAGGGCGCGGACGCCGTCGTGGCGGCACTCGAGGCCGCCGCGCACCGTGCTCCGGGCCCGGAGCTCGGGCTGGAACCGGCACGGTAGACGCGTCGGTGGCTCCGGCCGCCTCCGACCACGTCACGATGCCGAAGGAGGGTCCGGAGCGGGCATCCGGTCCCCGTGCTAGCGTCGCGCTGTGACCCCACCCCCCGTTCCCACGCCGAGCACGGCGCTCGGCAGGCTCACCAGCCACTGGGTCTACGGCGGCGCCCTGGCGGGATTCCTGCTCCTGCTGCTGGCCCCCGTGCTCCTGGTCGGCTTCCCGCTGCCGTTCGCCCTGGTGGTCCTGCAGCTCCCCATGTACATGCTCCACCAGTACGAGGAGCACGACGACGACCGCTTCCGCGCCTTCGTCAACCGCGAGATCGGTGGCGGGCGGGACGTGCTGCCGACGGGAGCGGTGTTCGTCATCAACATCGTGGGCGTGTGGCTGCTCTTCGCCGCCGCCATCTGGCTCTCGGCCCTGGCGGGGATCGGCTTCGGCCTCATCGCCATCTACGGCGTGCTCGTCAACGCGCTGGTGCACATCGTCGCGGCGCTGGCGATGCGCCGCTACAACCCGGGGCTCGCGACCTCGATCCTGCTGTTCCTGCCCGTGGGGGGTGCAGGCCTGTACGCCGTGGCCACCTCGGCCGGCGTGGGCCTCGGCTTCCACCTGCTCGGGCTGGCGCTGGCGGTCGCCGTGCACCTGGCCATCGCGGGGTACGTCCGGCGCAACCGGCGGCACCTGCTCTGACGCGGTCAGCGACCTAGCTACCTACTGCACGTGGCCGGCGTCGCCGACGTCGCCTACAGCCAGCAGACACTGGGCGTCGACGAGCAGCGCAGGGTCGCCCGGCTGGTCGAGCCCGTCGACGGTCCCGTCCCGGTGACCTGGGCCGAGGGGCGCGAGGTGGCGCTCGAGCTCAACGCCCTGGAGCGCGACCCGAGGCCCGCGACAGCCAGCGCGAGAAGCTGCGCGAGCGCTTCGAATCGAAGATGGCCACCCTGTCGGACCGCCTCAGCCGCGCCGAGCTCACCGTGCAGCGCGAGGCGCAGCAGGCCGGCCAGCGCGAGGTGGACGCCGCCATCAGCGTGGGGACCGCCCTGCCGGACTCCTTCCTGGGACGTCGCGGTGTGGCGGCGTCGCGCGTGAGCACGGCCCTCAAGAGCGTCAACCGCATCCCCAAGGAGGCGGCCGACGCGCAGCGCGCGCGAGAGACCGCCGAGCGTATCCGCACCCAGCTGGCCGACCTCCAGGCAGAACTCGAGCGTGCGCTCGCGGAGCTGGAGCTGCCCGGGGCCGACGCGCTGGAGCTCGGGCCGGTGCGCGTGCTGGCCAGGAGCACCGGCATCGCCACCCGCTACGTGGGCCTGCTGTGGATCCCGTTCCGGCGCCATGACGAGGGGCGCTGGAAGGCGGCCACGAGCCTTCCGTCGGGGGCCCCCGAGCTTCGGTGTGAGCCCATCGCGCACTCGGCTCGCGAGAAGCCGAACGGGTGCGATGAAGCCGTCCAGGAGGCCGGCCCTGTTGGGCAGGAACCGGCGACCCATCGAAGGGTCGCTCGGCGCCAGCCTGTCGAGCCGCCCCGAGTCGATGAGTTCGCGGCCAGCGCAGGTAGGGACAAGTCCACCTTTCCATCGCCACGTCCGTCCCGGGATGGCCGTGACAGAGCACTCCGCCGGTCCAGCGCCGACGACGGGTGAGCCCGTCGCCCCAATGGCGGTGGGGTCCACGCCTCTGGCCGACGGTCGGCGACCCGTCTAGCATGCTGGCGGGGACCCAGCACTGCCACTGGCGAAGGCCGTCGACGTGCCCCCCGATCGGTTCCTTGTAGCGATCGGCGGCATGGGGCGTGGGGTGGTTCGCGGCAGGAGCGAGACGTGATGGACCAGGAAGCGATCCAGCTGAGTGAACAGATTGCCGAGACCTTGAAGCGACGCTACCAGACGATGCAGGACGCCGGGGACACGGGGGGCGATCCGTTCGGCGTGCTGTACCGGCAGGCGGTGACACTGGTGGCGCAGGCCCGTCACATGAGCGAAAGGAAGACGGAGTTCTTCTCACGTGACGTGCTCCAGCGCATCATGAACCTGGTCATGGCGTGAGTCCGCTTTCCGTCGAACGCATACCGGATCGAGGAACAGAACGCCCCCCTCGTTGGCGGCCGGAACTGCCGTCGCCCGCTACCGGCCGGCGGGGTGGCTCGGAACCGCACCGACGTAAGGGCGCTCCGAGAGGTGCAAGGATGGTGGCTCGCAGCAGTCTTGAATGGGAGGAGGAGCGCGCGTTCGATACCACCGCCCTGACGATCCGCTTCGAGCGCCGCGCGACCCTTTACCTGAACGGCGACCCGGCACATTCGGTGCTCCGTGTTCGTGACGGGTTGGTCCGGATCACCCGCGTGACCCCCGACGGCCGCACCTTGACGGTTCGCCACGTCATGCCCGGAGACTTCTTCGGGGAGGATGCCCTGACGGACGGCGAGCGGAGCGAGAGCGCCGAGGCCCTCACGCAGGTGAGCATCGACGCGATCGACCCGGAGCGGATCGAGGCCGCGAACCTGATGCACATCGCGCGGTCGCTGTCAGCCCAGATCGGTAGGTTGATGGACTACGAGTATCACCTGCAGACCGGCGACCTGCGCTCACGTGTGGCCCGCTACCTTCTTGCGCTCGCTCAGACACCGTTGGCGAGCTGCGAGGCCAACGGGCACGTGGTCGTAGCGGCCACGCACGAGCTCATCGCGGAAGGGACCGCCAGTACACGCGAGAGCGTCTCCAAGATCATCACCGAGCTCAAGCGAGAGGGGCTGATCCGCCCTGGCTATCGGAGCATCGCGTTGCTCAACGACGACCGCCTCGGGGAGATCGCCCAGCACACCACAGTGAGGTGAAACACGAGGACTCTGAGAGGTAGCACCATGGAGAAGCCCAGCGTCTCCGCATCCGACTACGCAGGCTGGCAGGAACTCGTCCGCACGTACCAGCAGCCGAACCTTCGGCTGGCCATCTGGCAGATGCTCACCTCCTTCGGTGGCCTCTTCCTGAGCCTGAGCCTGATGGTCCTTTCTCTAACCGTGAGCTACGGGCTCACGTTGCTGTTGGCCGTGTTCGCCGCCGGCTTCCTGGTGCGCGTCTTCATCATCCAGCACGACTGCGGGCACGGTTCGTTCTTCAAGTCCCGCCGGGCCAACGACCTCGTCGGCACAGCGAGCGGCGTGCTGACGATGGTGCCCTACCGCTTCTGGCGCAAGACCCACGCCATCCACCACGCGCACCACGCTGAGCTCGAGGGGCGGGGCATCGGCGACATATGGACCATGACCGTGCAGGAGTACATGGCGGCGCCCTGGTGGAGGCGGGTGGCCTACCGTGTGTTCCGCCATCCCTTCTTCCTGTTCCTGGTCGCACCCCCCATCAACTTCATCGTTCTGCAGCGCTTCCCGCTGAAGGCAAGCGCGAGCTGGCGCACCGGGGAGACGGCCTCCGTGTGGTGGACCGACGTGGCGATCGTGGTGCTGCTCGGGGCCGCGGCCATCGCCTTCGGCCCCTTGAAGGTCCTGATGATCTGGCTGCCGGTGATGGTGATCGCGTCGAGCGTCGGAACCTGGCTCTTCTACGTGCAACACCAGTTCGAGCGCACCTATTGGGAGCACACGCCGCAGTGGGAGTACACCCTCGCCGCCATGCGAGGCAGCTCCTACTACCAGCTCCCGCGCGTGCTGCAGTGGTTCACCGGCAACATCGGATTCCATCACATCCACCACCTCAGCCCCCGCATCCCCAACTACAACCTCCAGAGGTGCCACGATGAGAACCCCAGCCTCCAAACCGTCTCCAGACTCACCATCGTCGCCAGCTTGAAGACCGCCGCCCTGACCCTGTGGGACGAGCAACGGCGCCGCCTGGTAACCTTCCGCGAAGCGCGGCGCCTGGTGGATGCCGGGGACATCGAGCGGCGAGCGGGGGACATCGAGGTCGGCGAACGACGCACGAGGCGACCGGCCTAGGGCACGAGCGCCGGCCGGACGTCAGGACCCGACCAGGCCACGCTCCCTGGCCCAGACGATGGCGTCGGCCCGTGAATGAAGGTCAAGCTTCTCGTAGATGCGGGTGACGTAGTTGCGGACGGTCTGTTCCTTGATCCCCAACTCGGCGGCGATGCTGCGGTTGGCGCGGCCCGATGCCATGCGCTCCAGCACCTGCCGCTCTCGATGGGTCAGCTCCGCGACGGCCGTGTGCTTGACCTCCGCGCCGCTCCTCCGGCTCCTGATCTGAGCGATCTTCTCGAGAAGGGAGCGACTGAACCAAGCGGTATCGGTCATGACCTCCTGCACGGCGCGCATCAGCTCCTCTTCGGTCGCCTTCCGCTCGGTCACGTCAGCAGCGTAGATGGTGAGGCCTTCCGCGCTGGGGTACGAACGCAGCTGGAGCCAAACGCCCAAGGCCTGCACATAGGTCTCGAAGGTCAGAGGCCCGCTACTCATGGCGGCCTCGCGGTACCTGCGGCCGGCCACGCTGCTCTCGGCGCCGGGGAAGATCTGCCACACAGACCTGCCGATCAGCTCTGACGCCGCCAAGCCCGTGAGACGCTCGAGCAGTTGCTCACCCCGCGGGTTCAGATAGGTCACGCGGTCGTCGCGATCGATCGCCGCGAAGCCATCGGAGATGCTCTCCAGGATCGCTTCGGCATGCCGGCGCTCCGCCTCGACGGCGTCCCTCGAAGCCATCAACTCCACGGTCCGCTCCGCCACACGCGACGCGAGCGTCTGGTTGACACGCTCCTGCTCCGCCAACAGGTCCCGCACCTGGTACTGCCGCCTTCGAGCCCTCAGCGCCGCGCGCACGACGGTGACGAGACTCGACGGATGGACGGGCCGGAACAGCACCGTCGTGGTCCCCCTCAGGTCCAGTACGCCCGGGTCCTGCCACCGCGGATCGACCAGCAGGACGAGCGGCAGATCGGACCAAGCAGCTTGCGTCTGGTAGGCCCTTCGCACGATGTCCAGCGTCTGCAGGCCGAAGGCCTCCGCGGTCAGCACGGCGGCCCCCGAGCCTTCGCTCAGTCTTCGGCCGAGGTCGGGCGCATCCTGGCAGTTCACGGCCTCGATGCCGCCACGCCCGAGCGCGTCGCACAGGAGCTCCGCGTCCCGCCCCAGGGGGGCGTACACCAGGACACGCGACTCCTGCGCGCTAGCGCCCATCGTTTCCGCGGTCGGGTGGGGCCTGGCCCGGCACCGGAGCCGCATCGGACCGTGGCGCTTCGCTCTGCCGGTGCCGATGGCCGGAAAGCAGGGTCGGGCTCCCTGACAGGATGTTCCGGAAGGCGGTGAGGGGTTCGCCAACGTGCACGCCCGTCGACGCAAGGTGCAACTCCCGGATGGTCGACTCGTGCGCCCCCAGCCGCTTCTTGATGACGGAGATCGCTCGCCGCACGTTCCCGTCCGTCTCGAAGTATCGGAGCAGCACCACGTCATCGACGAGGTAGCTGATGTCGAGCGGGATGATCGTCTCGGCGCCCAGCAAGCCGCCTTGAGCCATGACCAACAGCGTCAGCACACCACGCTGGCTCAGGTACGTCAGCAGCTCGTGCATCTGGGTCACGAGCAGGAGCTCGTGGGGCATGGCGTTGAGATAGCCGGTCAGGCTATCGATGACCACCACTCTGGCGCCGTCGATCTCGACGGCTCGACGCACCCTGTCGGCGAATTCCCCTGGGGAGATCTCTCCGGTACTGACCTGCTGCAGCCGCACCAGCCCGGACGCTTCGTACGACCGTAGATCCATGCCGAGCCCTTCGGCTCGCCGGAAGAAGGTCTCCGGACGCTCGTCGAAGAGGAAGAGCGCCGCGGTGTCGCCTCTTCCAGCCGCGGCGTGCGTGTAGAGGGTAGCGATGGAGGTCTTGCCGGTGCCCGTCGGCCCGAGGATGAGGCAGGCCGTCCCCGCCTCGAGACCTCCGCCGAGGAGCGTGTCCAGCTGCTCCACGCCGCTCCCGAAGGTGACCTGTTCGACGCTTCCTTCCCGGGGCGTGGCGTCAAGGCGCGGGTGCACCTCCAACCCACCGGTACGGATTCGGAAACTGTGGTAGCCCCCCCGGTAGAGCATGCCGCGTCCCTTGACGATCTCGAGCTGGCGACGCACGGAGCCGTAGGAAGGGGACCATCGCTCCAGCGCCACGATGCCGTGCACCATGCTCTCGAGTTCGGTTTCGCCCTCCGTCGACGGCCCGGTCAGGAACAGGCTGGTGCAGGGGATGTCGGTGAGCACCTGTTTGAGCACGAGGAGCTGGCGACGGTAGCGGAGCCGGCTGGCGGTGAGCAGACGGATCTGCTCGACCGGATCGAACACCAGGCGCTCCGGCTGCGCTTCGTTCACCGCCTCCAGGATGCTCTCGATGGTCTCTCCCAGCTCCACTTGATCCGTATGGAACACGGTCTGATCCGCGGGAAGCCGGCTGGCCGCCTCGCGAGCGGAGACCTCGAACAGCGGCACTTCGTCGAGCGACCAGCCGTGGGACCGGGCGATCTCCCGCATCTCGCGCTCGGTGTGCGAAAGGGTCACGTACAGCACCCTCTCGCCCACCCGAACCCCCTCGAGCAAGAACTGCAGACCAAGGGTGGTCTTGCCGGTCCCCGGCGCACCCTGCACGAGGTAGATCCAGTCGCGGGGCAACCCCCCGTCCAGGACGGCATCGAGGCCCTCGACGCCGGTGGCAGCCCGATCGCCGCCGGCGCGGGAGGCGGAACCGCGCTGGGCCATGGCTTCATGATAGGACGGTCGCCGTCCGAGGTTCCGACCGTGTTCACGCCCGCACCCGCGGTAGGGGTCACGACCCCAAGCACCCTGAGTCTCCCGCTTCTGTTGACCGTCGCGCCGCGCCCGTAGGCTGGGTATCGCCCGGTTCCATCCGATGGCTACCTGTACGGCTCTGGCGGGCTAGAACCCTCAGGGCAAGCGCCGCCCAATCTGCCGAGACCCCGGGTCCAGTTCCGCAGCGGAGCGCGAGCGAAGGAGGAGGGGCATGCTTGTATGGATTGCGGTCGTCTTGGTCATCCTCTGGGTCCTGGGGCTCGTGACGGAGACGACCCTGGGCGGCGTGATCCACGTCCTTCTGATCGTGGCGGTCGCGCTCCTCCTCGTGCGTGCCTTCCAGCGTCGGCCAGCCTGATGGAGCCGGAAGCCGCTTCCTTGTGCCGGAGCGTCGCGGAGACCTTGAGGCCGCTCTACGAGGCCGTGCGCGATGCCCGCCTGGACGGGGACGATGCGTTCTGGATCGTGTACGACGAGGCAGTCGTGCAGGTCGCCAAAGCGAAGAACATGGCGGAGTCGACGACGAAGTCGACCGCACGGGACGTGTTGCAGGAGATCATGATCCTCGTGATGGAGTAGAGCCCTGCGCCGATCCGATAGAAGGTCGTGCATGTTGCTGCGGACCGTACATCGGACCACGGCAGGCCGCGACCGTGTCCTAGCATGTCGACCTTGGAGCGTGGGCCAGTGAACACGGACGACGTGTCCTTGCTGGGCGTCTTGAACGCCCTTCCCGAGCACATCCTGATCCTCGACGGCCACGGCACCCGCCTGGTCGCGCCGCGACCGCCTCGTGGCAGCGCTCCCTGCCCGATCAGCACCCCGGGAACGGGCTGATCACGCCGCGCGACATCTCGGCCACCAAGGCGCTCGAGGCCGACCTCGCCGAACGCGCGAATCACGGCAGCCTGACGGGACTCCCCGACTGGCGCTTCTTCGTGCTCGAAAGAGCCCACATGCTCGCCCTCGCAAGACGCCAGCGTTGGCCTGCCGACCTAGAGCTCGATCAGCTCGTACCGCCGGTTGCCCATCTTGAGGCGTTCCATGGTCTCCCGCTGGTGCAGGCCGCCGCGGCTCTCGATGCGCGCCACGACGTCGCGCTGCTGGCCCTCCGGCATGGCGTAGACCAGGTCGATCGCCGCCTGCTCGACGGCCAGCACGTCCGTGGAGCCGAGGATGCCGATGTCGTCCATGGTCGGCGCGGCAGCGTCGACGAAGCAGTCGCAGTCCTCGGAGATGTTCATCAGGACGTTGATGTAGGCGATGTGCGAGCCGAAGTGGTCGATGACGCCCTTGCCGGCCTCGGTCATGCGTTCGAGGAAGACGGGGCCCGTCTCCCAGCCCGGGCCGTGGACCTGTCGCTTGCCCGTCTGGCCGGAGGCGCACCCCACCGCGAGGTTCTTGAGCGACCCGCCGTAGCCGGCCATCGCGTGACCCTTGAAGTGCGTGTAGACGAGCAGCGCATCGTAGTCCAGGAGATGGCTGCCCACCGCGATCTCCCTGAGATGCTCACCGGGCGCGTAGCTCGCGTCGCCGAACAGCGGCGTGGGCCGGCGCAGGAACGCCTTCATGCCCTGGACCGGCAACATCGCGTCGCCGTCCGCGTCCAGGATATCGACCGGGCAGAAGTCGAAGCCGTTCGTCCTCAGCGCCTCCCGATGGGTCTCGGTGCGTTGCCGGGGACCGCCGTAGAGGACGTTGCACTCCACGATCGAGCTGCCCGGGATCTGCGCCTGCAATCCCTTGATGAGCTCGATGGGCAGGAGGTTCGGGCCGTGCGGTTCGCCGGTGTGGAGCTTGATGCCGACCTTCCCTACGAGCCCCTGGTGGATCCGGGCGTAGACCGACAGCAAGCCGTCGACGCTGAGATCCCTGGTGAAGAAGACCTCGGCCGTGTCCGTCGGGGCCAGAGCGCCGGCCGCCCTGGCCACCCTGCCCGCGGCTGCGGCCGCGAGCGCAACGGCGCCCCTCCAGATGAACTGACGGCGCGTGATCCGTTGTCCCATGCTCCCCTCCCTACGCTAGAGACGGTCGAGCTCAGGAGGCTGGAGGGCTTTCTTCCCCTCCACATCGATGGCTAGAGCCAGCAAACGACGAAGCCATGCGCCATGGTCTGGCACGTTCCGTACTGTTCCCGTACAGGTTCCGCACAGGGCCGACGCAGCGCAAGATGACCGGTCAGCCCGATTGTAGAGCGCCAGGCCCGTGACGTTTGGCCCGGTCCTCTCCGATGCCGTACCTGTCCGACACGCGCGCAGCGCACGATGGACAGGTACGGACGATCTCGGGGCCTACCGGTCGATCATCCGCTCGTGGAACTCGGAGTATCGGTGGCCCTGCACGCTGATCCTCGCGGCTGCCTCGTTGATCTCGTCGAGGTCGGCTGGCGTGCGCGCCACCTCGGCCGCGCCGATATTCTCTTCCAGGCGGCGTTGCTTCGTGGTGCCCGGGATAGACACGATCCAGGGTCTCTGGGCCAGCAGTCAGGCGAGCGCGACCTGCGTCGGCGTCGCGTGCTTCTCGCTCGCGAGCCTCGTCAGAAGGTCGACCGCGGCCTGGTTGGCCTTGCGGTTCTCGGGCGTGAAGCGGGGGATGGTATTGCGGATGTCGGGCCCGCCGAACGTCGTGGCCTCACCGAATGCGCCGGTGAGGAAGTCCTTGCCGAGGGGGCTGTAGGCGACGAGGCCGATACCCAGCTCCTCGAGGGTCCGGAAGGTCGGCCTCGGTCCACGTCTCGGTGTTCACGCCGACTCCTTCGCCGATGGCCTGCCGCCTTCGGTCACTTCCCGTACTGCTCGTCGGTGACGCGCTCCATCCACTCGACGGCCTTGCCGTCCAGCGCTTCCTGGATGGCGATGTGCGTCATGGCGACGGTGGCGCTGGCGCCGTGCCAGGGCTTCTCGCCGGGTTCGAACCAGACGACGTCACCGGGGCGGATCTCCTCGATGGGGCCTCCCTCGCGCTGCACCCAGCCGAGGCCGGAGGTCACGACGAGGGTCTGTCCCAACGGGTGGGTGTGCCAGGAGGTGCGGGCACCGGGCTCGGGGAGCAGCTCAGGCAGGTGGCGTCGCTGGGCACGCAGGGCAACCGCGTCGCTCGCGCCATCGCGTTCTTGAAGACGCACTATCGCCAGCCGCTCCGTGTCGAGGATCTCGCGGCGAGTGCAGGCATGAGTGAGTCGACCTTCCACCGCCACTTCCGGGCCGTGACGGCCGTGACCCCGCTGCAATTCCAGAAGCTCCCCCGGCTCGACGAGGCCAGGACGCTGATGGTGAACGAAGGCCTCGACGCGGCGAGCGCCGCCTTTCATGTCGGGTACGAGAGCCCGTCGCAGTTCAGTCGGGAGTTCCAGCGCACGTTCGGGCCGCCGCCGGCACGGCACGTCTCCGCCATCCTGCGGGCGTCCTGAAGAGACACGCCGTCCGGCCGTTCGCCAGGCGAAGAGGTCGTGCTACCGTGTGCCCGTCCTTCGCTACTCTCGAGAGCCGGAAGGGGCGTCAGTGTGGTCGTTTCGTGGGGGAAGACACCGTGCGGGCTGTGGGCTCGAAAGAGCGCTCGGCCCACACAGCCTGTACCGAGGGCGCTCGTGCTCCCGGTCGGCTGCTTGCAGCCCGCTACCATCGGGTCATGACGAAGCTCCGGGTCGGGATCTTCGGGGCGGGCGCCATCGGCGCGTACGTCGGCGTTCGCCTCGCCGCGGCCGGCTGCTCCGTCGTGCTGGTCGGTCGACCTCACCGCCCGTAACGTGCGCGGCAACGTCGCAAGGCCGTGTCCGGACACGTCCCTGACCGCCGTCGAGGAGCCGTCCCCGCTCGCAGCGACGGACGTCATCCTGGTCGCCGTGAAGTCACCGGACACCCCGGCCGCCGTGGAAGGGCTACGTGGCGTCGTCGGGCCGGACAGCCTGGTCGTGTCGCTCCAGAACGGCCTCGGGAACGCGGATGTCTTGAGATCCCTACCCGCGGAGGTCGTCCCGGGCGTGGTGGCCTTCAACGTGGTCTGGGACGGCGCGAACCTCGAGCAGACGGTAGGCGGCCCGATCCTCGTTGGGTCATCGGGCCATCCGGTCCTTCCTCGCCTGCTGGAGGCGTTGCGCCTGGCGAAGGAGGAAGCGGGTGTCCGCAAGGACATCGAGGCGGTGCAGATGGGGAAGCTCCTCCTCAACCTGAACAACGGCGTCTGTGCCGTTGCAGGCGCTCCGCTTGCAGCGTCCTTCGCGTCGAAGCCGCTCCTTCGAGCGTACGCGGCCTGCCTCCGCGAGGGCCTCGAGGTCGCTGCGGCGTCGCATCACCCGGTGGCCTCCATCGGGAGGTTGTCGCCGCCCCTCATCGCGCGCCTGCTCTCGCTGCCGCACCCCGTGGTTCGCCGCCTCGTAGGGCTGATGGTCCAGGCGGATCCGCGGGCCCGTTCGAGCACCCTACAGGACCTCGATCGGGGCAAGAGGACCGAGATCGACCACCTGAATGGCGAGATCGTTCGCCTCGCCGAGGAAGCCGGTCTGAGCGCCCCCGCGAACCGCTTCGTGACCGAACGCGTCCACGAGCTGGAGGCGCAGGAGGTCTTGCGCTTCCTGACGCCGGAGGAGTTGCTCCGCGGGATACGAGGAGCGTGAGGCATGGGTTCGACCGCGGCTACGTCGGCAGCTCCCATATCCACCGCCGGCGCCGCATCACGTTCCTCTTTGCGTTGATAGGGAGTCGGGCGGAAGCGGCCGGCGCCCCGGCGAGAAGAAGCTCCCTCTGGTCCAGGGGTGAGGCACGTACACTCGTTCCATGAAGCGTTGGGGGGCGCGTGTGCGCATCGTCATCTTCGGCATCGTCCTGATCGTCACCCTGTTCTTGCCGGCGGCGTTCGCCAACGACTGCAGCAAGGGCAAGCCCTGCGGGAACACCTGCATCAACGTCCACTACACCTGCCACGTGGGCAGCAACCCGACGGCCTCGTCTGCGCCCACCCTCACTCCGGCGCCCTACACGGCCCAGGTCGGTGACCTGCCCAACCCCACCCTCACGCCCGGCGACGTCCTGACCACGGACGTGGCGCGGATCTGCACGCCCGGCTACTCCAAGACCGTGCGCGACGTGCCGGAGAGCCTCAAGACCGCCGTCTACCGGGAGTACGGCATCACCCACCACGCGCCCTACAGCTACGAGGTCGACCACCTGGTCTCTCTCGAGCTCGGCGGCAGCAACAGCATCCGCAACCTGTGGCCGGAGAGCTACACCAGCGAGCCGCTCAACGCCCACGTCAAGGACCGCCTGGAGAACAAGCTCCACGAGCTCGTGTGCAACGGCAAACTCAGCCTAGCAACGGCCCAGCACCAGGAAGCCGCCGACTGGATCCAGGCCTACATCGAGTACGTCGGCCCCCTACCCACACGATGATCAGCGCCACCATCAACGACCAGCAGGTCGACGTGGAGATCATCGAGGCCGGCGGCACCAGCGGGACCGCCCTCGAACAGGCCGAGCTCGACCTCATCGCCGCCATCGACAGCCGGCTGCGGGAGCACGACGCCTTCGGCCAGACCTACCCCCGCGCCCGGCTCACCCGTGTCGACTCCAACCGCATGCTGCAGGACACCGAGGAGGGCCGGTTCTACCTCCGGTACCACCACGACGGCGGCGAAGCCGAGTTCTGGGGCCACGTGGCGGAGACCCCAGCTGTGGACTTCGAACGGGGCATCGTGGCCGTGGACCGCTAATCCGACACCTCCGGTGAGCGGGGCGCTCTGGCGCGGTCGCTCGGGACGGCGGGCTCGAGGGTTTGAAGGGGCGGTGGCTTCCGTGAGCATCGCTCCTGGGCTTCGGCGGATTCAAGAGCCAGCTGGAACGCCCTGGGGCAGCGGCGCGGTCCGCCTGATCGACCAGGTGCCGGACGACGAGACCGAGGCCCTGCCTTCGGGATCGCCTGGCACCGTCCGGCATCGAGCCCGCAACGACGATCCGGGCGCATCCTTGGATCTCTCCGGCCCGGCTGCGTAGCGACCCGCTCGCGTCCAACCGCCGCGCAAGAGCCCCACTCGGGATCGTGGCCTTGCTCGAAGCGGCTGGCGATGCGAGTGCTTCTCGGACTCACGGCCGCCGCCGTCGCTAGTCACCGTCGACGGGCTCGTGCGGCGCGCGAGGCTCGTAGCGCAGCCCCGTCACCCACAGATGCGTCCTCGCTTCGAACCCCAGCCGTTCGTAGGTGCGGATGGCCGCTTCGTTGCCGGCGGCCACGTGCAGAAAGGGCGTCTCCCCGTCCTCTAGGATGTCGCGCACCAGCTTGCCCGTGAGCCTGCTGGCGAGTCCGCGGCCCCGGTGGTCCGCCGCCGTGCACACGCTGGAGATCTCGCGGTAGCCGTGGCAGTGAGCACGCTCTCCCGCCATCGCGACGAGGCGCCCACCTTCCCACACGCCGAAGAACCGGCCCACGGCGAGCGCACCCGCTGTAAGGGGTCCCGGCCGAGTCGCTTCCGCGAGCTCGAGCATCGCCGGGATGTCGACATCAGAGAGCTGGACAGCCTCGACGGGCCCTACCAGGGCCCGTTCCGTACACACCATCTGGAGGATCCCGACCACGATGTCTCGGGCCCACCCCGCCGGTGGCGTCAGTGGAGCGCCCCAGAACACGTAGACGGTTTCGCCCGGTGTCATCAGGCGAGCGAGCTCGGCGAAGGCCTGCGGGGTCGGGCGCTCGATGGCGGCATGGGCGTTGACGTGCGCCGGGTACCGCCTTGCCAACCCGTCACCCACCGCGATGGACCTCTGTGGGCCGATCATCGCGTGCCAGAACGGGTTGTCCAGTTCCATGCCGTCTCCCCGGTCGCGTGTGTCGTCCGTTCGGGCCACGTCAGGTCGGACGGGAGCGAGGATCCTTGTTCGCCAAGGCGTTGGCCTGCCACACCTTCCGCAGTGCCCGATCGAGCGCCTGCAGGTCCGCCTCGTCGAGGTGACGGCCGAAGTGCTCGTGCATGACCGCGCGGTGGCCGGGGAAGTAGCGCTCGAACGTGGCCTGCCCCTCGTCCGTGAGGACGGCGTAGGTTCCGCGCCGATCGCCCTCTACGGGTGCGCGTTCCACCAGCCCCTCGCGCTCCATGCGATCGATCAAACGCGTCAACCCGCTCCGACTGAAGACCACGGCATCGGCGAGGTCCTGCATCCTCATGCGCTGGTCGGGCGCGATGTGGAGTTGGACCAGCACGTCGTACCAGGTGAAGGAGAAGCCCTCGGCCTGCATCGCTTCATCGAACGTACGCAGGAGTGCTGCGGACGTTCGGAAGAGCACCTCCATGACGGCCTCCGGGCGCGCAGGCTCGGGATGCCCCTCGCCGGCGCCCCCCCGGGCGGGATCGACCGCTTCGGATCGTGATTGCGTCATGCCCTTCCTTCCCTTCCCCTTCATCATGGCAGATCTTGGATTGCTATTGCAACTATTGACACGACAATCGTATGGCGCTAGTATTTGCGCATGCAATCGTTGTGGGTGCAAGTACAGAGCACGAGGGGTGCAGAGCCGGCCCGAGTGCGCCCACGCGAGAAAGGAGCCTTGATCCGCTCGGAGACGTAGGTAACGGACGCATCGAACGCGCAAGGGGAGGCAAGAGATGGCAGGACACGGGTCGGTACTCATCACCGGAGCGACGGGAACGGTCGGTTCTGGGCTCGTCCAGGCGCTGCGGAGCAAGGATGTCGAGGTGCGGGCCCTCGTTCGAGATCCCGCGAAGGCCGAGGCGCTGCGCTCCCAGGGCGTGGAGGTCGTGGCAGGGGACCTCGATCGCCCGGAGAGTCTCGAAGAAGCGGTGCAGGATGTCGCCAAGATCTTCCTGATCACATGGAACGGGCCGTCCGCGCCGCTCCACGCGCACAACGTGATCGAGGCCGCGAAGCGGACGGGGCGTCCCCACATCGTTCGGCAAGGGGCGTACGGCTCCGAGCGCAGTCGGATCGTCCGCGACCACGAGGCGATCGACGAAGAGCTGGCCGCGTCCGGCCTCCCGGTCACCACCTTGAAGCCCACCTGGTTCATGCAGAACGCGATGATGGCGGCCTCGACCGTAGCGTCGTCCGGCGTGATCTGGATGCCGTTCAAGGACGGCCGTGTGGGCATGATCGACATCCGCGACATCGTCGACGTCGCCGTCGAGGTCCTCACCGGTCGCGGGCACGAAGGCAAGCGCTATGTGCTCACGGGACCGGCCTCGGTGTCGTTCCATGACGTTGCGCGAGCCCTGTCCGGGGCGCTCGACAAGCCCGTGGCGTATGTCAACGTACCGCCGGAGGTGGCGCGGCAGGGGTTCCTGGATGCCGGCTTCCCGGAGTGGATCGCCGACGGCTACCTCGAACTCATCGCGGACTTCGCAGACGACTGGGGCGACACCGTCTCCCCCGACGTCGAGCGCCTCCTCGGTCGACCCGGACGATCGCTCGACGCCTTCGCACGCGACTTCGCTCCCATCTTCGGAGGCGTCGCCCAGCCTGCTTGAGGCCCTGCCACGCACACGCTCGACGCTCGAGGCCCCGACGCTCGGGGCAGGAAAGGAACACCGACCATGACGACGATCATCATCCGCCATTCCGTTCAGGACTTCGACACCTGGAAGCGCGGCTACGACGAGGCGGACGCCCTTCGTGTCCAGCACGGCATCACCTACGCCAGCATCCACCGCGATGCCCAGGACCCCAACACCGTCTTCGCGGTCCACCAGTTCCCTGACTCGCGGAGCGCCCAGGCGTTCATGGCTGCCGTGCCCCCGGCCATGGAGAAGGCCGGGGTCGTAGGACAGCCCGAGGTGTGGATCGGAGAGGACATCGAGACGAACACCTACGGTTGAGCCCGGCCGCTGCGACGCCCGTAACTCCGGTTGGCGCTCCGGAGTATAGGGCATCGGGATGCAGGGCCCTCGGGCCCGTGGTGGTACTCCAAGCGAACGGCCTGGTCAGTGGCGACCTGATCCGGCTCCCCCAGGCGCGCGCTCGGAACGGGG
>JARRMM010000035.1:0-17166 GCA_037386005.1 Deinococcales bacterium | reverse complement strand
GTGTCGGGACCGTACTCCGGCCGCTCGGCGGCCGAGCACGCGCAGTCGACCTTGGGCCGCCCATCGTCACTCGGTCAACGGCAACTCCATGAAGACCAGATTCTGCCGATATCGTTCAGGGAGCTCGTTCCCCTGGTACGGCGCGATGTCCACGAAACCTGCCTGCCGGTAGAGCGCGTGGGCCGCCTGCTGGAACCCTCCGCTGTCGAGCACCAGGCGTTGGTAGCCGATGTCGCGGGCGTCCTGGATGAGGTGTTGCAGGAGCTCGCGGCCGACCCCGTGTCCACGGTAGGAAGGGCGCACGTAGAGCCGCTTCACCTCCCCGGTGTCAACGCCGAGCTGCTGAAGGCACACGCACCCGGCGCTCGCTCCGTCCACCGACGCGAGCAACAGCCGACCCATGGGCGGAAGGTACTTGGCGCGGGCAGCGATGTCTCGCTCGTGAGCCGCAGCGATGTCGTATTCCATCCCGTACAGCTCGCGCGATCGGCCCTCGGCCCACACGAGGTACTCCCAGGTGAGCTCGTCGACGGCATCGAAGTGCGTCTGTTCGCTTGCCTGGATGATGCTCAGCATGGCTCCCCCATTCAGCGGAACCATACGATGCGCGGGTGGCACGTTGTTCTCGAGATCGCTGCAGTTGCCGGGAGGCGGCTGCTGACCCGGTGGGCGGCCCTTGTACCAGATGCGGCACTGGCCGGGCGGTGGCATCTGGCCTGGCGGAACGTGCACGCCCTGCGTGTTGAGGGACTGGTTGGCCACGCCTGGGCGGTACGTCACCGCGCACCCCGTGAGGAGCACCAGGGACAGGAGCACGGTCGCGGCCAGCATCGTCTTCATGGGGACACCCTAGGGGGCCGAACGGCGCGTCGAGGCAAGTTGCTTCACACCCGGTGGTCGGGTGCGCTAGCGGGCCGTTGTCTCGCGCCCGCGGCGTGACCCCCACCGGCACCGCTAGGCCGAACGCTGGCAGATCAGGCAGCGGGGGCGCGCTGGGCCCATCAGCATCCGAAGGCGACCCGAACGTCATTGACGGGGGTACGGAACTCGGGTAGGTTGGATGCGAAGGCCAAAGCTGAGGAGAGGAGTCCGCGGTTCGCGGCAGCGCGTGCCGTACTTCGGGGGCGCTGTATTGGGCCATCGGAGGGGCATGTCGTCTGTCGAGGCAGACGTAGGTCTGGCTCCGACGACGGATCAACTGGCAGGCCAGGCAGTGGTCGTCGCGGGTCCATATGCTAGGAGGGAATGAACGTGAGTTTGGAGCGGAAGAACGCGTCCATCGTGGCGCGCTTGGTGGTGCTGGCGTTGATGTTGTCATGCTTCTTCGGTGTGGCGTTGGCACAGGACAGTAGCGCACCTGCGCCGACCCCGGCGCAACTGCAGGCGATGAAGGAGAAGGCTGCGGCCCTGGGTCTGCCTGAGGGCGTCATCCAACTCACTCCCTGTGTCCCGGGGATGGGAGAGCACTGGGCGAACCCGGCGAACATGCCGTTCGGGCCGATTTACGGCGTCATGGGTGACAAGCTCGTGTTCGTCGAGGTCATGCCGTCGGTCGCGGACTTCCAGAACGGGAAGAGCTGGACGCAGGTTCTCATGCCGGTGGCAGGGCAGGCCATCGACCACGTCGACATCGAGTCCGAGCCCCACGGTCACGAGGGCTACACGGTGCCGCACTACGACATCCATGCGTACTTCGTGTCGCACGCAGATCATCTGGCCTTCTGTCCAGCTGGCGGATAACCGCCACGAGTGCCCCTAGGGGCTGGGCCGAGCGAGCACGCGTTCGCTCGGCCTTTCGCTAGCGACTCGCTGGCCTTCGACGGCAACCCTGGAATCGCCGCTGTCGTGCGGGTGATGACAGGGTAGCTGGACGCATCGGACCGGGGCCTGCTCGTGACGGGCGCGGTGTGTGAGGGTTCCCGACAGTTCTCCGACGGTCGAGGCGGCGTCCAGTGGGATGGTGAGGGACGGCGAGCCCGCGTGACGCTCAGGTGCCCAGATAGGCCCGCTGCACGGTCGGATCCTCCCGCAACTGCGCGGCCGCACCTTCGAGCACCACGCGACCGTTCTCCAGCACGTACCCCCGGTCGGCGAGCGCGAGCGCCAGGGCCGCGTTCTGCTCCACCAGGAGCACGCTCGTGCCCACGTCGTTGAGGCGGGCGAGCACTTCTCCGACCTCCCGCACCAGAACGGGTGCCAGCCCGAGGGAGGGCTCGTCGAGCAGCAGCAGTTCCGGCTCGGACATGAGCGCGCGTCCGATGGCGAGCATCTGTTGCTCCCCGCCCGAGAGGCTTCCGGCGAGCTGCCCGGACCGTTGAGAGAGAACGGGGAACAACCGGAACACCTCGCCGTAGCGCTCAGCGGCCGGTCGGCCGCGGATGGCGCCGAGTTCCAGGTTCTCGTGTACCGTCATGCGGGGGAAGATCTCCCGGCCCTCGGGGCAGTGGGCCAGCCCGTCCCTCACCCGCTGCGAGGGTGGGCGCGTGCCAAGGTCGGCGCCGCGCATGCGGATGCTGCCGGAAGCCAGCGGTGCCAGGCCCGAGATGGCGCGCAGGGTCGTGGTCTTGCCGGCGCCGTTGGCCCCGATCAGCGCGACGAATTCTCCAGCACGTACCTCGAGGCTCGCCTCCGAGAGGGCCTGCACGGGACCGTAGGTGACGGTGACGTCAGCGAGCGCGAGGAGCTCGCTGTCGGCCGGGCGCGCGCGCCGGGCCGGGCGCTCGAGCGCCTCCCCGGCACCCAGGTACGCTGCGATCACGTCGGGGTCGCGGGTGACCTCGGCCGGTGGGCCTTCGGCGATCTTCACGCCATGGTCCATCACGATGAGCCGGTCGCAGCCGCGCGCCATGGCCTGCATGTGGTGGTCGATGACGAGGACCGTGGTCCCGCGCTCGCGCACGCGATGGATGAGCTGCATGGCATGCTGCGACTCCGCTTCGTTCATCCCCGCGAACGGCTCGTCGAGCATCAGCAGCACCGGCTCCGCTGCGAGGGCGATGGCGATCTCCAGCACGCGCTGCTCGCCGTAGGCGAGCTCGCCCGCGAGTGCGTCGGCCCGCTGCTCCAGCCCCACGAAGTCGAGCAGTTCCCGGAGCCTTGCCTCGGAGGCGACGCGCTCCCGCCTGGGTGTGCCGAACAAGGTGCGCCGCAGGCCGCCGCGGCTGCTCTTGTGGGCGGCCAGGCGAAGGTTGTCGCGCACCGCATGGGCGGCGAAGACGCGCGTGTGCTGGAAGGTGCGTACCAGCCCCCGACGCGCCAGGGCCGGTGGGGCGTGGCCGGTGACGGTGCCACCGCGGAAGTGGACCTGGCCTGTCGACGGCTTGAGGAAGCCGCTCACGAGGTTGAACGTGGTCGTCTTGCCGGCGCCGTTGGGGCCCACCAGACCGACGATCTCGCCCTCCTCTACGTGGAACGAGAGGTCGGAGACCGCGGCGAACCCGCCGAAGTAGCGGGACAGGCGCTCGACGCGCAGCAGTTGGCTCATGGCGGTCCTCCGGTCCGTGCCGGGCGGGCAGGGGTCCGCGAACAGGGCGCGGGACCAGCGCGTAGCATCGCGGGCAAGCGCCGCGGCCCGTGGCGCGCGCCGTTCACCGCCGCCTCCGCCATCGGCGGGCCAGCGCCGTTGTGCCCCCAACGATGCCCGTGGGCAGGAGGGTGATGGATACGATCAGCAAGGCCCCATAGATGATCTCCGCCAGGACGGGCGAGACGCTGCGCAGTGCCGTGCCGACAGACGTGAGGAATGCGGGGCCGATGATCGGGCCCAACGCGGTGCCGGCGCCGCCGACGAGGTTCATGACGAACAGGTCGAAGGACTCCACGAAGGTGAAGGAGTCGGGGCTGATGAAGGCGGTGTAGTGCGCATAGAGGGAGCCGGCTGCGCCGGCGACGGCTGCGCTCACGCAGAACACGGTCAACTTCACACGGAAGGTCTGGATGCCGATGGCGCGTGCGAGATCCTCGTCGGCTTTGATGGCCTTCAGCGCCCTGCCCAGGCGGGACGCGGCGATACGCCATCGCAACAGGAGCGCGAGCGCGACGAAGAACAGGGTGAGGTGGTAGAAGCCGACCTTGTAGACGATCGTCATGAAGGTGTGGCTCCAGCCGAACAGGTGGAGGCTGGCGAAGGGGATCCCCGGCAGCCCCATGGGCCCTCTCGTCAGTCCCACCAGGTTGGTCATCAAGATGGTGACGATGATGCCGATGATGAACGTCACCACCGAGAAATGGTGCCCGCGCAGGCGAAGCGCCGGGGCGCCCACGATGGCGCCCGCCAAGGCGCCGGCGGCGATGGCGGCGAGGAGCGCCAGCGGGAAGGGGAAGCCGAGACGCATGGCGGTGAGAGCCGAGGCGTAGGCTCCCACGCCCCAGAATGCGGCGTGCCCCAGCGACAGGAGTCCGGTGAGGCCGATGAGCAGGTCGAGGCTGACCACCAGGATGACGTTGATCGCGGTCAGGATCAGAAGGCTGCGGGCGGCGAGGCCCGTGAAGACGTAGGGCAGCACCATCGCGAGGACCGCGCCGCCGGCGATCAGCAGGGTGTTGCGCCAGCGGGCAGTGCGGGCACGTGCCCCGGCGGGGTCGGTTGCAGGCGAGCGGATCACCGGCGACCCGCTCCCAGCCCTGGTTCATCGCGGGGTCGCCGGCTCACAGCTTCGTCTCCGGGCTTCCCAGAAGACCGCGCGGCCGGACCAGCAGCACGATCACCATGAGCACGAAGGCGGTGAGCTCGGCGTACTGGGTGTTGACGAGGCCGGCCGTGGCGGTCTCCATCACGCCGACGATGACCGCTCCGAGGAGCGCGCCCGGCACGCTGCCCATGCCCCCGAAGATCACGATGGCGAAAGCCTTGATCACGACGAGCGCGGCGACGCTGGGGTCGAACGCGTTCACCGCGGAGGCGAGCGCTCCGCCGAGACCCGCGAGGCCGCCGGCCACGGCGAAGGCCGTGACCTCGACCCGCAGGGCGTCCACGCCGATCATCAAGGCCCCGTTGCGGTTCTGGGACACCGCACGCAAGGCCTTCCCCAGCCGCGTGCGCTGCAGGAACGCCCAGGTGGCCAGCACGACGACCGCGACAGCGGCGATCAGGAACACCTGGTAGCTCCCCATGGAGGCACCCAGAAGGCTGAAGCGAGCCTTCCCGAAGGGGGAAGGCACCAGCTTGAAGTCCGCGCCGAAGATCCACAGAGCGAGGTTCTGCAAGATCAGCAACAGGCCCAGGGCAGCGATGAAGGTGGTCGCCCCTGAAGCGCGGCGCAGCGGGCGGTAGACGGCGAGGTAGTTGGCCACGCCGATCGCCCCGCCGACGACGAAACCGAGGGGTAGAGCGAGGAAGAAGTTGAGCCCGAGCAGCGTCGTGGCGTAGAAGGCCGTGAACGCGCCCAGCATGTAGAGCGCACCCTGGGCGAAGTCGGCGATGTCGAGGACGCCCAGGATGATCGTGAGCCCCATGGCCACCAGCGCGTAGAGGCTGGCAGCCAGAAGGGCATTGATGGCAAGCTGCACGACGGTGTCCACGTGGACCGGCGGTCAGGGCCGCTGCTTCACCACCCCGCTTTCGGCGAGGTCGTTCCAGACGTCCTGACGGTGGATCTTGCCCTCCGCGATCTCGAATCGGTCGATGAAGCGCACGCCTTCGAAGGGGGTGCCGGTCAGGTCGACGCCGTGGAGGGTGCCGAGCACGTAGACCAACCGGCCTCCGTCATGGACCTCGACCGAAGCGATGCGCTTGCCCACGCGCCGGTAACGCTCCGACGCGTCACGTACCAGCTCGTCCAGATTGCGGTGCTCCACGCCACCGGGAAACACCATGCGGACGTCCGGGTTCAGCAGGGCGCCGGCCGCGGTCAGATCCCGAGTCTCCAGCGCCGAGAGGAACGCCCGTACGACGCGCTCGGGGGCGTCGCCAACCCTGGCATCACGCTCCGTTCCTGCCGGTCCCGTGGGTGCCATGAACCTTCCCTTCTGTGGCGCGCTCGGCCTGCCCGGCGGGATGCCGGGCAGGCCGAGGCCTCCGGCCGGGCCCGTGCGGCACGCCGTCGATAGGACGGTGGCCACACGGACCCGTCGGTCACGCCTTCACTTGCAGAGCTGCTCACTCGTGAGGACCGCTGGCGACGCGCCGGCATAGGAGCGGTCCGCGACGAGCCTCTCGCCGTCCGCCGTGTAGCCTGCCACCCCGGCGCGCATGTCCGCCTGCCCGCAGGAGAGGAAGCCGTAGTTGCCGAAGGGCATCTCGAACGTGGCGCCCGACAGGACCTCCTGCATCACGGCCTTGGGCTCGGTCGTGCCCGCTTTCTGCATGGCCTGCTTGAGGAGCATGATGGTGCCCCAACCCCAGCCGTTGTTGCGGTTGGCGTGCTGGCCGGTCTGCGCCATGGCGGCGTCGTCCAGAGCCTTCGCGCCGGGCTCCACGGCGGACCTCGAGAAGTCCCGCGGTGTCTGGCCGATATCGAAGATCCAGGGAGAGAACGCGCCCGCGCGCTTGCTGCCGACGGCCTTTGCCACGGACGGGTCCTGCAGCAGGTCGCTACCGAAGACCGGTTGCGGCACGTTCAGCTCGTCGTGCTGCGTCATGATGCCGATCATCTCCTGCTGGAGGCCGATCGCCACGATGGCGTCGGCACCGGAGTTCTTCGCCTTGGTGAGGATCGTGCGGTAGTCGGTGGCGCCGAACGAGAAGTACTCGGGGGGCGCCACGAAGCTGCCTCCGAGTTGCTCGACGGTCTTCTGGAACTCTTCGACCATGCTGCGACCGAAGTCGGTGTTCTCACCCATCGCGAAGAACTTCTTGTAGCCCTCGTGCTCCACGGCGTACTTGGCGAGCGGCGCCATCTCGATCTGCGCCTTGGGTCCGATGCGCACGGAGAGGTCGGCGTTGGCCTTCGCGCGGGCCGTGCCCGTGAGCGCGTCGGCGTAGGCGTAGATGATCTGTGGGACGTGTAGGGCCGCGAAGATCGGCATCTCGGCCAGGGCCGCGGAGCTGCAGAAGCTGCCGCCCACGTACTGCGCCTTCTCGACGATCAGTCGGTTGGCGGCGGTCGTCGCGTCCTGCGGGTTGCACTTGTCGTCCTCGAAGACCAGCTTGAACGTCACCATCTGGTTTCCGACCTGGAAGCCGCCGGCGTCGTTGATGACCTTGGCCGCCATCTCGGCGCCCGCCTTGGTGCCCTGGCCTTCGTTCGCCGCCCCCCCGGTCAACGGGAGTGAGAAGCCTACGACGACCTCGGAGCTCTGCGCCCACGCGACGGCGGCGATCCCGAGGATCGCCAGGACCGCGGTGGCCCGACCGAGTCGTCTCATCGATGCCTGCAAGCCCGTTCTCATCAAGCTACCTCCTCCGAGGTCGTCACGGCCTGCTCTACGTTTGTCCGTTGGGGCTACTGTAGCCGGACGTTTGACAACGTGTCAACACGACAACATAATGTCCGTATGAATTTCGTGGCGAGCACGCGGCGCGGGGTGGGGTCTGCCGGCCTCCGCGCTTCACGGGGTGGTTGAGTCATGCCAGCGCTCGATCGATCCAGTCGTGTGCCGTACTACTACCAGTTGAAGGCCATTCTGCTCGACGAGATCCGCCGGCTCGGGGAGAACGGAGGCGGCCCTGTGGTGCTGCCCACCGAACGCGAGCTTCAGGAGACGTACCAGGTGAGCCGATCGGTGGTGCGCCAGGCGGTTCAAGAGCTGGTGGCCGAGGGGCTCGTCGTGCGTGAACAAGGGCGCGGCACCTTCGCCATCCCCGAGAAGCTTCGTCACGACCCGCAGGGCGACGGCGTACGCACGCTGGGACTGTCCGGCTACCTGAAGGTGCACGGCATGCGCTCCGGCGCACGCCTGCTTCGGCGCTGGCGGGCCACGGCGGAGGGTGCTGCGCGTGCCGCGCTCGAGCTTCCGCCGGATGCCCCGGTGCTCCGCTTCGAGCGTCTTCGCCTGGCCGACGACGTCCCGATCGGCCTGCAGGAGGTGGCGCTCCCGTGGGACCTGGGCGAAGGGCTGGCGGACGACGACCTGACCTACGGCGGCGACTCCTCGATGGACTACCTGCGGGAGCGCCTGGGGTTGGCGATCGGCATCAGCACCCGCACCATCGAGGCGATCGCGCTCGACCCGCGACGCGCCGAGATGCTGGACGGCGAAGCGGGGCAGCCGGCGCTGCGCGTGCGTCGTACCGTCAAGGACCTGACGGGCCGGCCGGTCGAGTACTTCGATGCCATCTACCGGGGTGACTACTTCGAGTACTCGCTCCAGTTCGACCACTGATGCCGTCGGCCGCCCGGTCTGCGGCAGCCGGCGCCATCGGCAGCGCATCCGCGGCCACAACAGGGCCTGAAGCGAGGCCACGGCCGGAAGCGAGAGGGGAGCGTTGAACCTTCCTGACCACGTCGAACTCGTCGAGGTCGGACTCCGTGACGGCCTCCAGAGCCAGCGCCGGACGCTGCCCACGAGCCTCAAGCTGCGCCTGCTGGGGGGGTTGCTGGACGCCGGGCTCAAGCGCGTGCAGGTCGCGTCGTTCGTGCATCCGAAGAAGGTCCCGCAGATGGCGGATGCCGAAGCGCTGTGCGCCGCCCTGCCGCGGCGCGATGGCGTGGTCTACAGCGGCCTGACGCTCAACCGACGCGGCGTCGAGCGCGCGGCCGCTGCCGGCCTGACGCACGTCGATCTGTCGTACTCGGGCGTCGACGCCCACAGTCGCCGCAATGCGGGCATGCCGCTCGACGAGGCGGAAGCGCACGTGCTGGAGACCGTCCGCCTGGCGCGCCGGCTCGGCCTCGAGGTGCGCGGCGGCATCCAGTGCGTCTTCGGATGCCTGGGCGAACCGGGCCCAGCACGGGAACGGTTGCGCCGGATGGCCGAGCACCTGGTGGATGCAGGCGTGGAAGAACTCGCGCTCGCCGACTCCGCTGGCAATGCCACGCCGGTGCAGGTGGAAGCGACCTTGGAAGCGCTTGGGGACGTTGCCTCGCGGGTTCCGCTGATCTTGCACCTTCACGACACGCGCGGCGCGGGACTCGCGAATCTCGTCACCGCCCTGCAGGGCGGCGTGCGTCGCTTCGACACCGCGTTCGGGGGCCTGGGGGGCTGCCCCTTCATCCCCGGTGCGGCTGGCAATATCGCCACCGAGGACACGGCGCACTTGCTCCATGGCATGGGCGTTCAGACGGGAGTGGACGTGGAGGCGGTCGCGGCCGTCTCGGCGCGTGCCGAGGAGGCGTTGGCGGTCGCGCTGCCCAGCCGACTCTACGGCCTGTGGAAGCGGGGGCGCGAGAGCGCCCCGAACGCGGAGGAGGGCAACGTTGGCGCAGACCATCGCTGAGAAGCTCCTGTCGGAGCGCGTCGGCCGTGCGGTGGAGGCCGGGGATATCGTCGTGGTGCCTGTGGACGGCGCCATGGCCACGGACGCTACCGCACCCTTCGCTCTGCAGGCGTTCGAACGGATGGGCGGCGAGCGGGTGTGGGACCCCGAGCGCTTCAGCCTGGTGATCGACCACGCCACCCCGGCGCCCAACGAGCGCATCAGTACCCTCCACACGGTGATGCGCCGCTTCGCTCGCGAGCAGGGCGTACGCCTCTACGACGTCGGTGAGGGCATCTGCCACCAGCTGATGGTGGAGAACGGGCACGTGCGCACCGGCGAGCTGTTCGTCGGCGCCGACTCGCACACCCCCACCTACGGGGCACTGGGCGCATTTGCCGTGGGAGTCGGATCGACCGACCTGGCGGGCGTGTTGCTCACCGGCAAGATCTGGCTGAAGGTGCCGCGGAGCGTCCGCATCGAGCTGACCGGAACGCTTCCGGAGGGGGTCAGCGCCAAGGACGTTGTGCTGTACCTCGTGGGTCGCCTTGGGATCGCGGGCGCGACCTACGAGGCGGTGGAGTTCGCCGGCGAGGCGGTGACCTCGATGAGTCTGGCGAGCCGGATGGTGCTCGCCAACATGGTCTCGGAGATGGGCGCGAAGACGGCGCTGGTCGAGACCGACGGGCTTCGCCTTCCGGGCGGTGCAGGCGCGCCGGTGTTGCGGGCCGATCCCGGCGCCCGCTACCGCCGAGAGGTGACCGTGGACGTGTCGGGGTTGCGCCCACAGGTCGCGGTGCCCCACTCGCCGGACAACGTCCGCGACATCGACGAGGTCCTAGGTACCAAGGTCGACATGGCGTTCATCGGCTCCTGCACGAACAGTCGCCTGGAGGATCTTCACGCGGCTGCACGGGTGCTGGCCGGCAGGCGCCTCGCCCCGGGAGTGCGGCTGATCGTGACCGCTGCTTCGCGGCATGTCTTCAACCAGGCGCTCGCCGATGGCACCGTGCAGGCGCTGTCGGACGCAGGCGCGACGTTCATCACCTCCGGCTGCGGACCCTGCGTAGGCACCCACCAGGGTGTACCGGGTGATGGCGAAACGGTCATCTCGAGCACCAACCGCAACTTCCGCGGACGTATGGGAAATCCGAATGCCAGCATCTACCTGGCCTCACCCGCGGTGGTGGCGGCAGCTGCCGCGGCGGGCGAGATCGTGGACCCGGCGACGTTGCCCCTCGCGGGCGAGGGGCGGGTTGCGTGAGCCGCTCCGTCTTGGTCTGGAGCTGCTCCGCCCGCGACGTGAGAGGAGGCGGGCACGCATGACGGCCGTGAGCGGGAAGGCCCATCGTCTGGGCGATAACATCGATACCGACCGGATCATCGCCGGCAAGTACACCAAGACGCTCGATGCCGGTGATCTGGCGGCGCACCTGTTGGAGGACTACGACCCCGAGCTGAAGGAGCGCATCCGCCCTGGCGACGTATTGGTAGCCGGCGAGAACTTCGGCTGCGGCTCGAGCCGCGAGCAGGCACCCATCGCGATCAAGACCGCGGGGGTATCGGTGGTCCTGGCGCGTTCCTTCGCGCGCATCTTCTTCCGCAACGCCATCAACATCGGCCTGGCGGTGGCCGAGGTGCCGGAGCACGAGATCCCGGATGGTGCACGCGTGCGCGTGGACCTGCTGGAGGGCACGGTCGTCGACGAAGATGCCGGCCAGAGCTACCGCGCCACCAGGATGCCGGCCGTCATGGCCGAGATCCTCGAGGCGGGCGGGCTGGTGCCGTACCTGAAGGAGCACGGCGGCTACGAGGCGTCACCTTGACGGGCGCAGACGCGTCCCTCCCGCTGACGGGCGTCACCGTGCTGGAATTCAGCCAGGCGGTGCTGGGGCCCGCAGCCGGCCTGGTGCTGGCCGACCTGGGCGCCGAGGTGGTGCGCATCGAGCCGGCGCCGGACGGCGACCCCACGCGCAGGCTGCGCGGCTTCGGGATGGGCTACTACCCCTTCTTCAACCGCAACAAGAAGAGCGTCGTGCTCGACGTCAAGGACCCTCGCGGCTACGAGGCCGTGGAGCGGCTCGTGGGCCGCGCCGACGTGCTGATCGAGAACTTCGCGCCCGGCACCATGGACCGGCTGCGCCTCGGTTACGACGAGCTCTCGGAGCGTTTCCCTCGACTCGTCTACTGCTCGCTCAAGGGTTTCCTGCCCGGGCCCTACGAGCGCCGCACCGCGCTCGACGAGGTGGTGCAGATCATGTCCGGGTTGGCGTACATGACCGGCCCCCAGGGACGGCCCTTGCGCGCCGGAGCTTCCGTGGTCGACATCATGACCGGCGTGTACGGTGCCATGGGCGCGATCCTGGCGCTCAGGGAGCGCGACCGCACAGGCAGAGGCACACTGGTTCGGAGCGCCCTCTTCGAGACAGCGGCCTTCATCATGGGGCACCACATGGCCTACGCGGTCGCATCGGGTGAGCCGGTGCCGCCGATGCCGGAGCGCGTGAGCGCCTGGGCGGTCTACCAGCAGTTCACGACGGCGGATGGCGCCATCGTCTTCATCGGCGTGACCTCCGACAAGCAGTGGGGGCGTTTCTGCGAGGCGTTCGAGCGGCCCGACCTTGGCTCTGACACGCGCCTGCGGAGCAACAACGACCGCATCGCCGAACGGGACTGGTTGTTGCCCGAGCTCGAGCGCATGGTGGGGGCGATGCCGCTGGAGGAGGTGGTCGCGCGCTGCGACGCTGCCGGGCTACCGTTCTCCCCGCTGGCGCGCCCCGAGGACCTCTTCGAGGATCCTCAGCTCCTGCAGGGCGGCAGCCTGCTCGACACCGCGTTCCCGGACGGCCAACAGGGACGCCTGCCGGCGTTGCCGCTGGCCTTCGGAAGCGGGCGCTGGGGCAAGCGCAGCGACCCGCCGACGCTCGGGCAACACACCGCGGAGGTGCTGAGGAGGGTCGGCTATGCCGATCCCGAGCTTGAGGCGCTGGCGGCCGCCGGGGTCATCGGACTGGCGGACGCTGACGGAGAACGGAGGAGAGCATGAGCGACTCGCGGCCCTACGACCTTCTCGTCAAGAACGTGCGCTTGGTGCGTCCCCGCACGAGCGGCACACCGCGCACGGATATCGCCGTCAAGGACGGGCGCTTCGCACGCGTGGCGCCCGACATCTCCGCGGACCAGGCCAAGGAGGTGTTCGACGGGCGCGGGTTGCTCGCCTTCCCCGGCCTCACCGACGGGCACATGCACGTGGGCATCTACTCACCACTGCAGGACGACGCCGTGACCGAGAGCAAGGCGGCCGCCATGGGCGGCGTTACGTCGGCGATCACGTACTTCCGCACGGGCGACTACTACCTCAACAAGGGCGGCCCCTACGAGTCGTTCTATCCCGAGGTCCTCGAACTCTCGCAAGGCCGCTACTGGGTGGACTACGGCTACCACCTGGCGCCCATCAACCGCGGGCACATCGACGAGATGCCGATGCTACTCGACCAGCACGGCGTACCGTCGTTCAAGATCTTCATGTTCTACGGGGGGCACGGCCTCCATGGGCGGTCGAGCACGCAGCGGAACTTCCTGCATCTGGAGGAGGGGGAGAGCTACGACTTCGCGCACTTCGAGTTCATCATGCGCAAGCTCTCCGAGATGCTGGAGAGCCACCCGCGGGAACGCGACCACATCTCCCTCAGCCTGCACTGCGAGGTCGCGGACATCCTCAACGCCTACACCGCCATGGTCGAGCGTGACGGCAAGCTCAAGGGCCTGCACGCCTACAACGCGGCGCGGCCGCCGCACTCCGAGGGGCTCGCGGTGTTCATCGCCTCCTACCTCGCGTACGAGACCGCATGCGCCAACATCAACCTGTTGCACCTGAGCTCCCGCAAGGCGCTCGAGGCCGCCATCATGATGCGCGATCTGTTCCCCCACATCGACTTCCGCCGGGAGGTGACGGTCGGTCACCTGCTGCTCGACGTCGACGCGCCGACGGGCGCCTACGCCAAGGTCAATCCGCCCATCCGTCCGCGGGAGGACGTCGAATACCTCTGGGAGCGCCTGCTCGAGGGCGACGTGGACTGGGTCTGCAGCGACCACGCCTGCTGCAAGGCGGAGTTCAAGGTGTCGCAGTCCGAACCCGGCGACATCTGGATGGCGAAGTCGGGGTTCGGGGGCACCGAGTACCTGCTGTCGGGTCTGTACAGCGAAGGCAGCAGACGCGGCCTGTCGCCCAACCGCATGGCCGAGCTGCTCAGCTGGAACGCCGCCCGGCGCTACGGCCTGAACGCCAAGGGCGACGTGGCCGAAGGGTTCGATGCCGACCTGGTGCTGTTCGACCCTGACGAGACGTTCGTCGTGCGCGCGGCCGACAGCGAGTCGGGCCAGGGCTACACGCCCTTCGAAGGGCAGGAGCTGACGGGGCGCGTGAAGCAGACGTTCCTTCGCGGACAGCTCGTGTACTCCAACGGGGAGATCGTCGGGCCGCCGCTCGGGCGCTACCTGCATCGACCGACCCAGGGTCCGGCGGAAGGAAGCGGTGGTGCCGCTGCCCAGGGAGATGGATCCGCCCGGGGTCGCGTGCGTGCCACCCAGTGATCGCCGGGGCGGAGGCAGGCGACCGTACCACCCGTCCCTAGGGCGGCACGCCCAGGAGCGACTGTCGATGGCGCGCCGTCCGCGATTGCGCTGTAGCGCGGGTGCTGGAGCAGCGAGTCCGGTACCGCTCACCATCCCATCAGCGACGGAGACGTTCGCGCCGTATCCTTTGGGTCATGGCCGAACCCTCGTCTGATCCCGAGCCGCCTCACGTCGCGGCCAACCGCGACTACTGGAACGCCCGCGCCGATGCCTGGGTCGCTGCCGGTGAGCGCAACTGGGCGCAGGCCGAGCCGACCTGGGGCATCTGGGGCGTGCCCGAGTCCGAGCTTCGCCTGCTGCCCGTGGACATGCGCGGCATGGCCGCGGTGGAGCTGGGCTGCGGGACGGGCTATGTGTCGGCCTGGATGGCGCGCCGCGGAGCCGCCGTCACCGGCATCGACCCCTCTGAGCGACAGCTCGCTACGGCGCGCAGGCTGGCCGCCGAGCACGGCGTGGCGCTCACCCTGGTGCTGGGCGATGCGGAGGCGACGCCCTTCGAGGACGCGTCGTTCGACTTCGCCATCAGCGAGTACGGCGCTGCCATCTGGTGCGACCCGCGGCGCTGGCTTCCCGAGGCGCGCCGGCTCCTCCGCCCCGGCGGGAGGCTGGTCTTCCTCGGCAATCACCCGCTGGTGACCGTGTGCAGCCCGATCGACGGCTCGCCCGTAGGGCACGAGCTCGTCCGGCCGTACTTCGACATGCACCGCACCGACTGGACGGAGGTGGAGGTCGACCCGGGCGGGATCGAGTTCAACCTGTCGGTGTCCAACTGGTTCGACCTGTTCCGCGAGGTGGGCTTCGAGGTAGAGGGTTACCTGGAACCGCGCCCGCCGCAGGACGCGGAGGATCGCGCCAGCTTCGTCGACCTCGCCTGGGCGCGGGCCTGGCCGAGCGAGCAGGTGTGGAAGCTGCGCAAGCCGTCGAGGTGAGGCTTCCGCTCCCCTTCTTGTGCGCCATGGGGTGCTCCTCGCTCGATCGGGCTCGTGGCGACCCCTCGTGCGCTTTGCGATCGCCCAGGCGTCAGCGCGCTCTCCGCTGACAGCGTGGCTCTCTGCAGCCAGGCTGGTCGTACTCGTAGCCCGAGCGTCTCTGCGTGGTGGATCGGCGGGTCGTTGCAGCCACCCCGTGGCTTCGCCTCCACGATGTGACGGCGCCGTCGCGTGGTCCTGCCCCAACGGTCGGCGGCCAGACCGTCGGTTGGCCGGGCCGCCGAGGGGGAGTGCGACGGGCGCTAGTGGAGAGGCAGGTTGGAGGGGGGCGGATTGAACGCGACCTGTTGCACGTTCTGGAAGACGCCGATCGTGGCCGTCGCCGACGGGGAGCCCGTGCCTGCGACGTCGGTCGCAGCGAACTCGTCGACGCCCTGCGGCGAGACCTGGTGCCCGACCCACAGGTTGCCGCTGGCATCGAGGGCGACACCGGCGTTATTGGAATTCCCTGTGGTGATGGAGACGGCCGGGCTGGGGCTGGACGTGAGCGTGGCGGCATCGTAGCGCACGGCCGCGCCGCCTGCCAGGTTGCCCACCCATAGGTTGCCGTTGGCGTCGAACGCCAGCTTCATGGGCGAATCGAGGCCGTTCCTGATGGTGGCCCCGACCGACGGGGTCGAGCTCAGCGACGCCGCCGTGTACTCGGTCGCGCTGTTGTAGAAGCTCAGCACCCATAGGTTGCCGTTGGCGTCGAACGCCAGGCCTTCCGGCATGGTGAGGTTGATGGTCTGGCTCGCGCTCGGGCTGCTCGTCAGCGACCCTGCAGGGTACTCGGTGACCGTGTTGCTACCCTCGCTCGACACCCATAGGTTGCCGTTGGCGTCGAACGCAAGCCCGGCCGGGTGCGTACCGGTGCCGATGGTGGCTGCAGCACCGGGGTTGGAGGTCAGCGATCCAGCCAGGTACTCGGTGACGTTGTTGTTCTGGTTCGCTACCCACAGGTTGCCACTGGCGTCGAACGCCAGGTCCCGCGGGCAGCTGATTCCGTTGGTGATGGTGGCCGTGGGTGTCGAGGTGCTCCCCAGTGTGCCCGCGGCGAAGTAGTCGACGCTGTTCGTGTTGCAGTCAGCGACCCACAGCCCCTCTTCCGGGATCTGGGCCGGCACACTGACCGTGGTTGTCTTCGTGGCGGGAGTCGTGCCGGCACCGCCGGATGCCGTGAGCGTGAACGTGTAGGTAACGCTACTGCTGCCCGCATTGCCGGGCAACGTTACCGAGGCACTGGTGCTCGTCCCGAGATCGACCACCCCCGCGTACGCGGTGCCGTTCACCTTCACGCCGGCGCTGGGACTCACGGTGAGGCTGTAATCGGTGACCGCGCTGCCAGTCCAAGCCAAGCTCAAGGGGCCGGCCGCAGCGGTGAGGCTTGCCGGTGAGGCCGTGAGGTTGGCGATGCTCGGCGCGGCCGCTCCAACCGTGACCTTCACGGTCTTCGTGGTCGGGGTCGAACCTCTCGCGCCGGATGCCGTCAGCGTGAATGTGTATGTGACGCCACTGCTGCTCGTGTTGCCAGGCAACGTCACGGTGGCGCTGGTGCTGGTGTTCAGGTCCACCGCTCCTGCGTATGCCGCGCCGTTCACCTTCACGCCGGTGCCGGGGCTCACGGCGAGGGCGTAATCCGTAGCGCCGGTGGCGCTCCAGCTCAGGGTGTCGGAACCGCCGGAAGCCGGCAGGGTGGCAGCGCTCGGCGACAGCGTCGTTATCGTCGCCGGCGCGGGTTGCTGACCGCAGCCTGCAACGAGGAGCGCCATGCCGAGCGCGAGTACGATGAGGGGAAGACGAGTTCTCACGACAGCCTCCAAACAGCCATGGCGCTGCACGATCGAACTTCGACAACCAGGACCGTTTGGCCACGGTTTCTTGGTTGCCCGCCCCAGCGATCCAGGACGATTCGGACGACGCCATGCAGGATGCGAAGCAACCACCATCAGCATCCGCGTAGGCGGAACCGTACCCTCCCCATTCGCCCAGGGCCTACGAAACCTTCACACTCATGGTCCGCGTCGCGCGGCTCGACAACCCAACGCAGGACTCACCCCCAGCAAAGCCAACTCCGCAAGGCCCGCAGTTGAGCCCACCATCGGACCGACGAGACCCTCGGACGGTCCTCCGACAGTTGGGGCGGAACGCGTCGAGACGCCACGGGATGATGAGCATGTAGGATCTAGGTCTTGGACGGCACTTCGGCGTGACACGGGACCAGCGGGAGCTGCGACTGGGGCCCTTCACGCGCAAGGCAAGCGCTCG
>JARRMM010000034.1:0-32334 GCA_037386005.1 Deinococcales bacterium | reverse complement strand
CCGCGCGGCGGCCGTGTGCCGGGCTAGAATGGCGTCCATGGCAAACAGGCGATACTTCGGCACCGACGGCATCCGGGGGGTCGCGGGCGAGCATCCCATGACGGGCGCGTTCGCCTTCCGCCTGGGGGTCGCCGCCGCCGAGGGGCTCAGGCGCCGCGGCGCCGACCGGCCGCACGTGGTCGTCGGGATGGACACCCGGCGCTCGGGCCCGATGCTGGCGCATGCGGTGTCGGCTGGCCTGGCGTCGCGCGGGGCCGACGTGACCTGGCTGGGCGTGATGCCCACGCCGGGCGTGTCCTACCTCGCACGAGCGCTGGATGCGGACGCAGGCGTGGTGGTGAGCGCCAGCCACAACCCCTTCCGCGACAACGGCCTCAAGCTCTTCAACGGCTCCGGCGAGAAGCTGTCGGACGCCCTGGAGGAGGAGATCGAGACGCTGCTCGATCTCGATCCGGAAGGGCTCGAGCCCGTGGTGGGGAGCGACGTCGGCTCGGCCACGCGCTACCGCACCAACGACGGCCACTACCTGCAGCACCTGCTGGCGAACGCCCCCTACCTGGACGGCCTGCGCGTCGCGCTCGACTGCGCCAACGGCGCCAGCCACCAGATCGCTCCCAAGGTGTTCGAGAAGATCGGCGCCCGCCTCGACCTGATCCACGCTCGCCCCGACGGAGAGAACATCAACGTCGGCTGCGGCAGCACGCACCCCGACACGGTCCGCCAGCGCGTGGTCGAGCACGAGCTCGACGTCGGCGTGACCTTCGACGGCGACGCCGACCGCGCCCTGCTGGTGGACCGGCGCGGCCGCCTCGTGACCGGTGACCACATCCTCGCCATCTGCGCGCTGACCGCGGGCGACAGCGAGATCGTAGCGACCTTGATGAGCAACCTCGGCGTCGAGCGCTACCTGCAGGACCGGGGCGTGACGATGCACCGGGTCAAGGTCGGCGACCGCTACGTCCACGAGGAGCTCACGCGCCGTGGTCTGCGGCTCGGAGGCGAGCAGTCCGGGCACGTGCTGTTCCTGGACCGCGCGCCCACCGGTGACGGCATCCTCACGGCGCTGCAGCTGTTGGCGGCGGTGCGCAAGTCGGGGAGGCCGCTCGAGGCATGGCTCGACGAGATCCCCGTGTATCCGCAGCGCCTGGTGAACGTGCGGGTACCGGCCGCCTCCAAGGGCGAGGTGCTCGAGGCCGACGCTGTGCGCGACGCGGTCGAGGCCGCGCGCACGCGTCTCGGCGAGACCGGCAGGATCAACCTGCGGCCCAGCGGCACGGAGCCGCTGGTCCGGGTGATGGTGGAGGCGGAGGACGAGGTGCTGGTCGAGCGGTTGGCGGGTGAGGTCGCGGCCGCCGTCGAGGCCGCCATGGGCTGAGCGAGTATCATGCGCTCATGGACGAACGGACGGAACGCCTGGGACTGGGCGCCGGGATCGGCTTCGCCATCGGGGTGGGGATCTGCTTCATGGCGACGCTGGGCGTCTGGCTGCAGTACTCGACCCACGTCTTCACGGCCTGGTCGGGCGGCGCCCTGAGCCTGGCGGTCGGAATCGTCGTCGGCGGCGGCTGGTACCTGCTGCGCCGCGGCCGGTCCTGAGGGCCAGCTGGAACGAGGGACGCCGGCGCTTCGGCGACGGAGGCTAGTGCGCTAGGGGAACCCGGAGCGCAGGACTGCCGCTACGGCGTCGGCGGGCCGTGACAGGTGGTCGATCCGCTGTCGTGGAACGTGCCGCCGGGGATCGGGCGGAACGCCCAGTCGTAGGCATCCGGCCGGAGGGTCAGCTCGAGCACGCCGAACGTTCCCACCTGCAGCGCCTGGCTGTGGGCGCGACGCCACAGCACCACGTACTGAGGCGCGCCACCGGTCCCCACCACGAACTCGCGGATGCCGTGGCTCGGATCGAGCCGTCCGTTGGCGTCCTGCAGCGCGAAGCGCTCGTAGTCGTGGTCGTGCCCGCTGAGCACGACGTCGACACCGCCGGCCTGGAGGGCCGCCCAGATGGGCGCCATGCGCTCGTCGTTGCCGTGCGGGCCCGAACTGAAGCGCGGGTGGTGGAAGAAGGCCAGCGCGCAGCGGCTGGGATGCGCCTTCAGGTCGGCGGCGATCCAGCGCACTTCCGGTGCGTCCGCGCCGCAGCCGCCGACGGCGGGGCAGTTGGAGTTGATGGCGAGGATGTGCCACGCACCCAGATCGAAGCTGTAGTAGCCCTTGCCGGGCTCGCCCGCTCGGGCCCCCCAGTAGGCGTAGTAACCGTCTCCCCCGCTGTAGTACGCGTGGTTGCCCGGCACCGGGTAGGTGATGCTCTTGAAGCGGCCCCAGTTCTTGGCGTAGCCCTCCTGGAACTGCTGCAACGTGCCCTCGGGGTACTGCAGGTCACCGACGGCCAGCACCGCGTCCGGGGCGATGCGCGCGACCAGCGCCGCGGTGGCGTCCTGCTGGCAGGCGCGTGGCCCCGGCGCCTGGCCGGCCTCGCAGGCGATATCGCCGGCGGCCACCACGGTGACGGTCTGGGCGGAAGCGGCCGCAGCGGCGGCGACGGCCACGAGGAAGGCGCACATCGCCAGTCCGATGCGCGGGCGGCGACGGAGCAGTCGGAGCGACCGGCGGGAGGTCGTAGCGCGCGGCGTCATCGCCGCCACGCTATCCGGTGGAGCGCCGGCCACGGGTGAGAAGACGGCTAGCATGGGATCATGATCGACATCACGCGCGAACTCGCCGAGGGGCACCCGGTCTGGCCTGGGGACAGCGGCTACGTCCTCGAACAGGTCAGCAGCATCGACGAGGGGAGCTCGGTGAACGTCATGCGTCTCACCACCACGACCCACCTGGGAACGCACGTCGACGCGCCCTGGCACTATGCCCGCACGGGAGCAACGCTGGCGGCGGTGGGGCTCGACACTCTGGTGGGCGAGTGCCTGGTGGTCGACGCCAGCGGCGCGGGACAGGTCCCGGAGAGCGTGCTGCCCGTCGAGCCGCTGCCGCCGCGGGTGCTGCTACGCACCGGGCAGCCGGAGCGCTGGCTGGACTTCCCCGATTTCCGTCCGCTCTCCACCGAGCTGGTGACGGCGTTGGCGCGGCGCGGCGTCCGGCTCGTCGGCACCGACGCTCCCAGCGTCGATGCGATCGACAGCAAGGAGCTGCCGGCGCATCAGGCCTGCTTCCGTGGCGGGCTCGTGATCGTGGAGGGGCTCGAGCTCAGTCGCGTCGCCCCGGGGCGCGGCTGCTGGTCTAGCGAACGACCAGGTAGCCCGCCATGTAGCCGTCCTGGCCCATGCCGTCGAAGCCCTTGCTCATCGCCCAGTGGGTGGGGCCGTCGCAGGGAAGCGCGCAGTACCAGCGGTAGTAGCCGACCTTGCTGGGCGCGGTGAAGGTGAAGGTCGTCTTGCCCGGGGTGAAGCCCGTCTCCTTGCCGCTGGCGTCCTTGGTGAAGGTGCCGCCCTTGGCGATCAGGTTCATGTTGAGCTCGGGGGCGGTGATGCTGTGGTCGCCGTCGTCGTAGTTGATGACGGTCAGCGTCACCTGCTGGCCGGGCTGCATGACCAGGTCGGAGGGCATGAAGGCGTCGTGCATCTTGCCGTCCGGGCCGGGCTTGCCCTGCACGCCTGCGACGGCGTTGCTGTGCATGATCACCATGGTGAGCTGCACCGGGGCGGGGGTGCTGGCGGCGAGAGCGGGCATCAGCGCCATCAGCCCGAAGGCCGCCATCACCAGCACTGCACCCTTCCTGAGGTTCTTCATGACGTTCTCTCCCGTTCCGAACTCGCTCTCGAGTTCTCGTGGCCACGCTCGGCCAACGGAGCCCATCCTCCCCCCGAGCGTGGTGGCGCCAGGAGGGATATTTGTCCCGTCCAGGACATATGTCCCGGCATCTCGGAGGGTGTGCGACGACACTCCAGCGCTCATCCTGCACACATGCCCGGCGTTAGGCTGGCCCGCGTGAAGGCCATCCGCACGTGGCGCTACCTGACGGCGGGAGCCGTCCTCGGGATCCTCCTGGGGGTGGCCCTGTTCCTGTGGCCCGGGCCCCTCGCGGCGGTGGCGGGCGCCCGCGCCCCCCTGCCGAGGCTCTTCCAGGCTCCGAGCTACCGGCTCGTCGACCAGCTCGACCGTCCCGTGCGCTCCTCCGACTTCCTGGGCAAAGTGCGCATCGTGGTCACCATGGACCCGTACTGCACCACCCTCTGTCCCCTGACGGCCTCGAAGGTACGCAACCTGGAGCAGGTGCTGAAACGCCGTCACCTGGCACGGGACGTCCAGTTCATCGCCTTCGACATCGACAAGCTGACCGGGCCCAAGGACCTGAGGGCGTTCCTGCACCAGGAGGGCGTCAACCCGAACGAGCGCTGGCTGGCCTACCTGACAGGCCCGGCCACGATGGTGCGGAGCGTCGTCCACGACGGCTACCACAGCAGCTACTACAGCGTCTCCAACGCGCAGGCCGAGAAGCTCGCTCCCAGCACCTTCCAGGCGCGCATGAACAACGGGGTGGCGGCGAAGGCGCACGCGCCGTTCGCGATCATGCACCAGAGTCCCCTCTACGTCGTCGACCGGCAGGGCTGGGTGCGCGCCGTCTACGGCGACGCCAGCACCACTCCGAGCGGGGTCGTGGTGAACGACGTGGCCCGGTTGGTGGGGGGAGCAGGATGACGCCGCGCGGACCGCTGGCCATCGCTGGACGCACCGGCCGCGTGGTCGCGGGGCTGGTGCTCGGGGCGGCCCTCGCCTTCGTCGGCAGCTACCTCTACCATCACGGCACCAGCGCAGCTCCCGCCGCCAGCCAGGCGGCCGACCACGGCTACCCGCTCCACGATCTGGGCTTCGCCCCCAGCCTAGCCGGCTTCACCGACCAGCAGGGGCACCCCTTCGATCCCGCCACCCTGCAGGGCAAGGTCCAGGTGGTCAGCTTCCTCGACCCGCGCGGTACCCGGGCCAGTCCCGTGGTGGCGGTGAACCTGCTCATGGCGCTGGAGAGCGACCTGCACGGCACCGGCCGCTTCGGGAAGAGCGTCGTGTTCGTCTCGCTGAACGTCGATCCGGCGGCGGCCGATCCCGGCACCATGGCGCGCTTCATGAAGCAGGTCGTCGGCTTCGGCCGGACACCGGCCACCCCTGCGGACTGGCCCTTCCTGACCGCCTCGCCACGACGCGTCGCGCACGTGGTGCAGAAGGGCTTCGGGGTACCCGTCCAGACCCTCGGACCCAAGGCCTTCCGGGTCTACGCCGCGGATCGGAAGGCGCAGGGGACGTTCTTCTACGCACGCGCCTGGAACCCGTTGGCGAAGCAGGGCGCCCCGATCGTGGTCGGGAACGGAACCATCGTCATCGTGGGCCCGCAAGGGCACATCCGCGCCCGTATCCCGCGCGCCTACCAGGTGTCCAGCGTGGCGGTGGAGCAGACGATCGACGCACTGCTAGCCCACGCACAGCGCTGAGACGGGGCTAACGAGGCCTAGCGCGCGCGGAACCCGAGCGACGCATTGAGGCGCAGGATCGGTGTGTTCTGGACGTGGTTCCAGGTCACCACCGACGTGACCCCTCGTCCCTGTGCCAGGCCCAGGGCGAGCACCTTCAGGGCCCTCGCGATGCCGCGCCGTCGGTAGGCGCGCCGCACGACGGTGATCCCCATCTCCGCCCGCTCGGGCCTGCGGAGCTGGAGGTTCACCAGCCCCACCCAGGTCTCACCGTCCGCTGCCAGGTACTGCGCGTCGGCCCAGCGCCAGTAGAAGGGCTCGAAGAGCTCCGCATCGAAGCGCTCGAATGGAACGAACGCACCTTCACCGCCTACCTCATCGTGCACCCCGAGTCGGACGAGCTCGTAGAGCGCCTTGCGCGCCTCGAGGCCGTGCCCCGCCTGCTGCAGGGTGAGAAGCCCCAGCCCCAACCGCTCCAGCCGGCGCCTCGCCGCCTGCACGTCCTCGGCGGCGACCGGCCGGGCGGCCGACCGCCATACGAGCTTCGTCATCCCCGCCGGCACGGGCCCATCATGCACCCCACCAGCCCCCGCTCGACCGTCCCAGGAAACCAGGGGCGCTCAGCCGTCCGCGTACCGGCGCACCGGCGCTGCGGCTAGCTGCGAGGGCATCAGAGCGCGCTCCAGGTGTCGACCAGACCGAGCCTCTCCGTGATCCTCGCGGCCAGGGCCCGCGCTTCACTGTCGTTGGTCGCCCCGATCCCCACCACGACCCGGCCGTCGGGGCGCTCGATCAGCGTGACGGAGACGCGGGCGTCGTAGGTGCGACAGTGCACGCGCGCATGATGCGTGAAGGGCACGAAACCGCAGATCCGGTAGGTCATCTGCGCAGCGATGAAACCACTCGCACGATTCGCTTCGGTGATCACCCAACCACCCATGTTCGCCGGGTAGGGCTGGGTGTTGATGGTCGTCACCACCGCGGAGAAGGCCTCCGAGAACGGTAGACCCGTGACCATCTCGCTCGGCCTCACGATGACCGGCGCACACGACGTGAGGAGCAGCAAGATGACTCCCACGCTAGAGGCTGCCAGGGCGCGCTTCATGGTTCCCCCTCTCCTCGACCCTCCCCACATCCATGCTAGTCCTGCCGAACGCGGACCGCGGTGCCCCGGAACGCCATACGGGGTCGCCCACCGCCCAGGCGTCTTCGGCGCGGACCCGTTCCGGAATCGGGGGCGCCAGGCGAGGGCTTCGGGGTCGCCGGCGACGAGCCCGTAGCACCCCGGGTAGCGCTCAGCGCTACCCACGAAGCGGCCGCATCGCTTCCAATGGGGCCGACGGACGAAGCCGTGCGGCGCGGATCGCACGAACGTACTGCAAGGAAGGAGAGCTCGCATGGGCAACGCTGCCCCTCCCGGGGCCTACCTCCATCTCGGCCGTCGGATCCTCGTCCTGGCCCTCGCACTCGGGGGCGTGGCTGCCCTGGCCGCCGCACCGGCGTTCGCGCAAGCCACGTTCAGGATCGCGGTCGATTCCGACGCCAAGACGCTCGACCCGGCGCTGGAGAACGGGGTCTGGGGCAACGTCCTGGCGTACGTGGCGCAGCCCCTGCTGACCCTCGATCGCTCCGGCACCATCGTCCCGGATCTCGCCACCGACTGGCACCGCTCGGCCGACGGCTCGACGGTGGTCTTCCACCTGCGCCGCGGGGTGAGCTTCCAGGACGGCACCCCCTTCGACGCTCGAGCCGCGAAGTGGAACCTCCAGCGGGTCATGGACCCGAAGGTCCACAGCCTGATCCGCGTCGCCTTCAGCGACGTGTCCTCGAACGAGATCGTCTACCCCTACACGCTCGTGCTCCACCTCACGCTGCCCGCCATGGACCCGGTCCCCGCCCTCGCGACCATGTTCACGGCGATGCTCTCCCCCGCCTCCGTGAAAGAGCACGGCAACACCTACCGGACCATCCACTGGCCGGTGGGCACGGGCCCGTACCGGTTCGCGTCCTACCGGAAGGAGACCAGGGTCGTGATGGACCGCTTCGAGGGGTACTGGGGAAGGAAGTCCTACTACCCCCACGTCGAGTTCCAGATCGTCCCCAGTTCCGCGACACGTCGAGCCATGCTCCTCGCCGGACAGACCGACATGGCCGTCGCACCGTCACTCTCCGACCTTGCGGCTCTGAAGGCCGATCCCCGGGTCGACGTCTCGCTGACGCCGAGCGACCTCTCGTTCTACGTGGGGCTCAACACCAGCAGGCCGCCCTTGGACGACGTGCGCGTCCGGCAAGCGCTGAACTACGCCGTGAACAAGGCAGCCATCATCCACGACGTGCTGCACGACACCGTCACCCGCGCCGACTCGGTGGTGCCGGCCAGCGTCTTCGGCTACGCCAGGCTCCGCCCCTACGTCTACGACCCGGCCAAGGCGAAGGCCCTCCTGGCCGACGCGGGCGTGAAGCCCGGGAGCCTCACGCTCCACATGATCGTTCCGACCAACCAGGCAACGGCGGCATGACCATCGCCCAGGCGATCGCCGGTCAGCTCCGCGACGTCGGCATCCATCTCGTCATCGAGCCGCTGGACTGGGCCGCCTACCTCGCCAGCATCGACCAGCCGGAGAGCAAGAACACCAACGAGCTGTTCCTCGACGCCATCGCCTCGCCCGACCTGACCGCCTTCCCCATCCTGCTGGGCTTCACGTGCGGCTGGACGCCGCCCCGGGGGCAGAATGCCGAGTTCTACTGCGACCACCAGGTCGACCAGCTCGTGACCTCGGGGGCGACCCAGCCAGATCCGCGGAAGCAGGACGAGGCGTACGGCCGGGCCATGCGCATCATCTGGCACGACGCGCCCCGCATCTGGCTCTGGACCGCCGAGCAGGCCATCGCTTACGCCAGCGACGTGACTGACATCTGGGGACTGCCCAACGGGGAGTTCGACGCCATCTACGCGCGGCCCGTCCAGTAGGGCCCGGGCTGTCGGAGCGTGCTCGCAAAACGATCGGCCAGGGAACCGCGGCCCCTTCCGGTCCCTGGCCTGCCGAGCCGGGCCGAAACAGCGAACGACCCCGTCGGGAACGGGGTCGTTCGGTCGTGGTGCGCCTGCAAGGATTCGAACCCTGGACCTTCTGATCCGTAGTCAGACGCTCTATCCAACTGAGCTACAGGCGCGCGCTCATCAGCGCGGGAGCTGCTTGGCGGAGAGGGAGGGATTCGAACCCTCGATGGAGGTTTTGCCCCCATACTCCCTTAGCAGGGGAGCGCCTTCAGCCGCTCGGCCACCTCTCCCGACTGTGCTCCGACCGGACTCTTGGCGGAGGGTGAGGGATTCGAACCCCCGGACGGGTCGCCCCGTCAACGGTTTTCAAGACCGCCGCTTTCAACCACTCAGCCAACCCTCCGGTCAGCGGCAGCTTGCGGCCGAACCCTCCGGATGGTGCCTCCAGCGCAACCCTCCGGGACCGGCCGTCCGGTCAGCGTCGGGTAGTATACCCACCCGACTTTCCCAGTGTCAACGCTCGTCCTTGCGGTCGGGAAGCCGCTCGGGCGGCTGCTCGGCGGCCCACGCCACCTGGCTCACCAGGCCCCGGAGCGCCGCCACCTCACGGGGCGTGAGCGCCACACGATCGAAGATCCCCCGGTACAGGCGAAGGATCGCGCGCTCGCGCTGGGCATCGGTATAGCCGATGAGGTGGAAGGCGTCGACGAGCTGGGCGTAGAAGCGCTCGAGCTGCTCCCTCGGCGCACGCTCCACCGTCGGCGGCACGCCGAGCTGCGCCGACGGCCCGTCCACGGCGGCGTGCGGTCCGGCTTCGGAGCGCCCTTCGCGCGGTCGGGCCAGGTGCACCTCGTACGCCACCAGCAGCACGGCCTGGGCCAGGTTGAGCGAGGCGTAGTCGGCGGTCGGGATCGACACGTAGCCCTGGCACAGGTCGAGCTCCTCGTTGCTCAGACCGTGGTCCTCGGGTCCGAACAGGATGGCGACGTCCGCCCCTTGCGCGTGCGGCGCCGCCTGGCGCGGGAGCCATACCGGCAGGCTCTCGTTGTCGCGTCGGCGGGCGCTCGTGCCCAGCACGAAGCGCAGGTCGCCGATGGCCTCGGCCACGGACGCCACCACGCGGGCCCCGTCGAGCACGTCGCCGGCGTGGGAGGCGAGCGCCCGGGCGCGGGCATCGATGCGGCATCGGGGAGCCACCAGCACCAGGTCGTCCAGGCCGAAGTTCTTCATGGCGCGAGCGGCCGCGCCGACGTTGGCGGAGTCCTTGCTGCGGACGAGGACGATGCGGGGGCCGGGCACGCCCCAAGCTACCAGGGCACGCCGTGGTAGGCGCCTCGCCGCCTCGCCGGCCACGCAGCCGCCACGGCGGCCAGCACAGGAATCGTCGTTGGAGACACGGTTTCGGACACCCGTCGTGCTAGCGTGGGCACATGATCCGTCGTCTCCTCGCGAAGCCTCCGGCCGACACCGAGCGCTTGCCACCCGGCCAGAGCCTCACCCGGGGCTTCCCCGTCCTGACCTACGGTCCCACCCCGCGTCTGACCCCGCAGAACGCCGAGCTCAGGATCAGCGGGCTCGCTGCGGCCCGCACGTTCACCTGGGACGAGCTCATGGCGTTCCCCCAGAGCGACGTCCGGCGCGACTTCCACTGCGTGACCCACTGGTCGAAGTTCGACGTCGGCTGGACCGGCGTGCGCACGGCGGAGCTGGTCCGGCACCTCGACGTCGATCCCGCCGCCACGCACGTGATGCTGCGCTGCTACGGCGGCTACAGCACCAACCTCAGCCTCGAGGACTTCCTGGCCGAGGACTGCCTGCTCGCCCACAAGCTCGAGGGCGAGGACATCCCGGTCGAGCACGGCGGTCCCTTGCGCGCCATCGTCCCCCACCTCTACGCCTGGAAGAGCGCCAAGTGGCTCCACGAGCTCCACTTCATGGACCAGAACGTCCCCGGCTTCTGGGAACGAAATGGCTACCACATGCGTGGCGACCCGTTCGCCGAGGAGCGCTTCAGCTGAGCGCGCGGTAGCCGGATCGCGCTCACCGGCCGGCACAAAGCAGAGCGGGCGCCACCCGTGGAAGGCGGCGCCCGCTCGATCTGCCGAAGTACGCCCTCAGGAGCTCAGGCGGCCTTCCTTGATAGCGTTGATGTGACGCGCCAGGCGCGCCTTCTTGCGTGCCGCGGTGTTCTTGTGCAGCGTCGAGCCCTTGGTGGCCTTGTCGACGAGGCTCTGCACGACCTTCTCGTACTTGGCCGCGGCCTCGAAGTCGCCGGACTCGGCAGCCGCCAGCGCCTTCTTGGTGAAGGTGCGGATGGTGCTCTTGCGGGCCCGGTTGGCGAGCCGCGCCTTCTCGGACTGGCGATGGTACTTCATCGCGGACGGGTTCCTGGCCATGGTTCTCCTTCGGTTCTCCCCAGACGCGCTCTGGAGAGCGCGCGAGCGATGTCACGACGAACGGTCCGGTACGGGACCGGCAGCCTTTGAATGCTAGCACGGCACGCCCGCGTTGGCAACGGGAACGGCGCCGCTGCCGCCGCGACGTCTCGCTGCGGACGACGTATGTGCCCTCGTCAGCGTAGACTGCCGAGGCTACCTCCGCACGGTCTCGAGGTCCTCTCGACCGGTGGTGAGCCAGGAGGGACCAACGTGAGTTTCGAACCCTACGACCTCGATGCGCACATCCAAGCGGGCATCCGAGCGGCCGGTTACGTGAGCCCCACCCCGATCCAGGAGCGCGCGCTCCCGCCCGCGCTCGAGGGGCGCGACGTGCTCGGGCTCGCCCAGACCGGCACCGGCAAGACCGCCGGCTTCGTGCTGCCCATCCTCCAGCGCCTGTTGAACGGCCCGCGCGGCCGTATCCGCGCGCTGATCGTCGCCCCCACCCGCGAGCTCGCCGAGCAGATCCACGGCGAGACCGTCAAGCTCGGCCAGAAGACCGGGCTCCGCAGCGCCACCGTCTACGGAGGCGTGGGCTTCGCCCAACAGGAGGCCGCGCTGCGCGGTCGCGCCGAGATCGTGGTGGTCTGCCCCGGCCGCTTCCTCGACCACCTGGGCCGCGGCAATGCCGACCTCGGCTCGCTCGAGGTGGTGGTGCTGGACGAGGCCGACCACCTGCTCGACATGGGCTTCCTGCCCGACGTGCGCCGCATCCTGGCGAGGGTCCCGGAGGGCGCGCAGCGCATGCTCTTCTCGGCCACCATGCCGAGCGAGCTGCGCGGGCTCGTCCAGGAGGTGCTGTCCGACCCCGTCACCGTCGAGGTCGGCCGTCGGGAGCCCGCCAAGACGGTGGAGCAGGCGCTCTACCCGGTGCTCCGGGACGAGAAGACCGACCTGCTCAAGCAGCTGCTGCGCGAGCACGACCCGCGCTCCGCGCTGGTGTTCACCCGTACCAAGCACCGGGCCAAGAAGCTCGCAGCCCAGCTCGACCGCGAGAACCACTTCGCCACGGCGATCCAGGGCAACCTCTCGCAGAACAAGCGGCAGAAGGCGCTGGACGGCTTCCGCGACGGCCGCTTCCGAATCCTGGTGGCGACCGACATCGCCGCCCGCGGCATCGACGTGTCCCGCGTCTCGCACGTGATCAACTACGACATGCCCGACACCGTGGAGGCCTACATCCACCGCATCGGGCGGACCGGGCGCATGGAGCGCAGCGGCCAGGCGCTCACCTTCGTGACCCCGGACGACGACGCCATGGTCCGCGCCATCGAACGTCGCCTGGGCCGCAACCTGGACCGCGTGCAGGTGGAGGGAAACACGCCGGTCCCCACGTCCACCGGCCAGGCGCCGTCGGGCGGAGGGCCGTCGCGCGCGCAACGCGGCCGGGGCCGGCGCGGTGGTGGACCCGTCCGGAACGCCCAGCAAGGCCGGAACGCGGCGCGAAGCAAGGCCGGAAGGTCGAACCCGGACCCGCGCGGCAGCCAGAACGGACCTGCCGGCTCGAGCCACCCGAGCCGGCAGGATCGACAGGGGCCGCTGAACGGAGAGGGCGGTCGAGGTCGCCAGAACGCTCAGGATCGAAGCCACGGCCGGAGCGACCCGAGCCGGGCGAGCGCTGGAGCGCAGCCGCAGACGGATGGCCAGGGGACCTCCAGGAACTCGCGCCGACGGCGGCGGGGCGGGCGCCGAAGCGGCCGTCGCGGCGGCGGCGATCGATCACCCTCGACCGACGGGGGCCACGAGGGCTGAGCCCCCGGCACCGGACCGCACGGTTCGCGCTCTTGCCCCAGGGGACATTCGGCTCTCGAAGCCGGCCCCCGCCAGGCCGGATGATGGACACGCTCCATCGCCTCATGGGGGAACGGGACGGCCTGTCGTTCACGGTCGCCCGAGTCTCGGACGCCTCTCACGCACCCACAACCCCGTCATCGCTGCCCTGCGGCCTCCGTTCCTCCGGTGGAGGAAGGGGGGTGAGCGTCCACACCCGTAGTCGGAGCAACCCCACGTTGCACGATCCGAAGGGGGGAACCATGCGTCGAAGACTGGGGATCTGGGTCGCAGCACTCCTGGTGGCTGGTACGCTGGCCAGCGCGGCGGCGCAGTCCAACACGCAGGACGTGGAAGCGATCCAGCAGTTCTGGAGCCAGTACATCGCCAACGTCGAGGCCGGCAACACCGACGGCTGGATGGCGCTGTGGACCGACGGCGGCGTCCGCATGGCACCGGGCGCACCACCGGCGGTGGGTCTCGAAGCCATCCGTGCACAGGTAGCGCCGGGCTTCGCCAACTTCGACTCGAAGTTGACCATCGACGCCCGGGAGATCACCATCCTCGGGGACTGGGCCTACTCGCGCGGCCTCTACACCGCCGACCAGACGGCCAAGGATGGCAGCATGTCGGTCCATGTCGACGGCAAGTTCATGAGCATCCTCCGGCGGCAGGACGACGGCAGCTGGAAGCTCTACCGCGACATCTTCAACTCGAACGTGCCTCCGGCGGACTGAGGCAGGGCCCGCACGGAAGCGAGCCACATGAAGGCGGGGGGCGCCGTCGGCACTCCCCGCCTCGCTCCGGCCCCGTCTCGCGGCCCCGCTTCGTGGACTCGTTGCGTGGGCCCTGGCCCGCGGGGGTGTCGTAGGCGAGGACCGCCGGCGCCTACTGCGCCAGCCTGACCGAGATGGTATCGATCGGGTCGAGGACGTACCGGACCTCCGTCGAGCGGTCCGCCTGGATCGGCGGGATGATCGACCCGGTGAGGATGATCTCCCCCGCCCTGAGGACCTCCCCCAGCGACGCGAGGAGGTTCGCCACGTGCATGACGTTGTCGATGAGGTCGCCGGTTGCCGCCAGCGGATCGTCGGTGGTCGCGATCCGGGCGCCGTCGCGATCCACGGTGGCGACCAGGCCGTCGAGGCGGCCGCCGCCACGCGTCTCGTCTGGACGCCCGAGGACGACGTGACGCTGATAGACGTCCGAAGCGAGGATCGCCTCGACATCCTCGGGCGGGAAGCTCAGGTCGGCGAGCTCGATCGCGGGCGCTACGGCGGCGATCGCCTCGCGCACGGCGTCCCGGTGCGCAGCGTGAGGCAGGTCTCTCCCCATGATCACGGCGATCTCCGGCTCGACGACGGGATTCGTCCATCCCGCGACGGACACCGTCGACCCCGGTTCCACCGTGGCTCCATCCACCAGGAAGCCGACCAAGGGAGCCTCGATCCCCAGGCGCTCCATCGCTGCCGGCGTGCCGAAGCCGAGCTTCCAGCCCAACGAGGCCTCGCCGGTAGCGAGCCGCTGACGCCGGACCTCGAGCTGGCGCGTCATCCCGGCGACGATCCGCGGGTCCTGCGGCGTGCTGCTCACGAGCCCTCGCCGTGAGGCGGTACCGCGCCGCTCGGCGAGCCGTCGCCGTGCCATACCTCGTACCCGGCGGCCTCGAGCGAGCCGGCGCCGCTCCATCCCCAGACCAGGATCACCTTCTCGTCGGATGTGTTGGCGAAGCCGTGCCAGTGGCCCCGCTCGGTGAACACGACGTCTCCCTGGCCGGAGGGCTCCTCACCCTCGTCCGTGTAGATGATGCCGCTTCCCTCGAGCACCAGCAGGAACTCATCGGCGTGGAAGTGACGGTGCCGCTCGTGGCGCGCCCCCGGCGGCAGGACGGTCCAGCCGAGCACGAGCTCGTCCGATCCCGCGCTCTTCTGGTCGATGAGGAACTGCACCTGCATGTCGATCCACCCGTCCGCGGGCGAGAGCCCCTCGACAGGGGGCACCTGGCGCAGATTCGTACGGTAGGGGCTCATCCGTCGAAGCCTCCCAGGCGCCGGTAGACCTCGTGCGCGGTGACGAAGTCGCGGCGGTCGAGCCCGAGCCCGCGGCACGCGTTCATCATCTCGTTCGCGGCTGCGGCGAGCGGCGCGGGGGAGCCGAGCTTCCGCGCCAGGTCCAGCACGAGCAGCATGTCCTTCTGCTGCAGGTTCACGTCCGCGAGCGCCTTCTCAGGCATGTTGCCCTCGAGGATGAACGGGCCCCGGTAGCCCAGCACCGGGGAGGCGGCCACGCTGTTCAGCATCGCTTCGACGGCGACCTCCCGGTCGACGCCGCCCTTCTCGGCCAGCGCGATCCCCTCGCCGAAGGCGATCACTTCCACCATCAGGACGAGGTTGATGGCGAGCTTCATCTGCGCGGCCGTCCCGCCCTCGCCGATGTAGGAGGCCTTGGCACCGATATCGAGCAGGAGCGGCCTGACCCGCTCGAAGGCCTTGCGATCGCCGCCGACCATGATGGACGCCTTCCCCTGCTCGAGCGTCACGGGGCTCCCGGAGAGCGGCGCGTCGAGCATCGTGAGCCCCGCTCGCTCGAAGGCGGCGGCCACGGCTCGGCTCTCGTCCGGGTCGATGGTGCTCATGTCGAGGTAGACCCCGTCGCGGTGGAGCCCCGAGACGATCCCGTCGGCGCCGAGCGCCACGGCCCGGACCGCCGCCGCATCGGTCACGATCGAGAGGACCACCTCGGACCGTGCGGCCACCCGGGCCGGGCTATCGGCCCAGGCCAACCCCGCGTCCAGGAGCTCCGCCGCCTTCGCCTTCGTCCTGTTCCACCCGGTGACCTCGTGTCCGGCCGCCAGCAATCGCGTGACGATACCCGCGCCCATGGTCCCGAGTCCGACCATTCCGACCTTCATGCGCGCCGCGCTGGAGCCGGGCGCAGAACGGCTCGACCGGTCCGTCATCGCAGGGAACGTGGCGGCGCTTCACCTCTATCGGGCGGCCGGCTTCGAGACCTGGGGCCGACAACCGCAGGCCGTGCGGATGAACGAACGCGACCTGGACGAGCTGTTCATGACGCTGCCGCTGCGCGCCGGCCGAGCAGCCCGACCACGGCGCAAGGGGGCGCTGGCGACGCCCCTTTGCGCAAGGCTCACGTTGTACCTTCGATTCGCCTACTGGCTCAGCTGACCGATGATCGAGAACATCGGCAGGAACATGCCGGCGACGATGAAGCCGACGATCACACCGAGGAACACGATCAGCGCTGGTTCGAGCGCGGCGGTCAGGCTCTCCACCGCCTCGTCGACCTCGCGTGAGTAGAAGCTGGCGACCTTCTGCAGCATGCTGTCCACGGCACCGGTCTCCTCGCCGATGGAGATCATCGAGCTGACGAGCGGCGGGAACACCAGCGGGTACTTCGCCAGCGTCTGACTGATCTGCTCGCCGCGCTGCACGGCATCCTTGGTCTCATCGAGGATGTCCTCCACGATGACGTTGCCGGCCGTGCCCTTGGTGATGTCGATCGATTCGATGATGTTCACGCCCGAGTGCAGCAGCAGGCCGAAGGTGTCGGCGAAGTTGGCGATCGACGTCTTCTGGATGAGGGGACCGAAGACCGGTGTGCGTAGCAGCAACCGATCGATGGTGTGCCGGCCGTTGTTGGTGCGGTAGTACGCGCTGGTGCCTACCACTAGGATGACGATCAGTCCGATCAGGATGTACCAGTCGAAGCGCAGGAAGTTCGAGACCACGATCAGCACCTGGGTGATGGCCGGCAGCTTCCCCCCGAGCTGGTTGAGGATGTTGGCGAACTGCGGCACGATGCCGGTCAACAGGAAGTAGGCGACGCCCAGCGCGATCACCAGCACCACCGTCGGGTAGGTCAGCGCGGTGCGGATCTTGCCGCGCAGCTCCGCCTGCTTCTCCATGTAGGCGGCGATGCGCTCCAGGATGCCGTCCAGGTTGCCCGAGACCTCGCCCGCACGCACCAGGTAGACGTAGAGGTTGTTGAACAGCCGCGGGAACTTGGCCAGCGCGTTGGATAGCGGCTGGCCGGTCTCGACGTCCTCGCGGACCCGCCGGAGAGCGTCTTTCAACCCCTCCTTGGGCGACTGCCGCTGCAGGATCGACAACGACTGGACCACCGGCAGGCCGGCGTTGATGACCGTGGCGAACTGCCGGGAGAAGATCGTGATATCGCGGACCGTGGGCTTGCTCCCCAGGTCCATCCACTTCGGCAGCTTGATCTCGGCGTTCAGCCCGCTCTTGGGCGCCTTGATCTCGCTGATGAAGTAGCCCTTGTCGCGCAGGGCGGAGGCCACGTCGCGCTGCGACGCCGCCTCCATGGTGGCCGCGATCACCTTGCCGGAACGGTCGCGAGCCTTGTACTCGAATACGGGCATCCTGCCTCCTTCGCGCCATTCGGGCGGGGCCCAACGGAGTCCCCGCAGTCTACCGAGGCGCCCGCGTCACCCTCTGGCGAATTACTCACTTCGCCGCGCCAGCACGCGCCCCTGCCGCGACCGACGGGGTCGGGAGATAGAATGGCGCCCATGCCGAGAGAGAGCCTGGCACGGAAGCGCGCGCGCGCCGCCCGTGTGCTGGCCCACCTCAAGGACCTCTACCCGGATGCCGCCACCGAGCTCGACTTCCGCACACCGTTCGAGCTGCTCGTCGCAACGGTGCTCTCGGCGCAAGCGACCGACGTGAGCGTCAACCGCGCGACCCCCGCCCTGTTCGAACGCTTCCCCGATGCCCAGGCCCTGGCCTCGGCCGAGCCGGGCGACGTCGAGCCGTTCATCCAGGCCATCGGGCTCTACCGCTCCAAGGCGCGCAACCTCACGGGGGCCGCCCGCCGGCTCGTGGAGCGGCACGGCGGCGCCGTGCCCGCCACCATGAAGGAGCTGACCGCTCTGCCAGGCGTCGGGCGCAAGACGGCCAATGTCGTGCTGGCCAACGCCTTCGGCCAGCCCACCATCGCCGTCGACACCCACGTAGGGCGCTTGGCGCGCCGCCTGCGCTTCTCGCCTCACGACGACCCCGACAAGGTCGAGCGCGACCTCCAGAAGTTGTTCGCCGAGACGGACTGGGTGTTCGTGCACCACGGCCTGATCCTGCACGGCCGGCGCGTGTGCAAGGCGCGCCGCCCGGAGTGCGAACGCTGCCCGCTGTGTCCGGACTGCCCCTCGTGTACGGCGCCCGATGGCGGGCCCCCGCCCTAGGGCCTGCCCAGGGCGGGCCCTTGCCCTAGGCAGGTGTCGCAGGCGGTCGTGGGCTCCTGGAGGGGGTCTGCTAGGGTAGTCGGCATGGTTGATCTGGCCATCGTGGGCGCCGGCCCCATCGGCATCGAAACCGCCATCCTCGCCAAGCGCGCCGGGCTGGACTACCGGCTCATCGAGAAGGGCTGCGTCGTCAACGCCATCGCCGGCTACCCGACCTACATGACCTTCTTCACCACCTCCGAGCGCCTGGAGGTGGGCGGGCACCCGCTCGTCACCGCCACCGACAAGCCGACGCGCAAGGAGGCCCTCGACTACTACCGCAAGGTGGTGCAGAACGAGCGTCTCAACCTGGTGCCTTACACCGAGGTCACCGCCGTCGAGCCGACCGCCGAGGGCTTCGCCGTACGGCTGCGTTCGCAGGCGCCCGGCCGCGAGGCCGAGAGCGCTCTGGAAGCGCGCTGCGTGGCGCTGGCGACGGGCTACTTCGATCACCCCAAACCGCTCGGCGTGCCCGGCGAAGACCTGCCCAACGTGAGCCACTACTACACCGAGGCCCACCCCTTCTTCGGCCGCGACGTCACCATCGTGGGCGCAGGCAGCTCCGCGGCCGACGCCGCGCTGGACCTCTTCCGGGGCGGCGCCCGCGTGACCATGGTCCACCGCGGCGCGGACTTCCGGCACAGCCTCAAGTACTGGATCCGCCCCAACCTGGAGAACCGCGTCAAGGAGGGCTCCATCGCCGTCCACTTCGAGACGGTCGTGCGTGAGATCCTTCCGGACCGGGTGGTGGCCGAGCGTCAGGGCGAGCGCTTCGAGATCCCGACCGACCAGACCTTCCTGCTGACGGGCTACTTCGCCTCACCCGAGCTCCTGCGGCCCGCTGGGGTCACGCTCGACGACACCACGCTGGCCGCGGAGCTGGACCCCGAGACGTTCGAGAGCGATGTTCCCGGCCTGTTCGTGGTCGGCTCCGCCGGCTTCGGAAGGCGCACCAGCGACGTGTTCATCGAGAACGGGATCGTCCACGCGCGCAAAGCCATGCGAGCGATCGCCGAGCGCCTGCGGCGCGTGCCCACCGTCGCCTGAGGCCGGCCCATACCCCGCCCCCCGGCCTCAGCCGGGCGCCGCAGGGGCGTCCTTTCCAGGCCTCGGCACAACCGCGCCCGGCCGGATGCGTGCTGGCGGCTGCGACGTGCGTCGCAGCGGCCGACCGCCCCACTCGTAGACTGGAGCGAGGAGGCACGTGTCCATGAGGAAGAGCAACGTCATGAGCAACCGCAACCAGGTGATCGGCATCGTCCTGATCGTGGCCGGCGTGCTCGTGCTGTTCGGACGGATGGTCGACCTGGGGGCGATCGGCTGGCCGCTGTTCGTGATCCTGCCGGGCCTCGCGCTTCTGGCGTGGGCCTTCCTGGGCGGTGAGCAGGCGGCCGGCCTGGCGATCCCCGGGAGCATCGTCACCACCATCGGCCTGATCCTGTTCGCCCAGGCGCTGGGCGACTACTACGAGTCGTGGGCCTACGCCTGGGGGCTGATCGTCTCCGGTGTCGGTTTCGGCGTGTTCCTGCAGGGGGCGCTGACCAGCGACCACGACCGGGAGCGCGAGGGCATGCGCGTGGTGACGGTGGGGTTGGCCCTGTTCGCCGCCTTCGGGGCGTTCTTCGAGTTCTTCGTCTTCAACAACTGGGCGGGGAGCTGGGTCGGCCGCTGGTTGCTGCCGCTCGCGCTCATCGCCGCCGGCCTGGTGCTCTGGGCCCGGCGCGGCAACGACCGCAGCGAACCATGAGGGAGGGCGGTTCGCGGCGCGATCTGCTGCCGGCCCTGCTGATCGCCGCAGGCGTTCTCTGGCTCCTGTTCGAGATCGGCTTCGTCCCGCCCCGGGTGCTGGCGGCGCTCTCCATCTACTGGCCCCTGCTGCTGGTCGGCGTGGGTCTCGATCTGTTGCGGGTGCGTCGCCCATGGGCCGTGCCCTACACCGCGCTGGCCGCGATCGTAGTCGTGCTGGCGGCGCTCTTCGTGCCACGGCCCGACGCGTCGCCGCCGGTGACTGCCTTCCACGAGCCGGTCGGCGCGGCGCGCAGCGCCAGCGTCCACCTCGAGCTCTCGAGCTCCGCCAGCCACGTCTTCACCGCCTCGGACGCGTCCACCCTGCTCGACGCGCAGATCCGGGGCCGTCCCGCCGCGACCTTCGAGGTGAGGGGCGACCGCGACAAGACGATCACGGTCCGGCCGCAGTTCACCCGGCCCTGGGTCCCGGCCTCGTTCGGCACGAGCCGGTGGGACCTGGCGCTGGGCCCGGGCGTGCCGCTCGATCTGCGGGTGGACGGCGGTTCCGGCTCCACCAGCCTGGACCTCGCGGGACTCCACCTCGCCGGCTTCCGCCTCGACGGGGGCTCGGGCGCCGCCACCCTCACGCTCCCCGGCACCGCCGACCGCTACCGAGCGAGCGTGCAGGGCGGTAGCGGCCCTGCCCGCATCGACGTGACAGCCGGCGCGTCGCTGGACCTGTCGCTCGACATGGGCTCGGGCAGCACCGACCTCGTCCTGCCGCCCGGCACCGACGCGCAGGTGAGCGTGCGCGGCGGCAGCGGCCCGATCCGCATCGACGTCCCCACCGACGCTGCGGTGCGCCTCGAGGCCCGCAACGACGGGTCCGGTCCCCTGCGGGTGGCGTCCTTCCTGGAGCGTCAGAGCGGGTCGGGCGACATCGGCGTCTGGGAGTCGGCAGCGGCTCACGGCACCGCGCCCGCCATCCTGATCACCGTGGCCGACGCCGGCTCGGGCAGCATCAGCATCCGCTAGGCGACCCTCCCGACCCGTACGGAACCGGCCCACGGGCGGCGGTATGCTGGCCGCCATGGCACTGGATCTGTCCTTCCTGCGAGACCTCACGTCGGCGGCCGGGACCTCGGGCTTCGAGTCCCGGCCGGCCGCCGTCTGGCGCGCACGCGCCGACGCCGCCGGCGCCCAGACCACGAGCGACGCGTACGGCAACGTCTTCGCCACCTTCCGGCCCGGGGGGCGACCCCGTGTGATGCTGGCCGGACACATCGACGAGATCGGGTTGATCGTCAGCTACATCGACGATCACGGCTTCCTGTACGTGCGCCCGGTCGGCGGTTGGGACCCGATGCAGCTCGTCGGCCAGCGGGTCCGGGTGCTGGGCCACGCCGGCGACGTGCTCGGCGTGGTGGGCAAGAAGGCCATCCACCTCATGAGCGCCGAGGACCGCCGCAAGACGCCCACCATGGACGACCTGTGGATCGACATCGGGGCCACCTCCCGCCAGGAGGCGGAGGCCCATGTCCGAGCGGGTGACACCGCCGTCATCGAGCAGCCGTTCCTGGAGCTGCTCAACGGGCGCGTCGCCAGCCGCGCCATCGACGATCGCATCGGCGCCTACGTGGCCCTGGAGGCGGCCCGGCGCGCCGGCGGCGTGGCGGAGGTGGTGGCGGTGGCCACCGTGCAGGAGGAGATCGGTGGCGTCGGCGCCCGCGCGGCAGCGTACGCGCTCCAGCCCGATGTGGCGATCGCCATCGACGTCACCCACGCCATCGACACGCCCGGCCTGGAGAAGAAGGTGCACGGCGACGTGCCGCTCGCCGGCGGCCCCGTGTTGACGGCCGGCTCCTACGTCCACCGCGGCGTGATGGAGGGCCTCAGGCGCGCGGCCGAGGCGGCCGGGGTCCCGGTCAGCATGGGGGTGTCGCCGAGGCGCACCGCCACCGACGCCGACCACATCGCCCCGTCACGGGCAGGTACGCCCAGCGCGGTGGTGTCGATCCCCAACCGCTACATGCACTCGCCCAACGAGGTCGTCGACCTGCAGGACGTCGAGCGCACCATCGAGCTCCTCGCCGGCTTCATCGCGGAGCTCGACGCGAGCACGCGCTTCATGCACGACTGACCGGCACGGGGACGGGCCGCGCGGGCGGCGCGCAGCGCGGAGGAACCGCTCCGCCGGAACGGGCCGGCCGGGCGGGTCGTGTGCGCCGCCCAGGATTCGACCGACGGGCCCGGCGTGTCAGCAGCCGCCCTCGAAGCCCTCCCTCGCCCACGTCAGGTAGACGGCGGCGGCCACCGCAGCGGCCAGGTTGAGCGAGCGCGTGCCGGGTCGCATCGGCAGCCGCACCGGCCTGGTCTCGGCTAGCACGGCATCCGGCAGACCGCGCGACTCCGGACCGAACAGGAGAACGGCGTCGGGCCCGGCGTCCACGGGAGGCGCCGACGGATCGAACGCCGCGTGCGCGGTGAAGCCGAACACGCGCCCGGCCGCGAACTCGGGCGCGAGGGCCTGACGGAAGGCGGCGTAGCCCGCGTGCACCTGTACGTCGACGTGCTCCCAGTAGTCCATGCCGGCGCGCCTGAGCGCGGCCGCGTCCAGGCGGAAGCCGAGCGGACGGATGAGGTGCAGCCGGCACCCCGCCGCCAGGCAGGTCCGGGCGATCTGGCCCGTGTTGCCGGCGATCTCCGGCTCGAGCAAGGCGACGTGCAGCACGGCGCCAGTCTGACACGCCGCAGCGGCGGCCCGGCCTGCGGCGGCCAGCCGCTACACTGACGGGAGGACCATGCGTCTCATCGTCACCCACGAGCAGCCCGACTTCGACGCGCTCGCCAGCCTGGCCCTGGCGCGGCTGCTGTTCCCCAACGCCACGGCGACCATCCAGGGCGCCTTGAGCCCGGGCCTCACCGCCTTCCTTCGCCTCTACCGCGACCAGCTCGAGCTCGCCGATCCCCAGAACATCGACCTCGCCACCGTGACCGAGCTGGTGGTGGTCGACACCGCCGACGCGGCTCGCATCCGCCCCTTCGATCAGATCGTGGGGACGGTACCGGTGACGCTGTACGACCACCACCCTCCACCCGCCACCCCCATCCCGGCGGCGCGCGGGCTGCGCGAGCAGGTGGGAGCCACCGCCACGCTGCTCACCCGCGAGCTGATGGCCACAGGCATCGTCATCCCTCCACCGATCGCGAGCCTGGCGCTGCTCGGCATCCACGAGGACACCGGTAACCTCAGCTACGACCTGACCCGCCCGGACGACTACCGGGCGGCCGCCCACCTGCTGGCGAGCGGCGCCAGCCTGCAGCTGGTCCGGCGCTTCACCGTCGACGCCGCCTCCCCCGAGCACCACGCCTTCCGCGAAGCCATGCTCGACGCCGCCAGGCCGGTGCCGGTCGCCGGTCGCCGCGTGAGCGTGGCGGCGTTCGACTACCCCCACTACGTGCCCGGGGTGTCCGGGCTGGCCAACGACTTGCTCGAGCTGCACCAGGCGGACGCCGGCGTGGTCGCGGTGCGCATGGAGGGCAAGACGCTGGTGTTCGCGCGGGCCACCGAACGCTTCGACGTCGCCGCAGCGCTGCACGACGCCCTCGGCGGCGCCGGCCACCCGGGCGCGGCCTTCGCCAAGGCCGACCTGGACCCCCACGAGGCCGCTCGGCGGGTCCTGGAGGCGCTGGAGGCGCACGCCACGCCGGTGCTGACGGCCGTCGACCTGATGAGCGCCCCGGTGAAGACGGTGCCCGAGAGCGCCACGGTGGCGGAGGCCCAGCAGAAGCTGCTGCTCTACGGGCACAACGGCATGCCGGTACTGAGCGATTCCGGCGCCCTGGTCGGCATCGTCTCGCGGCGCGACCTGGAGCGGGCCCTGCGGCACGGTCTTGGCCGGAGCCGCGTCTCCGGCTTCATGAGCAAGAGCGTCGTCACCGCCGGGCCGGAAGCCGTCCTGGCCGAGTTGGAGGAGCTGGTGCTGCGCCACAACATCGGCCGCATCCCGGTCCTCGAGGGCGACGCCCTGGTCGGCATCGTCACGCGGACCGACCTCATCGCCGCCCGCCACCGGCGGCCCGGCACCGAGGACCCGGCCGGCGCCCTCCTGGGCCGCCTGCCGCCGAGCGCCCAGCAGGCTTTGGACGCGGCCCGAGCGGTGGCCGGCGACGCCTCGCTCTTCCTGGGCGGCGGTACCGTGCGCGACGCTCTTCTGGGAGCGGGCTTCAAGGACCTCGACATGACCGTCGAGGGTGGCACCGCCGAACGGCTGGGCACCCGCCTGCAGGCCCGGCTCGGCGGCACCCTCTCCTGCCACGTGCCCTTCGGCACCTGCACCCTGGCGCTGGACGACGGCCTGGTGATCGACCTGGCCACCGCCCGCGAGGAGGTCTACGAGCACCCCGGCGCGCTCCCTGACGTCACCCCCAGCACGGTCCGCAAGGACCTCTCGCGGCGCGACTTCACGGTCAACGCGGTGGCCCTCCGCATCCACCCGGAGCCGCCGGAGCTGATCGACCCCTACGGCGGCTTCGACGACCTGCGCGCCAAGCAGCTCCGCGTGCTGCACCCGCTCTCCTTCATCGAGGATCCCACCCGCGTCCTGCGGGGCGCGCGGCTGGCGGGGAGGCTCGGCTTCCACTTCGAGCCGGTCACCGCCGAGCGGGCGCGCGACGCGCTCGAGCCGGGCATCGCCAGCAACGTGAGCGGCGCGCGCCTGCGCGCCGAGCTCGAGCTCACGCTGGCGGAGCCTCGCGTCGCGCCCGCCCTGCACTCGCTCGACGAGGTCGGGGGGCTCGAAGGGCTGTTCGGTCTGGAGGCGGACTGGGAGCTGCTGCAGGCGCTCGACGAGCAACGCCACGAGCGCGACGTCCCCGACGAGACCTACCTGCTGGCGCTCTTCCTGGCGAGCGACGACGCGTCGGTCTCGGAGCACCTCGACGCCTTCCACTGGCCGCGGCGCTACGGCCAGATCCGCGACCGCCTCCGCGCCGTCCTGCGCGCCGAGCGCGTCTCCGACGAGGACCTGGAGAACCTCGACGAGGCGGCACGGGTGCTGCTGCGGTGCCTCTCGCCCGAGCTGGCGAGCCGTCTGACGCGGCTGGAGGAGGGACCCCCCCGCCGGAGGCTGCGCGGGAGGGACGTGTTAGACTTGGGCTTGGCGCCTGGACCGGCCGTGGGACGCATTCTCGACGAGGTAGCGCGCGCCCGCGCCGATCAACGCGTGCGGACCTTCGAGGACGAGGTCGAGATGGCCAGGCAGCTCGTTCGTGAGCTGCAGTCGTAGCCGAGCGGCCGGGAGCTTGCCATGATCCTGAGGTACTACAACGACCCCACCGTCCTGGTGATCAGTGCCGTCGTCATGGTCATGGCGCTGATCTTCCACAACATCGTGCAGAGCTTCGTGGCCTCGCGCTTCGGCGACCACTCGCCACGCTTCTCCGGCTTCATGGCCTTTGACCCCCAGCGCCACCTGGACCCCTTCGGCGTGCTGTTCCTGTTCCTGCTGGGGTTCGGCTGGCCCAACGCGGTCCCCGTGAACGGTCGCAACTACCGCGGCCGCGGCCGCCAGGAGGCGTGGGTGTGGCTGTCCGGGATCGGTGCCTACCTGCTGGTCGGCTTCCTGAGCCTGGCCGTGTCGGTCGGGTTCGTGAGCCTGGGCCAGATGCACCTCGCCATCGCCTTCCAGGCCGCCGCCGCCTACGCGGTCGTGCATGCCGTGATCAACCTGTTCCCGGTGCTGCCTCTCGACATGGCGCACGCCGCCCTCGCGTGGGGCAACCCCGAGGTGCGCCGCGTCATCCAGCAGATCGCCAGCTTCGGCGTGCTCGGCTTCATGGTGTTCTTCTTCATCCTGAGCTTCCTGGGCGTGATCGGCGGGCTGGTGCACCTGTTCCTGCAGGTCTTCCTCAACATCATCACGGCGCTCACCGGGCTCTGAGGGTCCCCCGAGGGTGCACCGCCGGCCTGCCGGCCCGCTACACCGCCGACCCCGCGCTAGCTCAGGCTCCAGCCCTCATCAGCCGCGGACGCTCGGCACCGCGCGCGCCTGCTTGACGTCGACCACCATCTGCACCACCGGCGCGTAGGTCTCGAACGTCTCCAGCAGCCTGCCGGCCGGATCGAACTTGCGGATCAGATGCCCGCCGCGGCGCGCGGCGTAGAGGTAGCCGGCGTCGTCCACGCCGAGATCGAGGATGGTATCGGTGACCTCGCCCTGACGCGACTCCAGCGCGAACGACACGCCCACCTTGCCCTCGGCGGTGACCTTGCGGACCTTGCCGGCAGCCGCATCGCTGATGTAGAGGTTCCCGTCGCGGTCGAGCGCGACCCCGTCCAGGAGACGCATGCCGGGCTGGTCGGCACCCATCTTGAAGGCCCAGCGCGTCTGATAGGTGCCGTCGGGTGCCAGCCGCTGCACCTGGCGGTTGCCGTAGTCCAGCACGTACAAGCCATCGCCGGGACCGACGGCCACGACGCGCGGGTCGTTGAAGGTCCCATGCCCCTTGCCGCGCCCACCGAAGCTGTCCAGGAAGGCGCCGTCGTTGCTGAAGTGCTGGACCAGGTGCGTCTCGGAGTCGAGCACGTAGACGGTGTCGTCGGCCGCCACCGCCACCGACATCGGGTAGAGGAACTCGCCCGGCTTCATGCCGTAGGCACCGAACGACGCCAGCGGCGTACCGTCCGCAGCGAGCTTGTGGATCATGCGGTGGTCCTCTTGCCCCAGCCGGTACTCGAAGATGGCCGCGAAGTAGTTGCCCTGGCTGTCCACCGCCACCGACAGCGGCGCCGCCGAGAACGACCCCTCCCCTACGCCGATATCCCCCAGCGAGGTGTGCAGGTTGCCGTCGGGATCGAGGACACGGAGCACGCCCTGGCGCGCGCTGACCGTCAGCACCAGGCGACTCGGCAGGTTGAGCGGCTCGTCGTCCTCGAAGTCCGCCCGGTCCAGCGTGTCGTAGACCTCATCGAGCGTGGGCCGCTCGTCCGGGTCCTTGGCGATCATGCGCATGACGAGCTGGTCGAGGACCTTCGGCACCTTGAGGTTGATCTGCCGCGGCGGAGGCGGCGTCTGGAAGATCTGCTGGTGCACGATGGCCTCGTAGCCGCCCTTGAAGGCCGTCTGCATGGTCAGCATCTCGTAGAAGACCAGGCCGAGGCTGTAGATGTCGCTGCGATGGTCGATCTTGAGCCCGCGCGCCTGCTCCGGCGACATGTACACCGGCGTGCCGACGCGCGCGCCGGTCATGGTGAGACGTGACAGCACCTTGCCGCCGGCGATGCCGAAGTCCATGAGCTTGACGGCTTCGGGCTGCACCCGCTTCTGGCCATCGACCTCGCGCACGCCCCCACGGAGGATCATGATGTTGCCGGGCTTGATGTCGCGGTGGATGATGCCCGCGGAGTGGATGTGCTGCAGCGCGCGCACCACGCGCTTCATGATGTCGACATCGAGCTCGAGGCTGAGCTCGTCGCCCTCGATGTACCCCTCGAGGCTGCGCCCGTCGACGTACTCCATGACCATGTAGTGCTGGATGCCGATGCTGCCGTGCTCGTAGGTCCGGACGATGTTGACGTGGCTGAGACGCTGGGCGACCTCGGCCTCACGGTGGAAGCGGCGGATGAACTTCGCATCGGCGACGTACTGCTCCATGGGGATCTTGAGCGCGACCACCTGCGAGTCGGACTTCCGCTTCGCGCGATAGACGCTCGCCATGCCCCCGGAACCCACCTTCTCCAGGAGCTCGTAGCCAGGGATCTCCATCGCCTCGAAGCTCGACGGTACACGCCTCTTGGAGCGCGCGCCATTGCCGCCGTGGGTACGGTTGCGGCGGCGCTTGGGCGGCGCCACTCGGCTACTGCGCATCGCCACGGTGCCGCCGGGGACGAGGAGCCCCAAGGCGAGGGCGTACAGCAGGAGGGGGGACACCGTTCGCGCCAGCCCCCCGACCACCACGGCGCCCGCCCCCACCAGGAACGACAGCGCCAGCAACACCAGCACCAGCCATGTGGGCGAGCGCAGCAGGAGCACCGTGAGCACGACGGCGACGCCGGCCAGGACGATCAACATCAGCCGACCTCGGCGATCACGAGCGTGATGTTGTCCGGCCCCCCGCGGTCGTTGGCCAACGAGATGAGGTATTCGACACTGAGCTGCCGGTTGGCCGTCCTCTTGACCTCCGCCAGGATCTCCTCCGGCTTGACGAGGCCGTGCAAGCCGTCGGTGGAGATGACGAACACGTCGCCCGACTCCACGCCGATCTCGATGACGTCCGGCGCCACCTGCGGTCTCGTTCCGAGGGCGCGCGTGATGAGGTTGCGCCACTCGTGCTGCTCCGCCTCGTCCTCGCTGAGAAGACCCTTCTCGAGCTGTTCCTCGACCCAGGAGTGGTCCTTGGTGAGCTGGTAGATCTTGTTGCCGCGCACCATGTAGGCGCGCGAGTCGCCGACGTGACCGACGTAGGCCCGTCGACCGAGCACGGCCACGCAGGTGAGGGTGGTGCCCATGCCGCGCCGGCCCTGGTTCTTGATGGCGGCCGCGTAGACGCGACGGTTCGCCAGCCGCATCGCCTTCTCGGTGAGCTTGTCGATCCCCACCACGGGGTTGCCCGCTCGCATCTCCTCGACGTAGCGGCTGAACGACTCGTCCAGGACCTCCATGGCGAGCTTGCTGGCGACCTCCCCGGCCGCCGCGCCGCCCATCCCGTCCGCGACAGCAAGGAGGGTGAGCTCGCCGTCGGCGAGCGGAAACTGCCAGACCCTATGGTAGTCCTCGTTGAGGGGGCGGACGCGGCCCACATCCGATCCGTGCCCCACGTTCTGTCCGAGCCGCACGGCGTCAGTCTACCGCGAGGGCCTGGGCGCCCGAAAGACAATTCCCACACGCTGCGTCAGGCACGCGCGCTCCTCAGTTGCCCTTGGGTCGGGGGCGCCGGACCGTCTCCAGGTACGGGTACGCCTCGAGCAGGTGGCGGAAGTCCCGGAAGAGCTTCAGGGCCTCCTCCGGACCCTCGGGGACCTCGCGGATCCGGAAGTACGATATCTCGCCGCCCGGCAACACGAACGTCGGGGTGCCGAAGACGTCGCGCGCGGCCGCGTAGTGGTGCTCCTGTGCGAGCACGGTACGGCACTCCGGGTTGGCGAGGTCGTTGACGAAGCGGGGCATGTGCAGGCCGGCGCAGGCCGCCACCTCATCGATGGTGGCTCGGCTCAGCCGACGGTGATCGCGGTGCCGGGCCCGCAGCAGGCCCAGGCGGAACGCGCCGTACGCCTCCGCGCCCTGCTTGCGGGCCGCCTGCGACGCCAGGAACGGCAGCAAGCCCTTGCTGCCCATGTCGTCCTCTGGATCGATCGGCTCGTTCCAGAGCTGCCAGCGCTCGCGCGGGTCGTGGTTGAACTGGTACAGGCTGAAGTGACGCCACTCGAACATCAGGTCGAGGGGGCGGGCCACCCATTCCACCACCTCCGCCGCTCTCCACGAGAACGGACAGGTGTAGTCGAAGTAGACCGTGACCCGTTCCGGCATGGAGTCATTACAAACCGGCCTCCACGCCCGCGAGGTAGCGCCCATGACAGCCGTCCTGGGCGGACGCATCGCGTTCCGCGCCGTCCGCGGAGCGCCGCCAGAGGCCTGTGGGGCGCCTCAGTTGGAGCCTTCCGGGTCGGCCCTCGGCGGCTCCGGGATGACGCCATGGTGCGTCTCGTAACGCCGGATGTTCTCCTCCAGGCTCCGGAGGAGGGCCTTGGCGTGCCGCGGGCTGGTGATGATGCGGGCGGTGACCACGGGCGCCTGCTGCGGGTACGCCAGCGCGAAGTCCACGATGAACTCGTCGTGTGTGTGGGTGATGACCGCGAGGTTCGCGTACTGGCCTCGCGCCACCTCCGGAGGGATCTCCAGCTGGAACTCGTTCACGCCCTCAGCCTACCCGGCCGGAACGCTCACGCCCCTTCGGGTTCGCCCAGGGCCCTCGCGAGAGCGGGCAGGCGGCGCTTGAGCTGGAAGCGCACCCTCCCCAGGTCGCTCACGTCGGCCAGGCCGACCACGGCGACGTGCGCACGGTCCTCACCGGCACCCGCCTCGATCGGGGCGAGCAGCACCGGGCCTTCCGCGTACTCCACCAGGGCCTGCTGCACGGCTCCCTCGCCGAGCAGCCCGCCGAGCGCCCGGCTCGACGCCAGTGCGGTCGGGATCAGCTCCTGGAGAGCGGCCAGCTCGTCCTCGCCGAGCGCCAGCCCCTCCACGAAACCACCGTCGGCGCCCGCCACCGCCACGCTCGTGACCCCACGCACCCGGAGGAGCTCGCGCAGCGCATCCTGCAGGGGACCGGTGGCGCCACTCACGACACCGCCTCCAACGCCTCACGCAGCGCGGGCAGGCTCGAACGCGCCGCCTCCAGGGCCTGGTCCGCCTGGTCGCCCGCGAGCACCAGCGCGAGCGCGTGATCACCGAGCAAGAGGCAGCTCAAGCGGTAGCCCGGCGCCCGGACGGTCACGTCCTCGGCGTCGCCCAGCACGAGCCGCTCGCCCGCGGAGCGACACGCCTCCGCCAGCGCACCGGCCTCGGCGGCCAGGACATCCGCGCGGACCCCGTGCCCGACCATCTCCACCGGCAGGCCATCGCGCGTCAACACCAGCGCGGCCACCACGCCGCCCTCCTCCGAGAGCGGCGCGAGCGCCTCGCGCAAGCGGGCCTGGACGCTCATGCGAACGCTCCCTGGATCTTGCGGGCGGCCTCGCCGGTGAGCAGGCGTGCCTTGCCGATGTTGCCGTGACGGTTGAGGACCAGCAAGCAGAACAGGTCGCCCTCGAGCAGCCGCGCATAGGCGATACGCCGGTCGCTGGTGACGATGACCTCGTGCAGCGGACCGCCGCCCAGATGGTCGCTCACCGTGGCGCTGAGGACGGTGAGGGCGTTGGTGAGCTCGGCCACCACGCCGGCGAGCTCGGTGCTCTCGCGCGGGGACTGTTCGATCACGAGACCGTCCATGCCCGCGACGGCGGCGGCCAGGCAGCCGTCCACCCCCTGCACCAGCTGGGCGAGGATCTCCTCCAAGTCCTGCACAGGCGGGAGTCTAGCACGGCGATCGACTCCGCTCCCGTTCAACCTTTCATAGTTGGGACTCGGGCGAGCGGGTGTCCGGCCGGGGCGCGCTCCGGGCCGGCCGCGCACGGCACGCTCTGGTATCGTGTCCCGATGACACCGCTGCACGTTCGCGCCCGCCAGGACGACATCGCCCCCTTCGTACTGTTGCCCGGCGACCCGGATCGCGCACGCCACATCGCCGAACGCTTCTTCGATGATCCCCGCCCCACCAACACCTACCGGCAGTTGCTCGGTTTCAGCGGGACCTACAAGGGCATGCCGGTCTCGGTGCAGACCACCGGGATGGGCTGCCCCAGCCTCGCCATCGTCGTCGAAGAGCTCATCCAGCTCGGCGCGCGGCGGCTCGTCCGGGTCGGCACGTGCGGCACCGTGGCCGCGGGGATCGAGCCTGGCGACCTGGTGGTGGCGGTCTCGTCGATCCCCCGCGACGGCACCACGGCCATGTACCTGAAGGGCGAACCCTACGCCCCGACGGCGGACTTCGCCGTGACCCGGGCCCTGGTGGAGGCCGCCGAAGCCGCAGGCCGGCGGCTCGCCGTGGGTCTGGTGCAGACCGAGGACGCCTTCTACGCCACCGCGCCGGAAGACGTGCCCGCGCTCGCGGCGAAGGGCGTGCTGGCGGTGGAGATGGAGGCGTCGGCGCTCTTCACGCTGGGTGCGCTCCGTGGCGTGAGCACGGGGTGTGCGCTGGTCGCCAGCAACGCCATCGGCGACCCGGCCTTCGTGGCGCCCGAGGTGCTCGCGCGCGCGGTCGACGCCATGGTGGAGACGGCCCTCGAGGCCGGACTGGCCCTGCACCGGCCGGATGGAGGGTGAGCGGGCACCGCGGATCGCACCGCATCAGCGCGTGAGGAGACGAGCGGGGACGCGCCCTCACGCTGGGAAAGGACGTGGCATGAACGTAGCCGTGATCGGAGCAGGAACGATGGGGTCCGGCATCGCGCAGGCGTGCGCGGTCGCCGGGCACGACGTGGAGCTGTGCGACGTCGCCCCTGGCGCGCTGGAACGCGCCGAGCAGGGCATCGCGCATAGCCTCGGCCGTCTCGTCCGCAAGGAGGCGCTGAGTCAGGCCGAGGCGGACGAGGCGCGCGGACGCATCGCCATGAAGGACCGCCTCGAGGGGCTGGGCGAGGCCGGCGTGGTGATCGAGGCCGTCTACGAGTCGATCGAGGTCAAGCGCGACGTGTGGCGCCGGCTCGCCGAGGTGACGAGCGAGGGCGCGCTGCTGGCCACCAACACATCCAGCCTGTCGGTGACCGAGGTGGCGGGCTTCAGCGGTCGGCCCGAGCGCTTCTGCGGCCTGCACTTCTTCAACCCGGTGCCGATGATGGCGCTGGTCGAGGTGGTCCGCGGGCTGCAGTCGTCGGACGAGACCGTGGAGCAGGCGCGCGCCTTCGCCGAGGGCATCGGCAAGACACCTATCGTGTGCGAGGACAAGCCGGGCTTCATCGTCAACCGACTGCTGCTCCCGTACCTGAACGAGGCGGCTCAAGCGCTCTCCGACGGCGTGGCCTCGGCCGAGGACATCGACCGGGCCATGAAGCTCGGCGCCAACATGCCCATCGGGCCGCTGGCGCTCTCCGACCTGGTGGGTCTGGACGTCGGTCTGGCCGCCACCGAGGCG